>DUPO01000089.1 GCA_012838275.1 Spirochaetales bacterium
GAGAGGCCTTTGGAGTAGTCAAAGGCGTTGAGTACGTCCACTACGTGTACTCCGTCTCCTGATCCCCATTCTTCTTTGAGTAGGCCTGCCTTGATGAAGCCCCAGTCGAAGAAGGAGGTTATGGAGATGGTATCTGCTTTGAGTTCTTTCTGATGAGCATCAAAGGAGAGAGCAGCTTCTGATTTGAAGGAGGGACTGTCAGCAAGGAGATTTAGTCTCAGAAGCTGCTCAGAGAAAACTTGGTCATTAAAATAGAATCCAACAGTAGCTCCTACAGATCCTGAGACGGAGAAATTCATCTTCTTTGTCTCTTCTACTGGATCTTCAGAGGCGAATATGTCATCAAAACCTGCAAAGGCGAAAAGGTTGCCTAGGAGCAAGCTTATGGTTAGGAACACTAGTGCTATACGTTTCATTATGGCCTCCCTGTTTCAAGAAATCTGGTGGTGAAATAGTTGCTGTTCATCGCAATATCATACTGGGCTTGGATAATCTCAATGCGGGTACTGTGCCCGCTTGAGATGGTGGTCATGGTTATGACCTTGGGTATCCAGCGTCCGTTTATCTGTTCGGTCTCTTTGGTCAGGAGTTGTTTCTCCAGAGTGACGCCGTCCTTAGCGTAGAAATCGACCTGTAGGGGAAGGAAGGTCGCCTTGTCGACTGTAGTCTCAGTCTTTCCATAGGTGGTTGTGTCGAAGGGGACTGAGCGGACCTTGTAGATTGTATCCGTCTCTTCGAGCAGTGTGTGGGTAGCCTCATCAGCGTCATAGGTGGTTGAGGCCATATCAGCATAGGAGAAGTCGCTTCCCATGAAAGAACCTCCCTCCTCATTCGCCGCTATTCGTTTTACCCGTTTGAGGGCTGGCAGGTATATCCACTGGTCTGTCTTTCCCTGTTCGTTCTCCACTGCAAGAAAGCGGGTATTCTTTACGCTTGATGGGGAGAGAAAGACAGTGATGGACGATGTCCTGTCATTCTCGGTGAGGGAGAGGGTCTGCAGTCTTCTTGTCCTCTCCTGTCCTGATGGGTCTATGAGCGTAAGGGCCAGGTCCATAGCTGAGCTGGTGCTGCTCTGAACCTCCATCACCTTGTCCATGATTTCCTGGGGAAGAGGCGCTGCTGTCAGCTTTACCAACAGCATGAGTGATACTATTACTATGAAAGGAAGTGTTTTTTTCATTATGAAATTCTCCTTGAATTTATTTTTTGTCTGGTATGAGCAGTCTGTTTTTTAGTTTGATGCGACGAAGCAGGGCCGGCATGATGGTAAGACTGCTCAACGAAGCGAACACCATCGATATGCAGAACAGGAGGCCCATCCGGGATATGGGAGTGAAGCGGCTGAACAATAAGCCCATGAAGCCTAAGGTGACTGAGGCCGCATTGATCAGGATTGCCTTGCCGGTTGTCTTCATCACCTCAGCGAAAACCTCCTCCTCAGGCAGTATCGCTCCAATTCTCACATAGGCTGCAAGCAGGTGGATCGCATAGTCCACCCCGATGCCGATGGCCAGGGCAGCGAGCAGGCTCGTGATGATATCAAGCTCGATATCAAAGATTGCCATCGAGATAAAGATCCCCATCAGTGCGAATATGCAGGGTATGAGCCCTAAGGTTGCCAGCTTGAATGATCGGAAGAGGATGAGGACCAGGAGCCAGACTATGATGAGTGCACCGAATAGGGAGTAAATCTGTGATCTGGTCACCAGCTCGGTAAGGGCGAGGCTTATCGCTTCCCCCCCTCCGATCTGCATGGTCCAACCTGGAGGAAGGGTGGAGTTGAAGTGCCCTTCAATGGTGTTGGTGACATTTCTCAAAGTCGGGGTATCCGTTTTCAGGAGGCTGATGGTCATAAGTAGGGAATCGGGCTCGATCGGGTCATTGATGAACTTGCCCAAGTTTCCACTGTATAACAAGAGATACTGGGTTATGAGCTGACTCAGCTCCTCTTCAGTCTGAAGCCCATACTTTGCCGGGTCGGAGGGAATCTCGTAGTAGCTGCCATCCTGAGCAATGACTATAGGTTCTATATCTGCTTCGGGTAGAGGATCTTCCTCCTCGACAGCACCAAATGATCCGCCGAAAAAGTCAAAGTCCGGCATGGCCTCATCTGTTTGGAGGGTATCTCCCTGTTGCGGCCCCATTATCTGGTTCATGCGCTTGATGAAAGGAAGGATGGTCTGTACACCACCCACATCATCACGTTGTTCCATGCTTTGGGAGAATTCGTCCAGGCTGGTCAGGAACGAGGGCTGGAGAATGGTCTTTTTGGTATCTCTCTTTATCATAACTGTCAGGATGCCACTGCCTTGCATCTTGCTGTTGTAGAGCTTGGTGTCCTGTACGAGCTTTGATGAAGGCTTGAAGAAGGCCAGCATATTGGTTCCAGTGCGGATTCGGGGGACCGACAGCAGCGTAGCGGCCACAAGAATCACCGATACTATGATAAGAAGTTTCCCTTGCTTCGAGGCTATATAGATGAAGATTCGGGAAGGGTCAAATTTTTCACGGGTTTTCCTGTTCTTCCTCTGTACCGAGGAGTTTGCATAGGAAATACGAATTAGAGCGGGCAGAAGATAGAGAGCCGAGAGCTGTGAAAGGACAACTCCTATCGCGCAGAGCAGGCCAAAGGTCCTGAACGGTGCGAGCGGGCTGGTGAGCTGGGCTAGGAAGCCTGCTGCGGTTGTGGCTCCTGCCATGATGAGGGGATTGCGATTCCTTTTGACAACCGTGGTGATAATCCTTTCCCGCCCCTCTCGTGTCTGGCCCTCAACCGAATTGGAGGCCTCTTCATAGAA
>DUPO01000090.1 GCA_012838275.1 Spirochaetales bacterium
CGGAATAGATCCAGCAGCAACTGTTTGTAAAAGCAATCCCTACAAAGAAAATATTTTCATGTGCAAAAGGAACCCATGAGTGCGACTCATGGGTTCCTTGCAATCTATGCATTTCTTTAAGAATAATTATCTACAGATGATTACTAGGCTCTCTTCTAGTCCCTAAGCTTTGTGATGGCACTCATACCACTAAGTAGCAGGTTGATGTCCATCTGGCTCATCCTAAGTGTAAGTCCTGCAGGAATCCATTTGCGGATAAGCTCTTCCCCCGCATGGAAGCCAAAGACCTTACCATATTTCTTTGCTGCATCTGCTACCTTCTGTATGGCTTCATCCATCTTGGGATGGTTGAATTGGCCACTGACACCCAGAGAGTTGGAAAGGTCTGCAGGACCAATAAGCAGGGCATCGATACCCTCAACAGCAGCAATCGAATCAATATTATCAATTGCTTCAGAAAGCTCTATCTGAGCAATTGTCACCACCTTGCTGTTTGATTTTTTCATAAAAGAGGAAGAGTTCCCACCTTCATCATGATACTCAGTATGAGCCCCATTGCCTCCTAGTCCCCTCTCTCCAATCGGAGCAAACTTTGCCCAACCTGCCAAAAGCCTTGCATCATCCGCATTCCTAATCATCGGAACCATAACTCCAGTTACACCACAATCAAGAGCTCGGGATACAGTACCCTTAGACAGCTCCGAGACACGGACAAAACACTCTATCCCCTCAGCCCGGGCAAGAGAGGCTGCATCAGCAATCGTCTCAAAACTATAGGCACCATGCTCCATATCAAACATGATAAAATCAAGTCCTGCATTGGCTGCTACCAAAACAATGGCTGGATTTCGTACCATACGAATCATTGTTCCAACCACTGCCTTTCCATCCCGCAATTTATTAATGGCCATATCTTATTCCTTTGCGTCACACGCGAAATCAATTTATTATGTATCTTCAACCAATCATTGGAAATTAGGCGGGTGTCCTCAGCTTAGACCGGGACTTTCATGCGAAATTCAGCTTACTCTGAAATTTCTACACCCTTTCCAAACATCAGGAGGAGCTTGCCTCCTGATCCATCAACCAAACAATCCTATCCGAAAGGCTCCCCTTTTCTATGTAGGTAAATTACTGAACACGTTTCTTTAGGCTTGCCTTTCTGAAGGTCTTCAGTGCGGAATATAGGACTATGAGGATCGTTATGATAAGGATGGCACCAGAAATAGGCTCGGTGAAGAAGGGGAGGAAACTTCCTCTGCTTCTCATCAGGCCCCTACGGAGTTCCGTCTCAATAATAGGTCCGAGAATTGCTCCAAGCAGAAGTGGAGTGGATGGAATATCAAACTTTTTCATGCCAAATCCAAGGACTCCAAAGAAGAGCATGGTCCAGACATCAAACATCCTGTTGTTCAGTCCATAGGAACCGATCACACAAAGAGTGATGACAATGGGAAGAAGGATATGCTTGGGTACTGCAAGTACTTTCACAAACAGGCGCATCCCACCGAATTCAGAGATGATCATAAAGATATTGGCAAGAACAAGGGCAGTAAAGATACCATAGACCAACACCCCGTTGTTCTCGAACAACAGCGGTCCGGGGGTAATCCCATGGACCATGAACCCTGCAAGCAGGATGGCCGTGGTGTTATCACCTGGAATACCAAGCGTCATCAGGGGGACAAGGGCCCCTCCGGTTGAAGCATTATTGGCTGTCTCGGAAGCGACAATGCCATCAATGACTCCTGTACCGAACTTCTCGGGATATTTCGATTGCTTCTTAGCCACGCCATAGGCCACTACGCTGCAAATTGCACCGCCAAGGCCTGGAAGGATGCCGACCCCGGTTCCAATTACAGCAGAACGCAGAAAATTCCATTTCTGTGAAACAAATTCTTTTAAAGAGAATCCAAAACCCTTGATAGAATATTCGATTGGTTTTACCTCTTGCTCGGTTTCCCCTGACGATTCAAAAAGCTGGGAAACTGCAAAAAGCCCGATAAGGATAGGAAGCAGGCTAAGCCCTCCATTCAATTGCTTGAACCCGAAGGTGAATCGGGGAAGGGCTGTAATGGGTGCCATACCGATGAAAGTAAAGGAAAACCCGAGCAATGCGCTGATAAGTCCTTTTATAAAGGATTTTCCGCTCATGGTAGATACCAGGGTAAGGCTGAAGATACCGATGGAAAAATATTCATACGCTCCGAAATTGAGAGCGACACTTGCAAGCCAAGGGGAGACGAAGAAAAGTACTATAAGGCTGAACATACCTCCCAGAAACGAAAAGACGATACCGATGCCAAGAGCCTTACCCGCTTTGCCTTGCTGGGCCAAAGGGGCCCCATCGAAACAGGTACAGATGGAGGCAGGGGTACCGGGAATGTTCAGGAGCACCGCTGAGATAAGGCCTCCCGAAGTCCCTCCG
Source organism: Spirochaetales bacterium (assembly GCA_012838275.1). GTDB lineage: Bacteria > Spirochaetota > Spirochaetia > Sphaerochaetales > Sphaerochaetaceae > Sphaerochaeta. The sequence goes on from DUPO01000090.1 coordinate 2,429, forward strand.
ATATACAGGCCCATCAGCAAGGAGAGTCCCTGTACGGGTTCCATGCTGAAGGTGATGGGGAGAAACAAGGCCACTCCCATAGTTACGGTAATGCCTGGGATAGATCCAAAAAGGATACCCAGGACAGTTCCCCCAAAAATCAAGGAAATTGTCTTAACCGTCAAGACGGACATAATTCCTTCAACAATCATAGCTAGGTTACTCCCGATACGTTATCCCAAAATCCCTCTTGGGATCATGACTTGAAAGACACGAACGAACAGCACGTAGGTTGTCAACGAACTGATCACTGAGATGATTCCATACAGGACATATCTTTTCTTCTTTTCATTGGCCAGAACCAATATCTGAAAAAATATGTACAGTGCCGAACAGATGATATACCCAAGGGTTTCCAACAAGGTCAAAAACAATACTATAAGGACTATGGACTGTACTATCGAATAGTATTTCTTACGGGTGTCCGCCACCTCTGATGAGTCTGTTTCCCTGCCAGTGGTTTCTGGTTTTCTAAGGACTTGAATGATGAGCAATGCCCCCAATATGACAAATCCCATGCTAGCGAGACGTGGGAAAAAGGTCGCACCTACCCCAACTGCAGCAAAGTCCTTGATACCCAAACTTGCCAAGAACATTGCAAAGCCAAGGGCAATGACAAAGACACCCAATCCAAAGTTCTTCTTGTTCATACTCTTTTCCTCTAAAATGCACATTGCAAGGCATGGGAACCACGCCTTGCAACGTCACTGATATACTTGGGAATTATTTAGAAGTCCCTCTCATTAGGTCTTGGTATTGTGCAAAGTACTTGTATGTCTCTTCGGCATGCTTCGTAGCATCTTCAGGATTCATATACGAGGGAGTCACGAAATACTTGGCTGCCTCAGCCTGGTAGGCAGGATCTTCTACAACACGCTTCATTGCTGCTGAGAACTTCTCGATGATTGCCTTGGGAGTTCCCTTGGGCATAGCATAGAAAAAGAATTTGTTGAACTCAAGAGGCAGTCCCTGTTCTGTAGTGGTAGGGACATCTGGGAAGAGGGGGTTACGCACCTTGGAAGTCAGACCAAGCACAACAAAGTCACCAGACTTGAAGTAATCCTGGGTCAATCCATACTGGGTATTGATGACTTGAGTCTTTCTTCCTTTAAGGGCAACGGTCTTGGCAGCATTACCACCCACGTCAACCAAATTAAGATCAATTCCTGCAACATCTTCCAGAACAATGCCTACGAGGTGAGGATAGCCACCGGTCATTATTCCAAACTCAACAGCATTGGGATTTGCCTTGGCATAGGATACAAACTCAGGAATAGTCTTGAAAGGCATACCAGGGTGTGTTGCCAGGACAGTCGTATCGTCAAGAAGGCAGATACCAGCCATGTCGAAAGCTTCCAAGCCGTAGTCTACCATGCCTGCAATCTTAGGAATCATTGCCTCACCATGGTAAAAGAGCACAGTGTATCCGTCAGCGGCAGAGTCCAGGACCTTCTGCATCCCAACCGTCCCACCACCACCTGATGTGTTGACTATGGCAAAAGACTTGCCAAGTTCCTTCTCCATATATCTGGAGAAAAGCCTTGCATTAAGGTCAGTGTCCCCACCCGCTCCAACAGGCAGGATTACCTGGATTGGTTTAGAAGGGTAATCGGATGCGTCATTTGCAACAGGAGCCTTTTCAGAGGTACCTGCAGCAAAAAGAGTTACGCTTGCTAAGAGCAGGGTGAATACCAGAGCGAGTTTCATAGAATTTTTCATTGTCTCTTCTCCTTAAGTATAGAAGTCCAAAGCTTCTTTTCGTACGTTACCAAACATATTGGTTAGTAAAGATACTATATATGATATATCATATATATTAAGCTGTCAATTTTTATTATTTAAATCTTTATTCCTTACAAGAGATATATTTACTAATTCTCCGTGAATACAATACCTATTCAAGGTTTCTACCTAACACTAGGTGCGTTTGCATATAGACCATAACAATTGAGAAAATTAGGTAATGAGGTGCAAACCACCAATGATAGTGCACGTAAAGAAAGTGAATGGCCCGATGAGCCTCTTGCTATAGTTGGCAGCTTCCCAAACCTCGTCCTTCTTATTTTTTTCACAGCCCTGTTCCTCATACGGTCAAAACAGCTCTCGATGCCCCATAGAGACATACCTCCTCTGCAGTGTCATTGGCTACAGGGAGAACGGAGCTTTTTGGCAGATCGGACATTATGAGGCAGGAAAAAGCATAGGACTTGGTTTCGTTATGACAAGCTTGGACAACTTGAATATGAAGCTGTGTCCTATTCTGGTAAAGAGTCAGTAGTCTGAGCATTTTCCTTAGGCGGCATACATCTTTCCATATACAAACCCTCATGGCTGCAAAAGCCTTTCTACGCTCTACCCTCTCTTATAGTGTGGAAAAGGTCTCTGTAGTCCCCTTTCTCGTGTAACATTTTTGATTTTCCTATTTTGTAAGTTTTAGTTTGTCGTTGTAGCGTTTAATCTTAAAACTTATAGTAAATAGTTCCAAATAAAACAATTAATGAGGCTCATTCAGGCAATCAACAATAATAATAATAATTTGTCATGGGTGAAAAAATATATGATATGATAGAGCCAGTAGCACATTTTTGATCTTGCTTCCTGTGCTTTTCCTGCCTGTTTGATTCCAGATCAGGAAAAGGCAGGTAAGATACGACTGTGTTGCTGTATTGCAAAACGAATTTGAAAAAGGGGAGTTAGAAATGAAAAAAACTATCAGAGTCATTGGTATCGTCACCAGTTTCCTTATTATGGGAAGCATGCTCTTTGCCGCTGGCGCCCAAGAAAAGGCACCGCAAAAAGAATCAAAAGTGATGGAAGAAAAAGTCGCCTTGTATGCCAGTATCACGGCCATCGAACCGATTCTTGCAGCATTCCAGAAAGACACCGGTATACTAGCTGAGAATACCCGCCTCTCAACGTCGAATTTTGCTACTACTGTGCTTACAGAGTTCCAAGCCGGCAAGTTGGCCGCAGATGTGGTCCAAGCCCCACTTCCCGTGATGGAGATATTAAAACAATATGGGGTTATTAAGGATTATTTCTCACCCGCTGCACAATCCTATGCTGAATGGACTAGGAACAACGGGGGTATCTATCAGTTTGGTATCGAGTATGTTGCCCTGATCTACAATACCGAACTTGTTAAGGCTGCCGACGTTCCCAAGCGTTATGAGGACCTTACCCTTCCAAAATGGAAGAACAAGATTGTAATGGCAAATCCAGGCAACCATGCAACCACCATTTCATGGTTAGTGGGATTGAAGGAAAACAATGTCTTTGGTTCAGATGCTAAGTGGATGGAGTTCCTCACAGGTCTGGCTGCAAACAATCCTATGTTCGTTGCTTCCTTTGGACCAACACCCGCCCCTATCGAAAGTGGTGAAAAGCTCATTGGCATCTCAATGCCCAAATATATCATCACCAAAGCCCCGGCTCCTTTGGCTTGGGCCCAGGTAGAACAGCCGTTGCTTGGCTCTCCCAGAGCCATCGGCATCACTGCCAGTGCACCCCATCCCAATGCTGCAGAAGCTTTCATGGAATATTGGCTTTCTGACAAGGCGATGTCCTTGCTTGCAAATGATGTCGGTGAATATGTCCTTACACCTGGCGTTTTTCCCCCTATCGATGGAATCGATAAGGCAAAGGTAATTCCTATTCGTGACCTCTCTGATGAAGAGCTGTTGAAATGGGGCGCCGAATTCGAAAAGATATTTAAGCTGTAAGTAAAAACAAAAAAGTAGAGGACGTTTTTCATGGAAATTCATATTCGAGGTCTCAAAAAGTATTACTATTCAGAGGGAAGGACCATAAAGGCTCTTGATGACGTGAACCTTACGATTCCGGCAAACAAGATCTTCACCCTTCTCGGTCCCAGTGGATGCGGTAAAACTACGCTACTCAGAAGTATAGTCGGATTGGAGACCCCTGATGAAGGGGAGATAAAAATTGGCGATACGGTTGTGTGGTCTAGTGAGAAGAACATATACGTACCAACTGAGAAAAGAGGGTTGGGAATGGTATTCCAAACCTATGCCATTTGGCCCCACATGAATGTATTCAACAACGTCGCCTATCCTTTACAGAACCAGGGCATGCCCAAGGCTGAGATTGAGGAAAGGGTACGTGAGACTTTGAGGTTTGTCCAATTGGAAGGGTTTGAGAAACGTCCTGCTACCAAGCTTTCGGGTGGGCAACAGCAACGCGTGGCCCTAGCGAGGGCCCTCGTTGCACAGCCCAAAGTCATACTTTTTGATGAGCCGCTATCTAACTTGGATGCTAAACTTCGCGAGGAAACACGTAAGGAACTACGTTCATTCCTAACAGAATTGGAGATAACCGCAGTCTACGTCACCCATGACAGGATAGAGGCTCTTGCCTTGTCCGATACCATTGGGGTGATGCGCTCTGGCAAGATTGTGGAGATTGGTGCTCCGAAAAAGATATATTTCAACGCTGAACACCAGTTTGTTGCAGACTTTATCGGTAGGTCCAACCTTATTCCTGCTAAGGTAAAACAGCAGAAGGATTCTTTTACTGTGGTACAGACCTCTTTGGGTGAGTTTGTCTGCAAAGAGAGGGACTATCCCTTGGATAGTGATCTTACCCTCTGCATCAGGCCTGAATTCATCGACCTTGCTGAAGAGGGTGCCTTGGACCAAAAGAATACTCTGTCAGGGGTTATGGAGACTATGGTATTTGTCGGTGATGTCTATGAAAGTGAGATTAGAGTGGGTGATGTGCTGTTCATGGCTAAGGTTGACCCCGAGACAACCCTAGAAGTGGGAGATCCTGTTACTTTCTCCGTCAAACCGGAACACTGTCTTCTGGTTTCTGAATAGGAGATGTGACAATGGTTAAGAATCGCCAATCGAAACTGACATATCTGCTTATTGTGATCCTCGCCCTGCTTACCCTCAGTCCAGTGGTGATGCTGGTTATAGGAAGCTTCTCAAAAGGGTTAAATACCTTCGGTGATTTTACTCTCGCTAAATATATATCAGTCTATACCGATCCCTCTTTTTATGCTGTATTGGGCAATACGCTGATATTTGTTCTATTTTCAGCCTTATTCTCTACAATTCTTGCCCTGTTTCTGGCTTATCTGAACAATAGGACCAACATTCCCGGAAAATTCATGTTTAAGGTAATATCCGTTGTCCCCATGATGATTCCCCACGTGCTTTTCGCAGTGAGCTGGGCCCTGTTGTTGAATCCATCAAATGGGATACTCAATCTCTTGCTCATGAATATCTTCAGACTTGAGAATGCACCCTTCAACATCTACTCCATTCGGGGGATGATCATGGTGGAAGGGTTGTTGGACCTTCCCATTGCATATCTGATCATAGCCCCAGCAATGGCTTCCTTTGACATCTCCTTAGAAGAGTCTTCAAGAGTCTTTGGGGCTGGCAACATGAAGACCCTTTTTCGCATTACGCTGCCTGTGTTGCGTCCAGCAATCCTGGCAGCCTTTATCCTCTGTGTTGTCCGGTGTCTTGCCTCCTTTGCTGTCCCCTCAGTTTTAGGGATGCCCGGTAGGACTTATGTGCTTGCTACCTATATTTACCGTACGGTTACTACAGGCTTCATTGCTGACTATGGAAAAGCCGCAGCGGTGGGTATGAGTATCCTTATACTCTCCATCTCCTTGATTTATGTGTACAGGTATATGACCCGATCGAGCGAAAAGTATGTAACAGTCTCTAGCCGTGGTTTCAAACCTGTAGTGATAGAACTTAAAAAAGCAAGAATTCCCCTATTTGTAATCCTTCTCATATTTTCCTTTATTCTCATCATGTTACCCATACTGGTTTTGCTATACACCTCTTTTGTTCCCTATTCGATGGTGCCGAGTGTAAAGGCATTTACCTCAATGAATCTCGACCATTGGAAGAATGTTCTCAACGACCCCGTATCATTATCTTCGCTGAAGAATAGTCTGTTCCTCTGCATCGTTGGTGCTAGTTTGGGAACATTGCTCTCTATCTTCATTTCCTATGTCATCGTAAAAGTGAAGAACAAAGCCTCCGGTATCCTGGAGTCCCTGAGTTTCCTCTCGTTCTCCTTCCCTGGGATAGTCATTGGTATTGGATTCATGTGGTTTTTTGTCCGTACCCCACTATATGCAACCATATGGGCACTGCTCATCGGGTATATAGCAACCTACCTTCCCTACGGCATCAGGCCTATGACTAGTGCTTTCATCCAGATACATAGTCATCTTGAGGAGTCCTCGACTGTATGTGGGGCATCCTTTCTCACTACGATACGACGTATTGTAATACCTTTGCTGATCCCAGGCATTGTATCAGGATGGATCCTTATGGCTACCATGTTCTTTAGGGAACTCTCCCTCTCTGTAGTCTTATCCAGACCAGGGACAGAGACCATGGCTGTACAGATCCTCAAATTCTCCAATGATGGCCTGTGGGGCAGGCTCTCAGCTTTGGGCATCATCATGATTGGCATTTCAGTACTGTTGGTTATCACTGCAAACCTCGTAGGAAATCACTTCAAGCCTGAAACCAATTGAGGCAATTAGTCCCTCTTGTGTAGGGTGAAGCTACACCTGTTGTTTTGATCTTCTTTATTTACATGTGAGTAGTTACTGGATTGCTGTTTTTTCAAGCCATTTTCAGTAACCATTGTTGTTTATTCCCACTTTCAGCAAGAAGAGGCCAGATGTGGCCATTGGTTAGCAAGGATTCACCCACTGATGTGAAGTGAGCATTCTTCATAATGGAGTTTAGAGACAGAACAAGACTTGTAAATGGTTTTTTATTTGCTGATGTCTGATCATTACCACCGTTACGTTATCTTTTGTATGGGTAGCGCTGTCAGTCAGATTAAAAATAGATAATGAGAGTTCTGTCTCATACTATCTGTCTATTCTTAAAAACGGACCGGAGTTTTAGAGACATAGCCGGGGTAAAATAATTTCAGAGGACTCACCGACCATTAGCGCAGTCTCAGCACCACACAGGAGAATGGTTTTTGACAATAAGCAAGTAAACCCGGCTTTCGGATCAGATATCGGGAGAAGCAAGGATGATTTGTTTGAAAACAACCAGGCGAATAGATTTTCTGATACTTTCGCTACTCAAATCTTCTAAGAAGTTGTATTGCATCTTGATTACTCTTTATCTATACAAGAGGCTTCTTGTTGAGCTCAAGATCTTCGAGAAAAGGCTTGTAGGCATCATACACATGCACCCTCATTGCCTTTTCTGCAACATCGGGATCCTGTCCCAAAATATTATCCAATAAAGTGACATGCCAGTACCGCTGGAGAGCAGCCTGACTTCTTCTGGATAATACAGCCTTGAACAGAAGCCAATTAAAGTTGATCTTATGCAAACCGGAGATAAGGGAGTTGAACCCTGTATATTCTGCAAGGGTCATATGGAACTTGATATGGAGCTCGGTAACCTTTGTAGCATCAGCCTGCTCAAATCGAAGTCTGTCCAGTTCCTCTGCGATGAGGCGAAGATGCTGAGACTGCTCTTCTGTTGCTCCTGTGGCAATGATTCGTGCTACCTGACACTCCAAGGCTTCGCGAAGGATAAACATGTCTTTGACACGCTCAATGGTGGGGATGGTTACTATAGATCCCCAGTGAGCTTTATACTCTATCAACCCGTCCTGCTCCAACCTTTTCATCGCCTCCAGGATAGGGATAGGGCTCATTCCAAGCTCTTCTGCAAGTTTTCTCCTGACCAATCGCATTCCAGGCTTATATTCGTTCTCTATGATCTTCTTGCTTATGCTTTCATAGGCTTTTTCGGCTGCAGTCTGGAAGGGACGACTGTTCTCTAACTCATTTTGCATGATGCTAATTCCTTGATTCCTTTTAGTTTGACACTCTTGGTGCCACAATGGGTAAACCTACAGAGTGAATTGCCCAGCAATGTCACCTATTTGCTTGTAACTTTGTCCCAAGCCTGGATGAGAGTCCTTTTCGCATTCGCTACTACCAAATCCGGATCTTCGTCTCCAAAAGGCTTTACTTCAAAGCTAACTACAGGCCTTGTCTTTTTGGAAAAAAATCCAATGGAAAAAAGCACCTCTAGGTAGTGGGCCAACTCATCGACGTCATTCTCCCCTCCTGGGAACCCAAAACGGGGGTGTGCATCGCCATAGGCAGGAAGTGAAGGGTCCTTGATCACACAGTTTCCCATATGAGCATGAACAATGTAGTCCTTGACGGGAAGAAGTGATTCCTCAACGGTCTCATGCAAAAGGGGGATATGGCTCAGGTCGACCATAAGGCCAAAATCAGGGAAGTCATTGCGAACCTCTTCAGCATAACGAGCGGCCAAAGGGGCAGGTCCGATGAGGGATTTCTTATCGACGTCATAGTCGAAAACCTCTAGGACAACTGGCATGGACCCTTTCTGCCTTGCATAGGAGCAGAGCTCCTTTGTAGAGCGTACCAGGGCATCATAAGATGCCTCCTTGGTCTCTTCCTTGTAGGTACCGCTCAGAAACGCAAACCCCTCGGCACCGAGCTCGTAAGCTTCATCGATTCCCTGCTTCAGGTTATCCAATGCGGCCAAGCGCTTTGTCTCATCAAGATCGTTGATGTTCATCTTGGCGGAAAGCAATCTGGGTTGCGCTCCATAGGTAAGGGTCATTTTCGCAGTCTCTTTCATAGCACGGATTTGTTGCCGTACCTTAGGATCTTTCATCCTTGTCACTTCCACTGCCTCAAAGAAAGGGTCCATAGCGATCTTCTTGAAGGATTCCACAATCGGTCCCTCTCCGCCGCTCACCGGATAGGCCATAAACTGGATAAGTCCGACCTTCATATATTTTGATAGTGTTCCTTGCATAAATAAGAACCTCCATTAGTAAGAAAAGCTTGATATATCATCTATATGATAGATGCGCCATCCTATCATGTCAAATGATTCCTTTTAATTCTTAATTCTCAAATTTCTAGGTCAAGCCTTTCTCTACTCCGAAGCCAACAACCTCTTGGTCACTCTCTTCAAGCAGTGAAAGGTTGAGTCTGCCGGGATGAAAGCCCAGGACTTGGTCCTCTTCAGGACAATACCCTCAACCACCTGTTCGACCGAGCTGAAGTTACCACCGATACGGTTGTTGTCATACGCACAGAAAGCTGAGGCATAGTACAGTGTCTTGGTCTCACCGGCCTTGATGATGATGGTCGAGTCGGCACCCATCACCTGGTCCCCGGGTTTCGTGTTCTCAAGTCCGGAGTACAGGTTGTTTGTACCCGAACCGCAGTTAAGGGAGTACTGCTGGCTCATCCCTCCCGGGTACAGGGACCAGGGGGTCTCGCTCCTTCCTCCGTAGTCAAAGAGGAAGTTATTGAAGTTTATAGGCACCTCATCCTCTGCGAGGGAAGCCGGGCCTGGAAAGAAATTGAAATAGACCATCTGTTGCCTTGGGTTTATCACACTGGACCACCCCATGCTGGCCGTACGTGGGATGACTCCGGAGATGAAGTCACTCTTGCCCAAAACCGGGGGCACTTCGGTCAGGTCGACCGTCCCCCCCTCTTTCAGGGGTGCCTTCTTCCAATCATCAAATGAGGTGTGGGGTACCAGCCTCGAATTGATACCGATGAGTGCATTCTCATCACCGGTCGACCAGGACTCAGCACTGGCATTGAGCACACACCCCGACTCCAAAAAGGGAGATCCCAACTCATTATTCCAGGCTACATTGGCAACCAGGTCCTCCGTCCCATTGTTTGTAATGACACTGGCACTGTAGTGCACCGGATGGTTGGGAAGCAGCATGTCTATCTTACGTACCTGCCACTTCTCCTTACGGTTTCGCACCAGGCTCATCAGCCAGACACCGCCGAACTCAGGGTCGGTGCCATAGCGCTCCACCATCCAGTAGGATGAGGCTGTATACCCGTTGTGTTCCTGCTGGGTCTCCTCGTTGGAAAACCCGGGGCCATAGTTAGGGAAACTCAGATAGGAACCGGCCCTCTGGTACAGAAACGGGCTTTCCTTCCAATACTGGCCATTCTCGTCGCTGAATACTGAGGTTCCGCTACCCCTATAGTGAGGAAGCAGGTGAGCGTTGAGCCTTCCTCCAGCAGGGGTGGAACTGCTCAGCTCGAGCACCATCCCGCCTTGGTCTTCCAAGACGACCTGTATCAGATCATTGCACAAAACTGTGGCGTTTCGACTCTCCCACAACCTCAACCGACGAATATCCATCACTCTCTCCTCAATTCACACAAAAGCAGGGTGGTAAAAATACCCCAACACAGTATACTGATACTAGAAACAAAGTCATAGTTCAAGGAGAACCAACCATGATTTCCAAGAAGGACCAACTCTTCAATCTTACAACCGCCAACACTACCTATCTCTTTACCATAACAGAGACAGGGCACCTTGAGCACCTCTACTATGGCAAAAAGCTGAGTGAAGCATCACTCTCCCATGCAGCGCTCACCGAGAAGCGAAGCATAAGCATCGGAGGGGGGACTGCCTACAGTAGCGACAACCCGACACTTTTCCTGGGCAACCTCCGCATGGAATATTCTACCATGGGAAAGGGAGACTGTAGAGAGAGTTTCATAGATATTGAGTACGGAAGGGGCATGCAGACCCTCGATTTCGTAGTAAAGAGCTACCGCATCATTCCTGGGAAGCCCAGGACCTTCAGCGGCCTACCTGAATCCTATGGGGACAAGAGTTCCTGCACTACCCTTGAGATCACCCTCAAGGAGACGAGCCTGCCCATTCGCCTCGCTTTGACCTACACCATCTTTGAGGACAGTGATGTCATCACACGCAGGGCGACCGTCTACAACGACAGTGACCGCATGATAGTTATCCGCAATCTTGCTTCACTGCAACTCGACCTCGATGGGGATGACTGGAACCTTGTCACCTTTGACGGAGCTTGGTCCCGAGAGCGCTACATGCATGAAAGGCCCCTGCAGAGGGGCATCATCATCAACGACAGCAAGACAGGGGTAAGCTCAGCCGAGCACAACCCCTGCATCTTCCTCACAAAAGCCGACGGCGAGTGCATTGCAACAAACCTGATCTACAGCGGCAACCACCGCGAGGTGATCGAGACCTCCCCCTATGGGAAGATTAGGATACTGACAGGCATCAACCCTCATCAATTCAGCTGGGAACTCAGCCCCCAGGACCGTTTCCAGAGCCCTGAAGCGATACTCACCTACTCTCCGAAGGGTATGAACGGAGCAAGCCAGAACTTCCATCACTTCATCAACAACCATATCATCAGGGGGGAGTGGAAGTTCAGGGAGAGGCCTGTACTGGTAAACAACTGGGAGGCCACCTACTTCAACTTTACAGAAGACAAGCTCATCAGCCTCGCCCGCCAAGCATCAAAACTGGGAGCGGAGCTCTTTGTCCTCGATGACGGGTGGTTCGGCATACGCAATGACGACACCACCAGCTTGGGCGACTGGACGGTGAACCCAAAAAAACTCCCTTCGGGCCTGGGAGGACTCGCCTTGGAAATCCATCGGATGGGCATGATGTTCGGCCTCTGGGTCGAGCCCGAAATGGTAAACATAGAGAGCCAGCTCTACAAGAAACACCCCGACTGGATGGTCGCTATCCCCGGGAGAAAACCTAGTGTGGGACGCAACCAGTACCTGCTCGACCTGACTCGAAGCGATGTCCGCGACTACCTCTTCACCACCCTATCAGAGACGTGGCATCTGGCTGATGTGAACTATATCAAGTGGGACATGAACCGCACATTCAGCGACATCTACAGTGCGAACTCCGAGATAAGGAACCACGGGGAGTTCCTCCACCGCTATGTGCTTGGTCTCTATGAACTGCTGACCCGTCTGGTCACAGCCTTCCCCAACGTCCTCTTTGAATCCTGTGCAAGCGGAGGCAACCGCTTCGATTTGGGAATGCTCTGCTATATGCCCCAGACCTGGACGAGCGACAACACCGATGTGTTGAGCCGCCTCTACATCCAGGAAGGGACCAGTTGCGGCTACCCCCTCTCCACCATGGGATCGCATGTGAGTGCCTCCCCAAACCATCAGACGCTGAGAAGAAGCGACTTGGAGTCACGCTTCAACATCGCCGCCTTTGGGGTGCTTGGATACGAACTGGACCTGACCAAGCTCAATCACCAGCAAAAGGACGCCATCAAGGCACAGATCAGCTTCTATAAGGCACACCGCTCACTGCTGCAATTCGGAACCTTTACCCGTGTGAAGCTGGCAAACAGCAGTTCAAACCAGGTGCTCTGGGCTGTTGCCAACAGCGACAAGTCCGAACTTCTGGTGCTGTTCGCCCAGAAGCTCAACCAGAGCAATCCCGGCAGTGACCGCCTGAGGATCGAAGCCGTCGACCTGAAAGCGACCTATGAAATCTTTCCCCGACAACAGAAGATCGACATCAGGACCTTTGGGGACCTGGTCAACCGAATCAGCCCTGTAGCCATCAAAGAAGGAGGCTTTGCCCAGGATACCCTGAGCAAAGCCCTCTCTCTTGACAGTGAAATCGAACACTACAGGGTCAGCGGCGAGCTGCTAGCCTATGCAGGCATCATGCTCAACCAACAGTTCGGAGGAACCGGATATAATGCAGAAACCCGGGTCCTGGGAGACTTCGGCAGCAGGATATACATCTGCAAGAAGATCGGCTAGAAATCAAGCAATGAGGATATCTGCTCTTCACTGACTCCCTTCTGGTAGTTCGTTCGCACAAATTTCAGATGCTCGGTACTTCCGTACAGGATGGCACCAATAAGGTTGCCGTCCTTGAGGAAGTACGCCTCATACCTATCCCCACTCACCCTCTTAAGAGCCTCGCCACTTACATCCCCTATACTGATGACTGTAAGCTCATCATCCTTGAAACGGGTGAAAAGCACAGGCTCCTCATAGCTCTTGTCCCCTCCGGTGAGGTTTGCTATGACCGTCTCGGCCATGGCAAGGGCTACAGGAACGATACCAGGGATCTGCCCTTCATACTCGGCGCAATCGCCGATGGCAAAGATGTCCTCATCACTTGTCCTCAGGTATTCATCCACCAGCACACCCTTGCGGGTCCTGAGGCCCGCTTCCTTGGCAAGGGTGATCTCAGGGGAGACCCCAAGGGAGAGGATAAGGGTCCTGCAGGGGATCTCATCCTCCCCCTCAACCTCAAGGGCTGCCAGCTTCTCCCAACTGTCGAGACGCTTTCCTATGGTTCTGACCCCCTCCCGGATAATAAGCCCTTTCTCTTCCAACCTGTTGCGAAGCATAGCCGACGCTTTTTTATCGAGCTGCCTTACCAGGATCCTGTCAGCCGCTTCGCACACGGTAACATCAAAATCCTTCTTCTTGAGGCTCAGGGCAGTCTCAAGGCCCAAAAGTCCGCCCCCAAGCACAACTACAGGACTACGGATGGTATCCCCGATAAGCTGGGCATCGTAGAATGTCCGTAGCGTGCAGACTCCATCGGTCTTGGAGAAGATATCCAGGGTGCGCGATCGGCTGCCGGTGGCGATGATCAGCTTGTCATACGGATAGCGTTCTCCATCACCAGTTGCAACCTGCTTCTCTTCAGGAAAAATGGCGGTGACCGGCTTTTTTACCAGATAGGGAGGGTCGTTATCGCTGATCAAGTGAGAAAGGGCCTCCTTGTCGTAAAGCGAGTGAGGCAACATTATCCTGCTGTAGAACCCATAGGGCTCTTCGGCGAAAAGAGTCACACCAACACCTTTATTTGAAAGTTTCTGCGCTACCGTAGCTCCGGCAACTCCATTTCCTATTATTACTATGTGCATACTATACTACCTCTTGTCTTCCTCTAAACCTACAGAAAACTTGGCACACTGTCCATGAAGAGGAGGGCCAAAACCAGCAATTAGATACGCTCTTGCCCCAAGGCTCCGCTTAGAGGTAGTATGCACATCATGGAAACACAACTCATATACATACAAGAGAGCGTAGCGGCTAAGGAAACGGCTCAAGCATATATAAGCCGATGCCAAGATGTTCGCAGAAGTGTATTCGTCGAAGGGCAAGGGGTAGCTGAAGAGATTGACTTTGATGGCAAGGACGTATCTTGCGCCCACCTGTTGCTCCTGCTCGAAGGAGAAGCGGCAGGCACCTTGAGAATTCGGAGGACAGAAGAGGGTACCAAGCTCGAACGTATAGCCGTCCTTGAAAAACATAGGGGCAAGCAGTTTGGCAAACTGCTGGTAGAAAGCGCCCTCGCCCTTGTCTCCGGCAGGATATATATCCATGCCCAAACCAGGATTGCATCCTTTTATGAGAAGCTGGGCTTCAAGATTGAAGATCCCAGCATTTACTATGAAGCGGACATCCCTCATGTCACCATGATCTGGCCAAAAGGCCCAGGAGTATCACAGTGCAGCATAATAACACTATCGTAATAGCAGGGGCGGGAGTCTTCGGTACAGCGATGGCCGAACGCTTGTCCTGGAACAGAAACAATACAGTCATCCTATGGAGCATAGAGGAGGATGTGGTGCGGGATATCAATCGCAATCACCGCAACACCAAGTATTTCCCTACTCATTTCCTCAACACAAGCATCAGGGCGACCGGGGACAAGGCGATCTTCAGCTCGGCAGACTGCATCCTCCTGGTCATCCCCTCCAAAGCCATCGTGTCGTTTACAGCGGAGATAAAAACCCTGACAAAAGAGGATTGCATGGTCATCAACCTTGCAAAGGGCATGAGTGATGATGGGGCCTTCATCACTGAGCAGATCCCCTTCAGGAGGACTGCCAGCATGAAGGGACCTACCTTTGCCATTGAAGTGCTCCATGGCCTCCCCACCGCCTTCACCTTTGGAGGGAAAAGGGAGGACTACCTCGACTTCAAGAGTTCCATCCTGCCCGAGACAGGACTCTACCTGGATTTTACCCAGGACATCCGATCAGTCGAACTGATGAGTATCCTGAAAAACATGTATGCCATAGCCATAGGTCTCGTATCAGGGCGGTTCAATTCCCCTAATGTAGACTTTCTCATCTACACCAAGGCAGTCAACGAGATGAGGCGGTTCCTATCCCTCTTCGAGTGCGAGACCGAAACGATATTCCGCTACTGTGGGATTGGAGACCTCGGACTGACCAGTCTCAACGACCTCTCGCGCAACCGCACCCTTGGCCTGTTGATGGGAAAAGGGTTCTCCATGGAGGGTGGGGAGAAATCAGCGACGGTCATCGAAGGCAGCAGGACTGTCAAGCTGATGGGGGAGATGACCCGTGAGAAGGATGTGAGCGAGCAGTTCCCCCTGGTCCAGGCCCTTTACCGTCTGATGTATGAAAAAGAGAGCCTCAACGAATATATGCAGGCAGCCTTCAGCTGAC
>DUPO01000091.1 GCA_012838275.1 Spirochaetales bacterium
GTTCCTCTGTTTCAAGAAAGAGAAGAAGAACTAACTGGTTCAGATGTTGTTGCTTGTCAGCTTTTGCTGGCAAGCACTAGGTAAGAAGGTCCGGCTTTATGGACTCGAAATACACAAAATGACAAATCAAACGTACCATGGTTTGGGCCAAGAAGAGGGAGCTGCTGAAGCTCCCTTTCCTTGGTCCGCACCTGCTACATGCTCTTATCTATCCGGATAAGATCATCGGCGATAGGGGATCGCATCGACCGGGCAGACCTCGGCGCAAGCGCGGCATACAAGACAATCATTCTTGATAATGCTGTACTGCTTCCCCTCCTTGGCTATCGCAGCGGCAGGACACGCCTTCATGCACTTGCCGCACTTGATGCACGTCTCTTCATCAATCTTCATCCCAAACTTCGCCTTGCGGCTGGGCAGGCTGAGTATGGTGCCGTATGGACAGAGGTATCGGTGCCAGAGCTCCTCAGGGAAGAAGAGGGTCAGGGTGAAGCCCAAAGCTACCGAGATGGGCAGGACGGGGAGCTTCTTCCCCGTCCTGATGGTAAAGGCCAGGATCCCAAGGAACAAAGCAAGCATCAGAATCCGCACCCAGACCTTCTTTAGGAAGCCGGGCACCTTGAAACCTTTGATATGCAGTTTCTTCTTCGCCCAGGTCAGTGGCTTGAGCGTGGTGTTTATCGGACAGATCCAACCACAATAGAGGCGGGAGAAGACGAGGGAAGCCAGGGCTGAAAGGACAAATATGAACATCCATATCTGTATCTTCCCTATGACTGCCAACACGATAAAGAGTGCGAGGAACAGAACCTGAATGCTTCTTTGTGCTATCTTGTTCACTTGATGGATTCCTTATATTTGCGTGGGTGCGGTGCTTTGATGATGAAGAACTCCCCCAGTTCGTCATGGGTGTTGCTTATGTTCATTTTGGTGTGGAAGGGTACCTGTACGATCGAGCCGCACTTGTGGTGGTTCGCTTCCTGTTCGTCGAAGATGAATGTAATGGTCCCTTTGACAATGATGAGGTAGACATTCGAGTCGCTGTAGTGGATCGGGACCGCATCGCCTTTTTCCAAGGCGATGTGGTTGATCATGACCTCGTCATCCTTTACGAGCTGTTCGATGACCTTCTTCTCGGCTATGGTGAAGGGAATGATTTTTTCTAGCATGCAGGGCCTCCTGGGCATTGGTTTTTTTAGTATACTCGCTTACTATGGGGTTAGAGAGTTACCTATGTAACACTGTGGAGCATGTATGCAGGCTTATCAATACCGCTACCTTACCGAACTTCCGCTTTTCTCCTCTTTTTCCCCAGCACAGTTGGAAATCTTGTTTGGCAAGCAGCCGTACAGGATCAGAAGGTATGCAAAAACTCAGATGATCTATCTGTCCGGAGAGGTCTGCACCAGTCTGGATGTCCTGCTTCAGGGCTCTGTCTCCCTGCAGAGCCTCGATGAGGAGGGCAGTCTCTTCAAGGCGCAGATAGTAGGCGAGGGTGATATCTACGGGGCTACCCTGCTTTTCGGCACCTCAAGCAAGTTCCCCCTGAGTGTCGTAGCCGAGGCGCCTTCACAGATCTTGCACCTGAGCAAGGCTCTGGTGCTCAGCCTCTGCAAGGAGAACACCCTCTTTACCGAAGGCTTGCTGCAGATCGTATCCGACAAGGCGCATGCCCTCTCGACAACCCTCACCAATCTGACATCGAAGCCCCTCAGGGAGAATCTGCTTCACTACCTTAGGGAGGAGGCAACCAGACAAGGGAGCCAGACCATACGGTTGCCGATCACCAAAAAGGAGCTTGCCCACCGTCTTGGGGTGGAGAGGACATCCCTGAGCAGGACTCTGGCCCTCCTTCGTGATGAGAAGCTGCTCAGCTTTGAAAGGGAGAGGGTAACGCTGTTGGGAAATTGGTAAAAACTTGCCGATTTTCTGAATTTTTAGTATATGAATATATATACAAAGATAAGGAGGAAAGCCGATGAATATACGAAA
>DUPO01000092.1 GCA_012838275.1 Spirochaetales bacterium
CCTGCTGTTGCAATTACTAAAATCAATATTATAGCTAAAGCTCTCTTTTTCATAAAATTCTCCTTTAGTGTGAGCCGTCCGATGGGTTCTCTCATCTATGCACATAGCATATCGCCTACTCAGACTTATGTCTATATCTAAACTTATTTCTGGACAATATTCTTACTATATTTTTCTATATTTCTTATATTTGTTTATAATATAAAGTTTTATACGCTTTTGAACTTATAACGCAAGTATCACTTTTAATACATTTTTTTTAAATTATACTTTTTTATTAAATGAAAAAAATAACGATTTTAAGAATTTAACCATACACTTGTCATATCTTAGACGGTTATTCAAATACGTATTACGCAAAAGGCGCTCATTAGGGCGCCTTTTCGCTTTATCATACGCTAGATGAGGTTTCTCTTTTTTTACCTACGTCGAAATATCGATCTCGACCGTCGATACATAATTTCCTGCCGGCTTACTGCTCAACTCATCCTGGTCTACCATGACGGTCAGCGTATAAGCGTAGAAAATTGTTCCTGAAGAGGGGGTCAGAGAGAGTATTTGGTATTTCCCTCCGGAAGGGGAGATTATATTCCCGTCCATCTTTACCTTATCAATAGGCACGGTGGCCGGAGAGGCAACATCCTGCTCCTCAAAAGGGGTGATCTTTGCCTTCACCACCAGAGGCAATCCCGCATTGGTCTTGATTCCATAGTTCAGGACCGCTCCCGAAGGATTGAACGCATCATCAACGGTAGGACTCTCTATAAAAGCAGTTGTTCCCGGAGAATCCAGAAATCCGTGCAAAAGGTAACCGGGAACCGATGTGGTTAGCGTAATACTCACGCTGTTAGGGCCGCCCGCTGCTCCAACGGCAGAAGCCAGCAACAGGATATATAGGATAATAAGATATTTTTTCATTGTTTCAATTGCCCTCCACAGAAAACGTGCAAGATTTTCCTGCTCTTCCATAACAACTATAACGTCATTAAGAAACTTGTGTCAAGAACGATGCTTAGCTTATAGAGTGTTTTTATCATTTTACGATTTTATATTATTAATTTCTTTTATAAAAAGAAATTATATTTTTTCATCTTATGTCATCATTTGCTATTATCTTAAAAGTCCAAACACACCTCTTTCATTTTACCTACAATACTTCTCTCGTCATCACTACAGTTCTCTCCTTATGTCACTTCGAAAGAGGTATACAAGAGAGTAGTAGTTTTGTTATCGTATCTTGTCACCTCTTTTAAACTGCGTATGGATATGAACTTGTATTGTTATACTGCAGTGATAAAATTTTCTGCATATTACATAACACGTAACAAACCTCCTACATATTACATCAATTTATGTTGTCTTTTTTTTGTATACAGGCTATTATGAGCGAGTGTGGCCCACTTACCATGTAAGAAGCTACAAAAATATCACTTCAAGCATGCAAGATGTAGAGAGGGACCGACAGAATGATACTGCCAATTGCTTCAGAAACCAAATCGACAATGATCGCCAACAAGCTCGAGGAAATGATTCTCAACAAGAAATACAAAGCCGGTGAGAATCTTCCAAGCCAGCACACCCTTGCCACCCAGTTCGGAGCAAGCAGCAGGAGTGTCCGCGAAGCCTTCAAGAACCTTGAGGCCAAAGGACTCATCGAAGTCAAACAAGGTAAAAGGGCTCTTGTAAAGAGCAACAACCTTGACCAGTTCGTGGAGTCCCTTTCGATCTCCATGATCAGGAACCAGACACCCGACAAGAAACTCCTCACCGACCTGATGCAGGTCCGGACCACCATCGAGGTGTCTGCCACCAGGGAGCTCTCCCGTGATCCGAGCAGAATGCTTATAGTACGCTCCCTTGACCGTTGCTGCTCCAAGATGGAGCGCTTGCTTCCATCGCTTGAAAGCGGCAAGGACACTGAGGCCATCGAGCAGTTCAAGCAGACTGACTTTGAATTCCATGCAACCCTGATCAAGTCAAACGACAATGCCATACTCACAAGCATCTATGAGAACCTGGCCCCGCAGCTTTATATAGCGCTAGACCGCCTTCCAGAGTCCTATAACGAACAGAAGAAAAAGGTCAACGAATATCGCTATCTGGTCGAGGCCCTGGAAAACGGGCAGACCGACCTTGCTGTTGCACTGACGCTGGTCAGCTTGACCACCATCAAGGATAAGTTCGAATCCCTAAAATTCTAGAGAACTGTTTTTTTTAAACAGGAGAGGCTCAGGCCTCTCTTTTTTTATATGAAGAAAGTGAAATCCCATAAGTAATTACCATTTCCAAGGGAGACAATCCCTATGTCAAAAGTATGAAACAAGTATCGGTTTATGTACAATTAAAAAACTCTTGACATATATAAAAAAACTGATATGTTGGTATTGCATAAAGTTACAAAGTAGTTTACTTTACATTGTAGTATACAACATAGAACTTATGACATCTAAAGTTCTAGCATAAAATGTATGTTAAAGGATATTTAAGATGAACTACCCATCTGAAACTAAATCATCTAGGATAGCAAAAGCATTAGAGACCATGATATTGGACAACACCCTGAAAACAGGAAGTTTTCTCCCCTCTCAACAGAAGTTGGCTGATCAGTTCCAAACCTCAAGCCGACCGATAAGGGAGGCCTTGAAGCTTCTTGAAGCGAAAGGGTTGGTCACCATAACACAAGGCAGGCGTGCTCAAATACGTAGCAACAGTCTTGACCAGTATGTGGGTTCGCTCTCGATAAAACTTGTAAACAGCCCTATCAGCACCGGCAAGCTCATGAGAAACCTCATGCAGGTGCGCATCTCTGTCGCAACCAGCGCAGCAAGGGAGTTTACCCGGCTTGAAAATCGGGCTGCCTACCTCGCGCAGCTCTGGAAGGCGAGCAACACAATGGAAGCTGCAGTGCCCTTGATTTACAAAAAGGATGCCGAAGGCCTGAAAATGTTCCAGGATGCGGAAAATGAATTCCATCACATCCTCATTAATGCTAACGGGAATCAGATCCTTTGCAGCATCTATGACAACCTGGCCCCCCTCTTGGTATCAGCACTGAACGCTATAAAGTTCACACCTGCACAGATTGAAAAGAGGGCCAAGGACTATACCTACCTCTGTGAAGCCCTCCAAAATGGGCAGACCGACCTGGCAGTGGCTCTGGTACTGGTCACCCTCACCACCTTGGAAAGCAAGGTACTTGACCGCTATCCTGATGAAAGCTGAGTGGGATACGCCTGACGAAACAGGTTCTTCTGCAAGAGGCCTCCCCTGTGGTATAGTCCATCAGAGGAGGCTTTTCTTATGCTCACACCTGTTATTGAAATCTCACATGCCACAGTCAGAAGACAAGGGAAGGCTATCCTTGACGATGTCTCCTTCACAGTCAATGCCGGAGAGCATGTCGCCATTATCGGCCCGAACGGCGCCGGAAAATCCACTTTGGTTCAAGTCATTTCAGAAGAGATACATCCCCTATACAACCCTCTCTCCAAACGAGTTCTCTTTGGAAAAGAACGGTGGCATGTCCTTGAGTTGAGAAAACGGCTCGGCATAGTCTCACAATCCTTGCAATATCTCTGTAACAGCACCTATAAGGCGTGGGAGATAGTGGCATCGGGCTTCTTCAGCTCCATCGGCCTGGACTTTCATCATAACGTCACCGAGGAACATCTTGCCAAAGTGAAAGAAATAATGAGAAACTTCGATGCATGGCATCTGCAGGACAAGCAGATGAACCGCCTCTCCTCAGGTGAGGCAAGGCGGGTCCTTCTCTGCCGGGCCAGCGTACATGACCCGGAGGTGATGCTGCTCGACGAAGCTGGTGCAAACCTCGACTTTCCCGCACGACACCAGTACAGGGCATCCCTTGAGCAGCTGGACAAAAGGGGAAAGACCCTGATCCTAGCCACCCACGAGCTGAGCGAGATAATCCCGGCCATTGAACGGGTGGTGATTATGAATAGGGGGAAAATAGTTGCGGACGGTCCTAAAAGTAAGATTATCCGTGAAGATATTCTCTCTTCGGTGTATGGCTCAAAAGTCTTTGTCGACCAGCGGGAAGGGCTCTTTACCGCCTGGTGCTAAAGAAAGATAATCGGTTTTTCACACGACAAGGGATTTTTGTAGTATATTCTTGAATAAGAACATAACAAGCGAGGTCTACTATGAAGCGTTGTTCCATAATAATTCACAGTGTTAGCGGTAACTGTTACATAATCGGAACCTATCTGCAGGAGCTCATGATCGAGCGCAATGTAGATGCACGAATATATCGTGTTGAGGATCCTGATCTGCATATCTGGGCGAACACCCAGGAAACCACCAATGACTTTTACGAGGACATCCTTGCCCTTCCTGTGGCAAATTCAGAGACCCTCCTTAAGAGTGATATGGTGATACTTGGAAGTCCCACACGCTTTGGCAACACCACTGCGGAGATGAAAACCTTCTTGGACACCACCTTGCCCCTGAGCAAGAGCCAGAGCCTGGAAAGCAAGTTCTTCGCTTGTTTCACCAGTTGTTCCCATTCCACCTGCGAAGGGGCTCATACCCTCAATGCCATGATCTACTGGGCTCAGAGCATGGGGATGCTCCACATCCCCTACGGAGTCCATGAGGAGCTGGACAGCTACGACCAACCGGTTGCCGGCATCGTCCACCTGGCAGGCAGGGAGGACTCGATCCGCCCCAGCGACAGGCTTGGCAAGGAGATGGAGATGTATGCCGATATCCTCAGCGCCTATATCCAAGAGGACGATGAGGAAGAAGTAGAAGAAGAGCAGTAACCTTTGGATACATCCGAAGATGAAGAGGAAGCGATTTCAAGTCGCTTCCTCTCTTTTTCCTTTTTGCCTCTGCACTTGATATTTGATCTTCCTATTTAGAGAAGGTGCCGATTCTTACGGCTTGTACTGTACGTTCGCATCGGAATCCTTGGAAAAGAAATCCCGTATCCTGTAGAGCCACCGCTTGAAACGTCCCTTGCCGTAACGGACCTTGTAGTCATTGGTCGCACTCTCAATGGACACCTCATGGCTGCCGCTCATATGCTTGAGATTATCCCAATGACGCACAATCCACAGATAGAGGTCACCTTCTGTGTTGCCGGGAAAAGAGGCCAGCAGCTTGGCCCTGCGAGCCTCTTCGATTATAGGCATGTATACAGTACGGCACCACGATCGGGCTGCGCTCTCAAAGCTGATCTCTTCGGTCTTGCCCTCATTGAGGTAGTACTTGTGCACAAGGATGTGATTCACCATCTCAGGATAGGATCCTGGGGAGGTGAAATGGATCTGGTCCATTGGCAGGTAGGTGGGGGTGTACTGAACTATGAAGCGTTCGCGTTCATACTCGACGACACGCCTTGCCAGCTGCTTCATCGTCAGGCCGGCTTCAAGGGCGATCTCTGTATCGAGACCGACCACCTCGGCATCGATAAACTCAATGCCTTGGGCCTTCGCTACCGAGACCCGATGGTTTCCGTCACGGACAAAGTACCAGTCCCCTACCATGTATGCCGAGATGGGAGGCAGGTTGATATACTCCATTGCAGCCATATCGATGCTCTGCCAACGGGAGCGCAACATCTCTTTCTTGGGATAAAAGGCAAGGGTAAAATCCTGGTACCTTCCCTCGCTCCCTATTATCTTGTCCACAGGGATGGTCTTCATCCCCAGGTAGGTCTCATTCTTCGGCTTTATCAGCTCCGTTACAGCATAGAGGGAGAGCAGGTCCGTATTCTTCCAGGCAAGGCTTCCCAGCAGGGATTGCATTCTCCCTCTTGTGCGAGCTTTTTCGAAATCCTCTCTTGCCTGATTCCACATGTCAATTCCCACGGTCTCTATCCTTTCCTAATGAAGGGTCTTCCAACATGTAGTTCTGAAAGACATTGATGATCTTAGTTTCCTTGTACACAGTATGCCTGTTTGCATTCAAGTCATGCAAGTGTATATGACCGTGCAGAAGGTATTTGGGTTTAAACCGCTCCATAAAGGTCAGGAATGCGGCGAATCCCCGGTGACACTGATCTGTGTCATCCCCCAATCCCAGAGGTGCGGCATGGGTCAGCAGAATGTCCAGGTAGCGTCCCCGGAACAGGCGGTTGAACAGCAAGTGAGGAACCATCTTCACTATCCTGAAGAACATCTCCCGTTCGGTGTACTGATGCTTGCCCTTGTTATACCGCATGGAACCACCGAGGCCTGCAATGATGAGCTTGTTGCGCTTGTCATAGACAACCCGCCCATCGACATAATCTCCTCCGAAGGCAGGAAGCAACTGCATGTTTCCCTTCTGGTCGGTATAACCGTGCTGCACCATGGAGGAGGAGGTGGTGAACTGGTGCATATACTCCAAATTATGGTTCCCGAACACAAAATACAGGGGTTTGTTCAGGGATGAGATGATGAACTCGTAGTACTTGAGAGGAAGGTCTCCGGCCGCCAGCACCAAGTCGACATCGCCATATCGCGACACTATGTTCTTTGAGTAGATCAGAGGGTCCGTCTCATCAGAAATGCAGAGTATTTTCATAGCTATCCTACCAGATATCCACAGTCGACGACGACAACCTCACCGGTTATCGCCCTTGCTTCAGAAAGAAACGAAACGCAGGAAGCAACCTCCTCAACCTTGACCATCCGCTTGAGAAGGGCACGATTCTCAAACATTGTCCGTATGGGATTGTCCTTGTCGGAGAGATAGGGAGCATCGAGAAGGCCCGGGGCAACGGCGTTCACCCTGATGGGTGCCACCTCAGCAGCAAGGCTCTTGGTGTACGCTACGACCGCACCTTTAGATGCGTCATAGTGGGCTGTCTGCCCAAAACCAGGGTGAATGGCATTTATTGATGCAATGTTGATGATGGAGCCAGAGGCAGACTGCTTGAGCAGAGGCAAAGCACTGCGGGTAACCAAGAAAAGCCCTTTCACGTTGGTATCAAAAACCCTAGTCCAATCCGAGACCTCCAGACTCTGTTGGTCTGAGACGGTAAAAAGACCACTGTTGTTCACCAGCACATCGAGCTTTCCAAGGGTGGAGAATAGTTCGATGATGCTCTCTTCCTTAAGTATGTCCAATTTTACGATGGACAGCCTCTCGCCCAGCTCGTCTTTCAGTGCCAGGGCCCCCTCCCTGTTGTGTGCATAGGTGGCGATCACAGAGTCTCCCTGCTGAATAAAGGAACGACAGATAGCCTTGCCCAGGTTGCCTGTTCCTCCAGTGACTAGGACTGTCCTCATCTATCCTCCTCTCGTAAGAAATCCACCAACCGCTTGCAGGCTGGATAATCCTGCATCAGAGCGATCGTCCCTTGCTTGTATCGGCTCTGGTCATAGGGCGGACACATGGTGGTGGCACAAAGGGCGTACCCTCCATCGAGCAGCTTTGTCCCCTGATAACAACCTCCAGGCACGATGGACAGGGGTGCCATACCCTCCCCTACAGGTCCAAGCAGGGCGACTGAGTGCCTCCCATCGGGATAGAGAACCAGCTGCTCAAGGGGGGAACCTTGCAAAAAGTACCAGAGCTCATCGGTAGGCAACCAGTGCAGACTGGAGAAGCTCTCTTCTGTCACCAGATAGTAAATGGTACCCCCCAGGATGGCAGAGCCGCTTCTGTGGGTATAGTACTTGCGATAGTAGCCTCCCTCCCCTTCAAGTCTCTTCAGGCCCAGCTTCTTGATCAGAAGCCCGGCCTCTTCCGTCAGAGCGGCCATGAGCGGGTGATCCCACGAATCAGGGAAGCGAACTCTGTCTTTACCTTTTCGCTGGTCTCCATAACCTCCTCATGGCTTAGGGGCTGGTCGAGTATCCCTGCTGCCATATTGGTAATGCAGCTGATACCCAAAACCTTCATGCGCATATGGCTCGCAGCGATCGCCTCTGGGACCGTGGACATACCCACGGCATCGCTTCCAAGGGTGCGTGCAACACGTATCTCTGCAGGAGTCTCATACGAAGGACCGGAAAAGAACATGTAGACACCTTCCTGAACCTTCAGAGAGAGGGAAGCGGCTTCTTTCCGGGCAATGTCCATAAGGGTCTTATCATAGGTGTTGGTCATATCGAAGAAACGGGAACCCAACTTATCGTTGTTAGGACCGCGCATCGGGCTGTCAGCGATAAGTTTTATGTGGTCGGTGATCAGCATCAGGTCGCCTGGCTTGAATGAGGTGTTCACCCCACCGGCGGCATTGGTGACCAACAAGTTGTCGATACCCATTGCATGCATCACCTGGATGGGAAATACCACCTGGTCCATCCCATACCCCTCATAGTAGTGGAAACGCCCCTGCATGCACATCACACGCTTCCCTTCCAGGATACCGACTACCAGCCGTCCCTTGTGGCCGAAGACCGTGGAGACCGGAAAGAAAGGAATATCCTTATATGAGATGTAGATACGTTTTTCCAGCTGTTCCGCCAGATCACCCAGCCCACTGCCCAACACCATACCGACAAGCACAGGCTCATCGCCAATCCGCGAGGTAATGTACATCGCCGCTTCTTGCATCTTCTCGTTCAGATTTTCCATATATCCTCCAATCAAACGTAATGAAATCAACTATTTTCCCATACCCATCAAAACGGGTCTCCCACTGCCTTTGGCGCTGCAGATTTTTTGGAGAAGGCCACCAATGCCACCAGAGTGGCAATATAAGGGAACACCTTGAAAACTACCGGGGGTATCACATTCAAGGAAGGGATGACCTGCGAAACGTTGGCAATGGTGGTGGCGATACCAAAGAAGAATGTCGCACCAAGAATGCCAAGAGGCTTCCACTGCCCGAAGATCAGGGCAGCAAGTGAGAGGAATCCCAGACCGGCAACGGTTCCGTTGAACTCGCCCGAGTAGGTTACCAGGATGACCGATCCCCCAAGTCCGGCAAGAGCCCCGCTCATGACAACTCCAAAGTAACGCATCAAGCGTACGTTTATCCCTGCAGAAGCAACGGCAGAGGGGTGTTCCCCACACGCCCTGAGTCTCAAGCCAAAGGAGGTCTTGTAGAGCAAGACCCAGGAGAGTGCCCAGATTAGCAAGCATAGCCATGTTGTCCAGTAAGTCTGGCTAAAGAACAGAGGCCCGAGGATGGGGATGTTCGCAAGAAAAGGGATATTCTTTCGAATGATACCCATGAAGATGCGCACGTTTCCACTTCCTGAAATAGTACGGGCAAGATAGACAGTAAGCGCTCCTGCCAGCATGTTGATGGCGGTACCGCTGATAATCTGGTCTGCACGTAGATTTATCGATGCAAAGGCATGCAGCAAGGAGAAGATTGCCCCCGCAACGACACCTACAAGGATGCCCACCGGCAAGGCGTTGATGCCCAGGGTTGCTTCAGTCAGCTTTATCGTAATCGCCGAAGCGAAGTATCCTACAAGCATGAGGCCTTCGAGGCCTATGTTTGTCACACCGCTCCGTTCGCTGTACAACCCTCCCAGGGAGGTGACCAGCATAGGTATGGTATAGGCTATTGCGTAGGGGAAAATTTGTGTAAGTGTTACCCACATATCATTCCACCTCCTTGCTTGATTGTAATTCGGCAGCGGCCTTCGCACGCTTGTCCTTTTTACCTCTGGAGACCTTTTTGAATAGGGCTTCCCAGATTCGCTTGAACATCACACTGGTCGCAGTGAAGTAGATGATTACCGCTATGATGGTATCGGCTATTTCCGGTGGCACCTTGGTCATGGCGTTCATGAACCCCTTGCCAGACTGCAGGACCCCGAAGAAGAGGGAACTGAAGAAGACCCCCAATGGATTGCTTGCACCGAGCAAGGCAACTGCAATTCCATCAAAACCTTGGGAAGGGAGGACTCCAATCTGCATGTTCCGTGAGTACCCGGTATAGAAGGAGAGTCCTGCAAGACCTGCAAGGCCTCCCGCGATCATCATCGAGAGAATCACATTCTTGTTGACCTTGATCCCCGCGTACTCTGCGCACTCCCTGTTGGACCCTACCGCCTTCAGTTCAAAGCCCAACGTTGTCTTGTCCAGAATGAATTTGATGATTATAACGGAGGCGATGGCTACAAAGAACCCGAGGTTCATGTATGATCCCTTGAAAATTTTCGTAAGCCAGGGGGAACGCAAGGTCTGGCTGATGGCAATGCTTGCGGACTCTGTCTCAAGGGAAGGTCCCTTCAAGTATGCAGGGACAAAATAGTAGACAGACCAGTAGGCTATCCAGTTCATCATGATGGTCGCAACAACCTCATGCACATTGAACTTGGCTTTCAAAAACCCTGGGATCACTCCCCATATCGCCCCACCAAGCAGACCGGAGAGAATGAGGACCGCGAGGTAGAGGGGCCGGGGAAGGAAAACATTGTGGGCAACAATGGTGGCGCACAGACCGCCCACCAGCATCTGCCCTGAGGCTCCGATGTTGAACAGCCCCGTTTTGAAGGCAAAGGCGACTGAGAGGCCTACCAACATGAGGTTCGTTGCAGTGGCCAACGTGTTGCCGATCCTCTCGATGTTCATCAAGCCACCACGGAACAGGTACCAGAATCCGGTGAAGGGGTTGCTTCCAATCGTTGCCATGAGGACAGCCCCAGCCAGAAGCCCTAGCAGGACTGCGCTGATGGCAACAAGGAATGCATTGCTTTTCAATTCTTTGTTCTCTATATCGCTCATCGTATACCGTCCTTCTCTTTTACGCCCGCCATCATCAGACCGACAGCACCCTCATCAGTCTCTTCAGGCTTCACAATATCTATGATCTCTCCGGAGTACATGACAGCGATTCGATCGGAGAGGTTGAATATCTCATCCAGTTCAAAGGATATCAGCAGGACCGCATGCCCCTTGTCCCGGTGTGCGACCAGTTGGGAGTGTATATACTCGATCGCACCGACGTCGAGTCCTCTGGTTGGCTGTACCGCTATGAGCAGCTCCGGGTCGGAGACAACCTCACGTCCCACAATGAGCTTCTGCTGGTTGCCTCCGGAGAGCTTTCCGGCAAGGGAGTAGATTCCCTCACCGCTACGCACATCAAACTGGGTTATCACATCCTGTGCATACTGTTCCAAGTAGCCCGCATCAAGAATCCCCCGCTTGCTGAAGGGAGGGTGGTAGAACTCCTTGATGGCTATGTTATTGAAAAGAGAACTCTCCATGACAAGGCCGCGCTTCTGCCTGTCTTCGGGGATATGGCCCAGGCCGATCTCGTTGCGCTTGCGAACGGAGGCGTGGGTGATGTCATTGCCATCAAGGACGATAGTACCCCCCTGCACAGCCCTCAGGCCTGTTATAGCTTCAACCAGTTCAGTCTGGCCGTTGCCGTCGACTCCTGCTATCCCTACAATCTCCCCGCTCTTTACGGAGAGATTGATCCCCTTCACTCCGAGCATCTTCTTGTTGTTCATCACCTCAAGGTCATAGAGTTCAAGGATGACCCTACCAGGCTGAGCTGGTTTCTTGTCAACGGTGAAATTTACAGGACGGCCTACCATCATGGAGGCCATTTCCGCCTGTGTCGTCGTTTTGACATCCACCACCCCGATAAGCTTGCCACGACGGATGATCGTACACCTGTCGGCTACGTCCTTGATCTCGTTGAGCTTGTGGGTGATGAGGATGACCGACTTGCCTTCATCCACCAGGTTGCGCATGATCTGCATCAGATCGATAATCTCCTGCGGAGTAAGGACAGCGGTGGGTTCGTCAAATATCAGAATCTCGGCATCGCGATAGAGCATCTTGAGAATCTCCACGCGTTGTTGCATGCCGATGGTAATATCCTCGATTTTCATATCAGGATCGATGTTCAGCCCATATCTTTCGGAAAGGTCCTTGATATGTTTTGATGCTGTACGGCGGTCAAGAAAAAATCGTCCCTCTTTTCCAAGGATGATGTTCTCGGTCACGGTAAAATTGTGTACCAGCTGGAAGTGCTGGTGGACCATCCCGATACCTAGGTCATTGGCATCATTGGGGCTGTTTATGGAAACTTCCTTTCCCTTTACTAGGATCTTCCCCTTATCCGCATGGTACAAACCAAAAAGGATACTCATCAAGGTAGATTTTCCCGCACCATTCTCCCCGAGAATAGCATGGATCTCCCCTTGCTTCACCTGCAAGGTCACATCGTCGTTTGCAACGATGCCCGGGAACTCCTTGCGGATATTTAGCATTTCAATAACATGACTCATTGGTGAACTCCCTATGAGGATACGCTTTGCGTATGACGTAAGATGGGACATATAATAGCACACAAGGGCCACCTTTGTGTGGTGACCCTTGTAATTAAATCAGAAAGGGACCTTATTTGAAAAGCCCCTCATTGGATGCGGCGACTTTCACTTCACCACTCTTCAGCTTGGCATAAACCTTTGCAACTTCGTCTGTGACGCTCTTGGAGAGGTTCGGGTTGTTTACTGGAATACCAACGCCATCGTTGGTTGCATCGAGGTGGAGGATCTCACCACCGGGAAACTCGCCGTTGAGCTCAGCCTTGATCATATCATAGGAAGCGCGGTCGAGATACTTCATGGCTGAGGTAAGGACGATGGACTTTCCACCGGCACTCATCAGGCCTTCAGGATACTGGTCAACGTCAACACCGATAACCCAGACATCCTGGCCTGCGGCCGCGCGGTTCTTGGCTTCGTTGATAACACCGACTCCAACACCACCGGCTGCGGCGAAGATCGCCTTCACACCCTTGTCATACATGGATGCTGCAATCTGCTGTCCGGCGCTGATGTTGTCAAAAGTGCCCTGGTATAGGTTGTTTTCCTGCTTCATGACAATCTTGGTGTCAAAATGCTTGTTGGCATATTTCACACCCTGCTGGAAACCCCAGTTGAACTTCTGTACAGCGGGAATTTCCATACCACCTACAAACCCAAACTCAGAACCTTTCAGTTGGAGGGCTGCTGCAAATCCGGCAAGGAAGCCCGATTCGTGCTCTGCCCAGTAGACTCCGACGACGTTCTTTTCAATTCGGAACTCGGAGTAGTCTGCGCTGTGGGGTTCACCGTCAAGAATGACGAACTTTACCTTGGGATATTTGTCCTGAGCTTCAAAAAGGGTTGTCTCGAATTTGAAGCCGGGGCACACGATAAAATTGTATCCGGCATCGACAAGGTTACCGATCTCTTTCAGGTAGTCTGCTTCAGTTGTGCCGGCAGGCTTGAGATACTTTGTATCCAGGCCATAATCAATACCGGCACGCTTGACGCCTTCCCAGGTTCCCTGGTTGAAGGATTTGTCATCAATGGTACCTGCATCGGTGACCATTCCTACGCGAAGATTACTTTTCCCGGTGCTTTCATTCGATCCCTGGGCAAATGCCATGGAACCAAGCATGAGCAAGATACATAACACAACAGTCAGTTTCTTCATTACAGCTTCTCCTATTTTTCGTGTGTGACTATAAAAATTCGTTACTCCCCTATTCTACAATCCCCACCTACCATTGTCAAACAAAGAAAGGCCAAGAACAAACCGA
>DUPO01000093.1 GCA_012838275.1 Spirochaetales bacterium
AAATCTAATATATAAATATACATATACACGTTTTTATACAATAAATTATTAAACAATTTTGATGCTTTCTAAAATTCATGTTCATGAAACAGTAGCGTATTGAAAAATTAATACATTTGTATTGTAATATTTAAAATATCTTTACTATTGGTGCTATATCAATACTAATAGCTGTCATATATGTAACTATCTTTGTATATTTGTATTGTATTGTTGGTATATTTGTGTTTTTACATTGAAACCCATTCATTTTTACACCAAATCCCTTACAGCGTTGTCTTTTGGAAAGATCAAAAACGATTGTTCCAGTAAATATGCTTTTCCGTTTCTTTCTAGAGATGCCATTCAACGGATAGGACGGTAAGAAGTACCGGCACAGAGGGGTTTGTTACGTCTTGGTTTGTAATTGGTATAGGGCCTTTTCAGATAAGGCAAACCTATCTTGTTTTGAAGGATACAAAAACCGGTTTCCTGAAAGCAATCATTTTCTAAAATGAAATGACTCAAGCAGTCCGTATTCAGAGTCTGGATTTTAGATAAGCATCAACAAGCAAAGCAAAAGAGGATCTTCTCCATTACTGGAAAAACCCTCTTTGGGAGGAGGCGGGACAGTGGCCTTGAACTGGTTCTGATTCTAGCAGTTTCCCTTGCAGTGAGAGGACCTGCCTAGAACTGCATCTGCTTAAGCTCACGCCTCATATCACGGTTCATGTCCTTTTCCTTGGCTGCAGCACGCTTGTCGTGCATCTGCTTACCTCTACAGAGGGATATCTGGACCTTTACGAGGTTGCCTTTAAGGTAGATGGAGGTGGGGATGAGGGTAAACCCTCTTTCGTCAACCTTACGCTTGAACTTCTTTATCTCTGCCTTATGGGCAAGCAGCCTCCTGTTGCGCAAAGGTTCGTGGTTGTTTAGGTTTCCGTGGGTGTAGGGCTGGATAGTGAGTCCTACAAGGGTAAGGGCATTGTTGGATACGGTCACATAGCTGTCGGAGAAACTGAACTTCCCCTCCCTGATGGATTTCACTTCCGTGCCCATCAGGGCTATACCACACTCAAGGTCCTCTATGACCTCATAGTTGAAATATGCCTTTCTGTTTTTTTGTAGGAATTTAATCTTGTTCTTATTCTGTTTCATCTAGTCATTCCAGGCGATGCGGAACCCTATGAGGTCTCCGCAGGCGGTAGTATCGACAGCTCCCACTGTATGCAGGTCTACGGAGGAAGGGGCGTTAAGATAACTCCCTCCTTTCACAATGACTGCAGAGGAGTGTGCGAAGGTTTGATACAGTGTAGCTACCTCTTGGTAGCCTGTAACGCGTTGTAGGGGGATGTAGGGAGTCTGGGTGAACTCCCAGACCCCACCAAGCATGGCTATGGGCGCCGTCCTGTCGTCGTCGGTAATGGTCAGAGACCTGGTATAGGTCTTATCCCTGGCCTGCAAGGCTGCAAGGGTCCACATTGCTTCAGTTGGAATGAAGACCTCTTTACCGGTCTTTTCAGACAGCCAGGCGCAAAAGGCTTCCGCTGCCTTATAACTGACGTTATGTACGGGCTTTCCGGTGGCAAACACTACGGAGGGAAGGATCCCGCTGAGATAGAATTCATCGGTAAGGTTGTTTTGTTGCAATACATCCACCTGATTCTTATCCCACTTGGGATTGTCTTCAATGAAAAGGGCCCACTGATATTGGCTGACAGGTGTGGTAGCTATGGTGAAAGCAGGCGTCTCAACAGTAATTCCGGTCTTATTTGTCTCGGGGAAGATGAAGGGTACTTTCGTACCCATGACAAAGGAAGAGCTGGGATAGGTTATTCCCGCCTGTTCAAACCCCTTTGACTTGAGAGTTGTCTGTTTTCCTTGAAGAGGATGTTCGGTGCCAAGAAGGCCGACTTCTGCAGTTGTTGCATCATCAAAAAGCCGCTTGGCTGCTTCAAGTGTTGCCTCTACGAGTTTTGAAGGGCTATGCAAACCCTCTTTTGCCTCAAGGGCATCAGCGAGCATGGCAGGGGAGGTTATGAAGTTTGCAGCCAAGGCAAAGCTGTTTTGCACTGTCTGTCCATCCATGCCCATCGCTACGGCATCTTGCACTAGTGTCTTGAAAACAGGGGGGTAGGGGTGTATATCATCAAATTCGGTGATGGCGCTTGTCTCAATGACCTCCTGTATGTTGAACCGGTTGATGGCTCTCACCTGCTGCTCGGTCAGGGCTGAGATATCAGCTTCAAGCTTGTCTGTCCGATGAATAAGAGAGGTAAGGAACAGCGGATGGTCAACGTGCAGGGTGGTCGACGCAACTGGTATCCCACCCTTTGTGAAGGTGAGCTCATGCTCTCCGCTTGGAACAAAAAACTGGTAAGGGGTGCCTCCCAGATATTTCCCGTCGACGGTCACTCCGGTATGAGCGAGGGGGCTGGTAAAGGTGACATATCGCCCTCCTTTGAGGATGCCGGGGAGGAATCCTATGAGAAAGATGAGCAAAACGATTGCAACTATCAGCAGAGTCAGTATATATATGCCCGGTCTCATGCCCAGGAAGTGAGGAAGCTGCACCTCTTTTACCTGGGGGAGTTCAATATGTCTTTTCATAATACCTAAAGGTATCTATCAAGGCTCTGCTTGTCAACTCGAACCTATTGTGATAGTTTGCATTGTATGGATGAAATGCTAACGTTTCTGGAAGAAAAGACTGTACGGATACTAACACGACACAAGGCTCAAAAAGCCTACGAGCTTGCCAACAAGAAGCCTCGCACCGTTATGGGCGAAATAAAAGGGTGGGCTGATGCCCTTGTCTTTGCTGTATTTGCAGTCCTTCTGATAAACCAGTATATCTTCCAACTCTTCCTTATTCCGTCTCCTTCCATGGTTTCAACCATGAATGTCGGGGACCGCGTCTTTGTAAGCAAGACCATCTACGGCATTGAGGTCTATCCTGGAGGGCCTAAGATTCTGAGCAAGAACCGTCAGGTCCAGCGTGACGACATCATCACTTTCTACAACCCGGAATATGATTCGAAGGGTCCTTTCTTCGATATTCTCTCACAGGTCCTCTATATGGGCACCTTTTCCCTGGTCAACATCGATAAGAATGATGACGGGTCGGTTGCCGAGCGGCTCTATGTAAAACGTGCGATTGGCTTTCCCGGGGAAGTTGTCCGATTCAGTGAGGGCAATGCAGAGATCAGGAAGGCTGGTTCGGTTGATTTCGTACCGGAAGAGAGCTTCCGCCATGATCTGGACCTGGTGGAGGGGCCTCATCGTAGTGTATCCCCGTCAGACTATCCTGGGATCAAGGCTTGGGGATCTCTTTTCGGCTACAAGGAAGTTTCCGTTCCTGCACAAAACGCTCCATCCTATCTCGCTTCTGCCTATGCTACGGTGCAGGACGACAACTACCCTGATGACATGTATCAGTTTGAAGCCTCACGTACTAGGACTAAAAACTTATTCGATCCGAGCAATTTCTCCTACCGTAGCGAAAGCGCACGCTACCGCAATGGCACCTATATCCCCACTGGAAGGGTCCTCCCCCTGGGGGATAACCGGGACAATTCCCGAGACGGGCGTTATTTCGGCCCCGTCCTGCAGAAAAAGATCAACGGCAGCGTACGTTTCCGATTCTGGCCTTTCAAAAGCATAGGCTTCCTAGGTAACAAGTAGTGCCATATCATTGTTTCGGTCCAAAGCTTCCTAAACCTTTAGCTCTCTATATCCACATTCCTTTCTGTACGACCTGCTGCTCTTACTGCGCCTTCTATTCAGAGGAGGAGGCGAGTTGGTTGCCTTACAGGAAGAAGTACATGCAGCGCCTTGAAACCGAATTGGAAGGGATAGTCTCTTCTCTCGACGAAGGTTTCTCTACCATTTTCATAGGCGGTGGCAACCCCGGCTGTCTCACCTACACGCAGCTTGCCAGCCTGCTCAGCCTTGCACAAAGCAAAGGCAGAAGTGCGGAGTGCACTATAGAGATGAACCCGGAGACCTTTGACAGGTCCTTGTTTCCCCTGTTTGAGCACTCGCTGGTCACTAGGGTAAGCATGGGGATACAGAGTATGGACGATAAGGTTTTATCCACCCTCGGGCGCAATGCACGAAAAGAGGATAACCTTAGGGCGATCGCACTTGCAAAGGAAGCAAGACAGACCTATGGGATTGAACTCTCCTTTGACCTGATGCTCTGCCTTCCGGGACAGAGCCTGGAAATGGCCATCGCCGATATCGACCTGATAATGAGTTTGGCCGACCCCTCTCACATCAGCCTCTACTGCCTGACAGTGGAGGAGGGAACCGAACTTTCCGAAAAGGTATCAGCAGGAGAGCTCCCTGTCTTGGATGAAGATGGCCAGGAAGCATTCCTCTGGGGAGTCTGGGACCATCTTAAAGGTCTGGGATTCAGGCACTACGAGGTCTCGAACTTTGCCCGAAACGACAGGCTTTGCAAACATAACCTGACATACTGGAACCTTGACAGTTATCTTGGCCTTGGTTCGAGTGCGGTATCCGCCCTGCGTGATGGTGTTGCGTTACAACATTTCAGCCAGAACCAAGCTCTCTTTGCTTACTCACAGGGAATCCCTTTTACCGGGTACGGCACAGAGGACCTCACACAATCCGAGCATCTGGAAGAGTTCCTGATGATGGCCTTACGAACCGATACAGGTATTGACAAAGCGTTATTTTTTGAGCGTTTTTCACTCACTTTTGACAATAAATTCTCATCGGTAATAGATTCATTGGATCCTTCTTGGTATGTATCTTCAGAACAAAGTTTCTCACTGACAGAAGTTGGCTTCATGGTCCTTGATGAAGTGGTAATCCGATTCGCAATGGCGGTTTTGTAATTCACTTTCTTGGATATTTCCTGTAACAAGTACAGATCGTTATTATTACTCTTATGATAACAATACAGAATCTGACTTGACGGACGACATATTGGTGTTAGCTGATAAGTTTTGGGAACACATACACATAAATGTCAGTCAATATGATAAGGATGGAGTGGAGTTACCCTAGACTATGCAGGCTTTCGCGATCAGATACAAACCCGTATTGTCTTGTTCGACTAAAACAAACTTTTTTACAGGTACAGATGTCTTATAGGAATTTATACTTTCTCTAATTCCTTGTTAGTTCTTTAAAAGCATAGGCTGCTATATTTTTATTAAACGTATCCCCTCTGGGAGTAAGGACATTAGGATTTTTGCCATCTTCGATCGAAGCTGGAAAGGGTTCTGGAATCGCTGAAGAACGGCCTTCAGTTTTGCGACTACTTGACCGGCATGTACCGCTGTGGTAGTCTGAATGAGTTGCATTCGTGCACGTATTCTACACATTATAAGAGGTTCAAAATATGTCCGGCCATAGCAAATGGGCTACTATCAAACACAAAAAGGGTCTTGCTGACGCAAAGCGCGGCCAGAAATTCACCAAACTGATTAAAGAAATTTCAGTTGCGGCAAAGATGGGAGGTCCTGACCCTGAATCAAATGCTAGACTACGTACAGCCATGCTTAAGGCACGTACTGAAAACATGCCTAAGGACAATATCGAACGGGCCATTAAGAAGGGTTCGGGAGAGATGGATGCCTCTGTATTCTACGAGCTTACCTATGAAGGATATGCTCCAGGCGGCGTCGCCCTCATAATCGACACCCTCACAGACAATAAGAATCGTACTGCCAGTGATGTGCGAAGCACCCTTACCAAGTCCGGGGGTACCCTTGGTGCATCCGGTTGTGTTTCATACATGTTCCAGACAAAAGGCATAATCGCATACGATGCCAACAAATATACTGAAGAACAGATTTTCGAAGTTGCTCTTGAAAACGGAGCGGACGATGTTACTTCCAGTGATGACATCATCGAGGTGCTTACCGCTCCAAATGACTATGCAAACGTCTTGGAAGCACTTCAGGAAGCTGGATTTGAACAGGAGAGTGCAGAGATCGCCAAGGTTGCCGACCAGAATGTCACCCTTGATGCTGAGAAAGCCCGCAAGGTTCTCAAAATTATAGACAAGCTCGAAGAACTTGATGATGTTCAGCAGGTTTCCACCAATCTGGAGCTTCCCGATGATTTTGAGGATGGAGAAGAGTAGCCCGTGCTAATCCTAGGTATCGATCCAGGATATGCTAAGACAGGCTGGGGTGTTGTCCAGTCAAATGGACAACTCAACCGGCCTGTTTCTTTTGGTGTCATAAACACCTTGCCCTCCATGGCTGACAATGACCGGATTCATTTCATTGCGAAGTCAATCGGAGAGATCGCTGTTTCCCAGAAGGTTGAAGTTTGCAGCATGGAGGATATTTTCTTTACCAAGAACATCAGTTCTGCCATAAATGTTGCAAAAGTTATCGGAGCTGCTGTACACCAGCTATCCTTGCTCTCTATTGAAGTCAAACTCTTCAGCCCCATGACCATAAAAAGTGCTGTTACCGGGTATGGAGGGGCGGATAAGGCTCAGGTCCAGGAGATGGTTCGTCTCCTGCTGGGTCTTCAGACAATACCTAAACCCGACCATAGCGCTGATGCTCTTGCAGCAGCGCTCTGTTATGGGGTTTTTCATGCCACACAGTCGAGGATGAACAACATATGATCCATGCAATTATCGGAGATATCGTCTCCATTAGTGAAACGGTTGTTGTCTTGCGTTGCAATGACATTGAGTACTCGCTGAATGTGTCAGCCCAGACAGCAAGCCGCTTGAGCCAGCTCACAGGTGATGACCGCCTGGGATTGCGCCTGCTTACCACCCTGATTCACAGGGAGGACAGCATGACCTTGTTTGGATTTTTTGATGAGGCGGAAAGGGAAGCCTTCAAACAGCTTCAGACAGTCTCGGGCATAGGAGCCAAGCAAGCACTGCGAATTCTTTCAGGCATCAGCGTGAAGCATTTGGCTGAAGCATTGGATAGTGGTAATGTGAAGCTTCTTGCAACCATACCTGGTGTAGGGCCAAAGACCAGCCAGAAAATGATCCTTGCCCTGCGCAATGTCCTGGTCCTGGATGATGAGACAGCTCCCGCGCCTTCATCAAGCAAGAAGATTGCTTTACGGGAGTGGGGAGACATACTCAATGCCCTTGTGGATATGGGCTATGATCGACGGAAAGTGGAAGAGATAGTAGAAAAACTGGTTACAGAGAAACAAGAAGAGCTTGTTGGCCTCAGTCACCACGAAACGGAAGAGTTCATTTTCCGAAGTGCAATCATCGCACTGGGGTAACAGATGGATAGTATTGAAACCAATATGAGTGAACTTGATGCCCTGCAGCACAGCTCAGTAGTCTCAACCGCCTTTCAGCAGGATGCGGACAAACAGGAGAACATCCTCAGGCCCAAGATGCTGTGTGACTTCCAAGGACAACAGCGGCTGAAGGAAAATCTCGCTGTCTTCGTGCAGGCAGCAAAGGGAAGGGGAGAGCCCATCGACCACACCTTCCTCATCGGCCCCCCAGGACTTGGGAAAACCACCTTGGCCTCGATCATCGCCAATGAGATGGGTGCGGAGATCCGCATGACCAGCGCCCCTGCTCTGGACAAGCCGAAGGACCTCGCAGGCATCCTAACCAATGTGACGGAGAACTCCGTATTCTTCATAGACGAGATACACCGGCTCAAGCCTGCCTTGGAAGAGATGCTCTATATTGCAATGGAGGATTTTGAGATCGACTGGGTCATCGGACAGGGTCCCGCTGCACGTACCATGCGCATCCCGCTTCCACGGTTTACCCTCATTGGGGCAACGACCAAGGCAGGGTCCGTCTCCAGTCCTCTCGCATCAAGGTTCGGCATCACAGCCCATATCCAATTCTACAATGAAAAGGAACTTGCCCAGATCATCGAGCGGTCGGCCCAGATCATGGATATCAATATTGAGAAAAAAGCCATCATCCAGCTGGCAAAATGCAGTAGGGGAACTCCCAGGATTGCAAACCGCCTGCTGAAGCGATTGAGGGACTTTGCCTCTGTCATGGGTGATGGCAACATTACCATTGAAATTGTAGACCATGGTCTTGAAAGGCTGGGCATCGATACGAAAGGCCTGGAGACCCAGGACAGGAACATTCTCAGGACCATCATTGAATTCTATGACGGGGGGCCGGTCGGTGCCGAAACCCTCTCCATCTCCGTCGGAGAAGCCATAGAATCCTTGGAGGACTTCTACGAACCCTACCTGATCCAGAAGGGGTACCTCAAACGCACGCCCCGCGGAAGAATGACGACCAAGAAAGCTTACGACTTGCTGGGCCTCCCATGCAAAAGGAATATGGATGACGATCAAGGAATACTCTTTTAACCTACCTGAGGAACTAATCGCTCAGAGCCCCTCTGACAAACGTGGCTCCGACAGGCTTATGGTAGTGAACAGGGCAACAGGCGCTGTTGTCGACTCAGAGATGTCCGATTTTGTACGATATCTTGAGAAAGACAGCATTCTGGTTGTTAACAACAGTAAGGTACGCAAGGCCCGCCTCTATGCGACAAGCGAGACAGGCGGTACGGTTGAGTTTCTTTTTTTGGAAGAGAATATCGATGGAAGCTGGCAGGCAATGGTTACAAAAGCCAAAAGACAACATGTCGGCAAACGCTATACCTTCGGAGCCGGGCCTTTGCTGTTCCATGCAGAGATCATCTCTGAAAACGAAGACGGCACGAGGACCGTCCGTTTCCAGGAGGAGATAACCGAGCAATTTTTCCAGAAGCTCGGCCACGTCCCCCTTCCACCCTATATCAAAAGGGATGATGATTTCCAGGATGAGAGCCGCTACCAGACCGTCTACGCAGTCAATGAAGGTTCGGTTGCAGCTCCGACTGCAGGCTTGCACTTCACTGACAAGATCTTGGCAAGCATTGAAGAGAAAGGGTGCACTATCGTACCCATTACCCTTCATGTGGGACCTGGAACCTTCTTGCCTGTGCGAACAGAGAATCTAGATGACCACCACATGCACTATGAACGGTTCGAGATAAGTGCAGAGAGTGCAAAGCTCATCAATGATGCCAAACAAGCCGGAAGGCCGATAGTCGCTACAGGAACTACAAGCGTCAGGACATTGGAAAGCGCCTATGATGAAGAAACGGGAAAAATCCAACCAGGCTTGAACAGGACCAACCTTTTCATCAAACCGGGGTACGAATGGAAAATCGTCGACCAGCTGCTGACGAATTTTCATACTCCGGAGTCAACCTTATTGGTATTGGTATCGACTTTTGCAGGAAAAACGCTCATCGACAGAGCTTACCGGCATGCTATCGACGAGCGTTATAGTTTCTTCAGTTATGGGGACGCCATGTTTATTCGGTAAACAATATCTTCTGGATCTCCAGGGCGATCTCTTCTTTGCTCTTCATCCCATCCAGACGGTAAAATCTCACCTCTTCCGGCAGATCGCTGAACAGTTGTTCGTAATTCGACTTGACCTTCTCCAGAAAGTCATGACGGTCGAACAGTTCGGAATTCCCCCCTCTCGATGCAATGCGCCTGATACACTCATCAACCGGAGTATCAATGAAAAACAGATGGCGTGGGGCTGGAAACTGATTGAGTTCGCGCACCTTCTCAATCGGACACTCCACACCCTGGTATGCTAGGGAGGAGTAGATGTACCGATCCAGGATGACGAGCTTCCCTTCCTCCATCTCA
The DNA here is from genome assembly GCA_012838275.1 of Spirochaetales bacterium. GTDB lineage: Bacteria > Spirochaetota > Spirochaetia > Sphaerochaetales > Sphaerochaetaceae > Sphaerochaeta. The sequence continues at coordinate 9,649 of DUPO01000093.1, forward strand.
TTGACCATGCCATATATCGGATTATAAAGATGATCCTCCCTGTCGGCGGCATACAGCATCGCCAGAGCGAGAGGGGTCGTTACTATCTGTTTCTTCAGCACAGCCCTGACAAGACGCCCTATGGGCTTGTCCGTAGGCTCGAACGTGGCACGGCATGCTCTGAGTTCCTTGTCGCACTTTTCTGCCAACAACTGCATCTGTGTGGTGGTACCAGCACCATCAAGTCCTTCAAAAACTACAAGATTCTCAAATATTGATGACATTACACTTCTCCTTACACACCCTTATGGTACTCTAAAGTTGTTGGAGCGTAAATCGGTTTTATCATAAAGAGATGACATAACACGCCTCTGATGTCACCATAAGTGGTGGCAAAGATGTGACAATAGGGTATACTAGTCGAAAGGTTTTAACAGGTGAGATATCATACTACGTTCAAAGACATAGCAGTTTCCATCCTAGTGGTATTGGCTTGTACAGGCATCTGTCTCTACGGGATGCTTTTTTTCAGTGTGATCAATCCAGCTCAACCTTTTGCAGATTTCCTTGTTGCAAAGCTAGACAGGGGCTCTTCCCTCTCTTTCAGGGCAGAAAGCCTCAGCAGATCTTTTTTTAAGGAGATAGAGCTTCATGAAGTATCACTCTCCCTTGATGACAAAACCCCATTAGTCACCGATTCCCTGATCTTGGATTCCGGAGTGGGAGAGCTCTTGCTCTCCTTCTTTGGCAGGACACATACGTTCAACCTAACCTTGGATACCCCTACCATTGATATCTCCATGGCCCAGATCGAGTCCCTCGGTCGTGAAACCGGAGGGGGAGACTCCTCCCTACTCACCACTTGGCTAGCAAGGAACTCTTTGGGCTTGAAAACCATTGCGCTTAATGCGAGCTTTACAGGGCCTTCATATTCGGCATCCATGCACCATGCTGACATCTCCCTTTCCCTGGGTACCGACCTCAAGCTTTCATCCTTCAAAGGAAGCATGGAAAGGGCCGAGGCAAGCATGGCCCAAGGAGATGTGAAGCTTCAGGATATCCGCATGGAGATCGACCCATCCCTCCTGGTAAATGCTGAGGCAAGCGGAGGGGAGCTCTTGTTTGCAGGGACCGGAGCAAGTTTCGAACAACTTGCCCTTGCAAGCCGACTCTCCTCTTTGGATGTGACGACAGGAAAGCTGGGCATCGATTTTTCACTTGCCAACCTCAAGGTAGACCATCCCATGGTCACGGCCTCCGTTCCAAAACTTTCCTCGCACATAACAGTAGAAGATCTTACTTTTATCTCCTTGGAAGCATCCTATGACCTGCTCGACCTCAGGGCAGCTGATTTTACCTTGCTTTCACCCACTTCCACCATCAATTTGAAGCAGGAAGATTCTTCCCTTTTGCTGAGCTTCGCAACAAGGGAAGGTTCTCCCCTTACCGTACAAAAAGAGGGGTTTGCCCCCTTGCTGACCGACACGCTCACAGGCTCCGCACAGCTTGAGAATAGTGGAGAGCTCTATGCCAGGCTCTCCCTCAGGGATGTGCAGGCAAAGGTCGGTGAGGCGGCATTCACTCTTCAGCAGGTGCAGCTCTTTGCAGAGGCCTTCCTGGAAGAAGGTGGTATTGATAACGTTTCAGTCTCCTTGGAGTCAGAAGCTTCGGCTCTCTTTGAAAAGGCCGGCATAGAGCTCTCTTCCCCCCTGACAGCATCGTTGCTCCTCTCTGACAGTTTTACGACACTATCGAGTTCCCTCTCCCTGTCGGCTCTGAGCTCTCCTCTGATAGGTGAGCCTTTCTCCAGCGCTGTCGCTTTTCAACAAAACCTCCAAGGGTCACAGATCCAAGCAAGACTCTCCTATAAGAACCAACTGATGCTCAACGCCCTGTATGACCTGCCCAAGGGTGAGGTCGGGACATTCTCCATCCAAGGAAGAATGCAAGACTTCACCATAGGCATAGCAGAACCGACCCTTGAGCGGTATGCACCGTTTCTCAAACCTTATTATTCCGATACGACGCGTCTTACAGGAAACCTCTCATTTCAATCGAAACAAGGTACCGGTACAATCCTCGGGTTTGACGGCACACTATCCAGTGACCTTGTCCTCTTTGACGTCTCTCTTGGAAACAGGACCCTCGATGCTGGCTTCACTGTCCTTGCCGGCATAGAGGGAGACTCTGTAGTGGTGGATTCACTGAACCTCTTTACTTCGGACCTTCGCCTTGCATACAGCGGGTCAACTGAGTTGAACTACTGGTTACCCTCAGGTGAGCTGCAGCTGTTTGATACCAATGAAGGATCCCTGCTCTTCACAGCCAGCTTTTCGCCGCTTCCCCCAAACCAGTACCGTTATGCGCTTACCACACCCATGGTTCCATCCCTGAACCTGGAGGGGATCATTGCACGTGAAGGGCTGAAGGACCTTACAAGCTCCGCATCCTTCTCCATATTCGGAAAGGACTACCCCCTGGAATTCACCTTTCTCACTCCCACGCTTCAGCTGGAGCTACAGAGCGAAGATGCGCTTTTACTGCAAGCCTACCTTGCACCTCCATACAGGGCGAGCCTGGTTGCTAAGGATTTGGTAATGCCCAAAGTCGGTCTCTTCAACGACTCCCCCTTGAACGGGGAAATACTTCTTCAGTTCAACACCCTCAATGAATGGAAACTGGAAGCTAAGGATTTCAGCTTGGATTCCCTGTTGTTCAACGGCCTCGAATATACCCTGGCAGGCTCCATGTTCGTTTATCCTTCCTCACTTAAGACATCGGGCTTCACTTTGAGTCAGGGTCCCTCACAGTTTGACATCGCCTTGGATTATCAGGGTAGTGAGATGATCAAGATGTTTCAGGCTGGAGGCCTGGTACCTTTCAGCTTCACTTTCATCCTCTCAGAAGAGGACGAACCTAAAATCTCCCTTGCTCTGTTGGGAAGCCATGAGAGGGTAGAGGCTCTGGCTGAATTGAATCAGGTGAGTCTGCAGCGGTTCTTTACCCCACTGTCGGATGGCAAGCTTGATTTCACAGCATACGGGCATACCGATTTCAAGAAAAAAGTAAGTATGGACGGGAAGCTTGCACTTGAGAGCTCCTTATTCTCCTTTTTTGCGGATCTCGCTGCAACTGACACACAGCTCAAGTTGGAAAACGGCCTGTTTGAACAAGGCCCATTCCTTTTCAAGGATTTGGAGCTAAGCATCGATGTTGAGGATGGCATGTTCCTCTCGCAAGGGGTTTTCCGTCATATCAGAACCATTCCCTATACTGAGCAGACTTCACACTTCAATATGAGCCTGTCGCTACCGTTCACTCCGACAGCCTCCCTGTTTGACATACGAAAGGTGGTTAAGGAGCTGTCCGTGGAAGGTTTGGGCGGCAATGTTACCATCGATGACCTGTTGTTGTTTGGGCAGAGGGGTATCGCTGACGGCTCCTACAACTTCAGCTATAAGGATAACTTGTTCTCCGTCTCCAGCTCCCTACTTTCCTTTAGCTATGATATGGATGATGGTTCTGTCTCTGCCAATCTCGAGAAGGGTTTTGGAATCGGTATCGATCTTGAAGGATGGGTTCGTGAGAACGACCTCTATCTCAAGGCTGAAGATATCCATTTCCCTCTCACCCTGCTGAACAGGCTCTTTGTAAAACCCATATTCGGCTTCATCGACGGCATAGCAGAAGGTGAGGTAATCATTGGTGGAACAATGGCACAACCCAGGGCCTACGGACAGCTCTCCCTTGATTCCGCTTCGATGGACCTTTTCTGGCTTCCCCAAGATATCATGTCCATAAGAGGGGCGACTGTGACCCTTGACGGGCAGAGGGCTACAACCCCTACCATTCCATTTTTCTCCACCAACCGTGAGACTGGGGTGACAGTCAGGGGATTCACAAGCCTGCGTGCTGATTTTGACGGACTCAAGCTGATCAGCTACGAGATAGATGCCCGTCCTACCGACGGACAGGTGTATGTGTTCATCCCCATCCAGGGAATCGATGCAGAGGTCCGTACTTATGCCGAAGGTACGTTCAAGCTGTTTGGCAAGGGGAATGAAACCTGGCTTTCAGGGGATATCCTTTTGGAAAACACTACCATGAGCCTGGGCCTCCAAGGTCTTCCATTCTGGTATGTTCCTACAGGCCTCACCAGCACCTCTTTCAAGATCACCACGGGCAAGAACGTCTCCTTCTCCTATCCGAACACGACAAACCCTTTCATCAAGGCGACATTGACTGAAAACCAGAAGATAGACATCATGTTCGATCACACGACCGAGGAGATGGCCCTCGATGGTGTGTTCGCTTTCCGAAGCGGAGAGATCTACTACTTCCAAAAGAACTTCTTCATCACAGAAGGATCGCTGGACTTGCATACCGATGCGCTTTCCGGCTCCTCTTCCATTCAGCCCAGGATCAACCTAAGAGCAAAACTGACAGACTTTGACCGTCAGGGAAACCGTGTGGATATTTTCCTGATCCTCAGGGATTCAAGCCTGACAAATCTGAATCCGCAGTTTGAAAGCGTCCCTAGCAAGGATATCAATGAGATCCTGGAAATCATGGGTCAGAGCATCCTGCCCACCGGTGCTTACGGACAGGTAAACCTTTTTAGTGTGGTATCCCTTGCAGCTGCCGCTACCGATGTGGCAGGCAAGCTCGGCTACATCTCGACCAGCAACAATTCCGCCCTGACCGAATCGATACGCATATCCCTGGGTCTGGATCTGTTCAGCTTGAGAAGCAACATCGTGCAGAACATCCTCTTTGACGCTCTTCCAGGCAGCAGTCTGAGCACAACCTTCAGTCCCCTTGCGAGGTATTTGAACAATACAACCATCTTCATGGGCAAATACATTGGTAAAAATTATTTCTTGCAGGCGCTGATCCATCTTAGTGCCACTGACAGGTCCAAGATAAAACGCTCGTTTGTAGCCCCTGACCTTGCAATTGACCTGGAAATCTCCATGGAATGGAATAATCCGCTGGGCACATTCTCATTTTTCACCCAACCGGATGAGTTGTCGATATATAATATTTTCGATACCATTGGTTTTAGTGTAACCAAGCGAATAGTTTTGCGTTAATCAGTTTGATAGGAGTCACCATGGGCATTCGGAAGATAGAGCGGATTTTTTGTATCATGATTTTACTTGTAGCCACATTAGCCACCGTTGGCGCAGCGGACGAGCAAGCTTGGTACGCAGGCAAGAAGATAGCATCCTTCAAAAATATAGGATTGCAGAATGTCGATGAGGACAAGGTGGCTGACATACAGTACCCGTTCATCGGCAAGCAATTCAGCGATGAACTGTTTAACGACCTGCAAGGCCAGCTATACGCAATGGACAATTTCCTCTATTTCCTGGCAGAAGCCCAGAGGGGAGGGGATGACAACAACTCCCTCGTCATTGAGATGAGCTTTTTCGAACTCCCATATATTGATTCCGTACTCCTGGTCGGGAACGACAACATCAAGAACAAGGATATAACCGAGGTAATAACAGCAAAGACAGGAGCCTTCCTTGAGGACCAGGCACTGCATCTCTCACGGGAAGCCATCCGCTCCCTCTATCAGAAAAAAGGATATGCGGATGCGGATGTAGAGAGTGAGTACAGCATCGATGAAGCGACCAACAAGGCACGCATCACCTATACCATTTCAGAAAACATCCAGAAAAGGATTGGAGAGATCGTCTTCGAAGGAAACAACTCCTTTTCCGCTGAACAGCTGAAAAAACAACTTGAAAGCAAGGCGATTACCTATTTCAATTCGGGGTACTACAATCCTCGTACGATAGAGACAGACAAGGAACAACTGCTGGCCTACTATGGGACCAATGGCTACATTGAAGCGAAGATCACCGAGGTACGAACTGATGATGTCACTGAAGAGGGGGACAAGTTCACCCGATTGCGCATTACCTACAACATAGATGAAGGGGAGCAGTGGTACTTCGGCGGCATTACAGTCGAAGGGAACACCGTCTTTACCAATGAAGAGTTCCAGAGCCTCATCGCAATGAAGAGGGGGGCTGTCCTCGACCAGAACCGGGTGCAGACCCAGATCGCCAATGTTGCGGACCTGTACTGGAACAACGGCTATATCTTCAATCTCATGTCCACAGAAGAGGTTCGTGATGAAGAGAACAGGATAATTTCATTTGTCCTGAAGGTGCAGGAAAACCAACAGGCCGTCATCGAGGACATTCGCCTGGAAGGGACGACAAAGACCAAGGACTATGTGTTTTTGCGAGAGCTCACCTTCAAGGTAGGTGATATATTCAGCAAGGAACAGCTTATAAAGAGCGCCCAGAACATATACAACACCCTCATAGTCACAGACGTCCAGTTTGATATCCTCAACGGCACGGAAGAGGGGACTGTCATCCCTGTCTTTACCGTAACCGAGGGGAACCAGATGGATATCCAGTTCGGCGCTACCTTCGGCGGAAATGTCGACGGTTTCCCTGTCAGTGGATTTTTGCAATGGTCCGACAAGAACCTGGGAGGGACAGGGCGCGACCTATCCATCTCCACCACCCTTAGTCCTGACACGCAGAACGTCTCAGTCTCGTTCACCGACGGCTGGGTAGGCACCAGGCGTTGGTCAAATGGCCTGACACTCTCCTTTGAGAGAAGTGTCAAGGATTCAGTACGTCAGAGGGGAGGGGTGGACTATTACGGCCTTGATACGACTGATACAGCCTATCCTCTGGGATATAACAGCTATGCGAGCTATCAGGCTTCAGGGGAGGCCCTTCCTGCTAGCAAGGACCTGATGGGCTATGTCTACCAACGCTTTGCCATCGGATACAACACCGGCTATACCTTCATGTTCCGCCCGGGATCGCTGATCCTTTCGAGTGGCCTATCCATCGGGTTGAACCACGCAACGTATGACCGGGACCTGTACGACCCGTTTGAAAAGCTCATCAAGCTGTATGCCGACAAGTGGCAGTTCTCCAACCGCATATCCATAGGCCTCACTTGGGACGGAAGGGATCGCATTGAGAACACTTCAAAAGGATATCTCTTCTCACAGAGCTTCTCCTATGCAGGAGGAATTCTCGGTGGACTCTCGAACTACATACGCTCCTCAACCAGTGCCAGCGGCTACATCACCCTCTTTACCTACACCCTTGCCGAGAAAAAGGCCAATGTGGTACTTGGAGCTACCTCTACGATGAACCTCATGCTACCCCAGTACTATCCTGGAGAGTCAGGCTCATGGGATTGGAGACCTGCCAAGGAAGGTGCTACCAAGTATGAAATGCTCTACATCGACGGTATGAATATTGGCAGGGGATTCCCTGTAGTCTATGAAAAGTCACTACTGTTCGACAACCAACTCTCCATAAGCTGGCCTTTGGCTCATAATATACTCTCAGCCGAGGTCTATACCAGCGGGACCGGAGTCATAACCTCGCTGCCTGACTATAACGGCTTGAGTTCCTTGGACTGGTACTTCTCCATGGGAGCTGGGATCAAGCTGAAGATACCCGGCTTCCCCCTCGGCCTTTACCTGGTCAAGAATGCGACCTACATGGATAATACCTTCCAATGGAGCGATCACAACAAGCTATTCAAGGGGTCGAATCCTGACAGTGGCCTGAGTCTGGTACTGGCCATCACGACCTCGTTCTATTGATCGGTATGGCTAAAGAAAATCGCGTCACCCCTATGATGGCGCAGTACAACAGGATAAAAGAACAGCATAAGGATAAGGTGCTCTTTTTCCGACTGGGGGATTTTTACGAGATGTTTGACTCTGATGCCGTAGAGGTATCACGCCTGCTCAACCTGACGTTGACCAAGCGTGGAAACCAGATGATGTGCGGCATCCCCCACCATGCTTCAAAGATATACATCAAGCGTCTTCTGGATGCCGGAAAGAAAATTGCCATCTGCGAACAGATCGACCTTCCTCAAAACGCTAAGGAAATTGCAACCAGGGAGGTTGTGCAGATCGTCTCTCCGGCTACAGTCATCGAGGATGATTTCCTCGATGCGACCAGCAATAGCTATGTCCTCTCCCTTTCCCTGCAAAAACGGATGATTGCGATCAGCTATGCAGATATAACAAGCGGGGAGTTTGTGCTGAGACTCGTGCCTCAGGAGAGGCAGTACACCTCACTGCTCTCCATTTTGGAACAGGTAGGTCCTCGGGAGGTCCTCGTCGATGAGGATGACTATTTCACAAACCCTGATTTCAAGGCTGTCATAGATGGCCATGATGCGATGGTAACCAAGCTTCCCCCCTGGTATTTCAAGATCAAGGACGGCTATGAGAAGATGTGCTCGCAGGTGGGCACATCCTCCTTGAAGGCATTCTCACTTGAGAGCAGCTCTCCTGAATTGTCCAGCGGTGGTGCCCTTCTTCGTTACCTTGAAGATTCAGCCAAGACAGCCTTGGTGCATATCACCCATTTCACAGTTGAGAGCGAAGACCGGTATCTCCGGATCGATGAGGCGAGCCGCAAAGGTCTTGAGCTTCTGACCAACACAGCTGACGGGTCATCCAAGTTCACCCTCTACTCAGCTATCAACTCCACCATCACCAGTTCGGGTGCTCGCCTGTTGAAAAAATGGATAACCTTTCCATTGGTCGATAGGGAAGAGATACTTGAAAGGCAGGACTGGGTCACTTTTTTCGTAAAGGACCGTAAGGAGCTCGAGCGGGTACGGACAATCCTCAAGGGAGCCCTTGATATGGAGAGGCTCACCTCGCGCATTGCTATGGGACGTTCGACAAGCAGTGATTTGGTAGGCATTTCACAGACAGTTCATGCCTTCTTCTCCCTGTTCAACGAGCAGTATCAGATTCTTTTGGACAATACCATCTCGGAAGGGGACCTGTTGAATTTGGTAGAAGTTGTCAAGGAACTTGATTCGGCGATCAACGACCAGCACCAGGGACCTTTTGTGGAAGGCCAGGTCATTCTTGATGGGTATGATCAAAATCTTGATGAGCTGCGTGCCATAAAGGGAGGGGGCAAGCAACTGCTTGCAACCTATTTGGCTAAGATTCGCGAAGAGACGGGCATTACCACCCTGAAGCTCTCGTCCAATAAGATCCTCGGTCATTACATTGAGGTCTCCAAGGGTCAGGTGGATAAGGTCCCCTCATCATTTTATCGCAAGCAGACCCTGGTGAACGCCGAGCGTTACACCAGTGACGAGCTCATAGAGTGCGAGCAGAAGATACTGCAGAGCTCCTCTGAAGCTGAGAAACGCGAAAGGCTTGTCTATGAGACTCTTTTGGAAAAGGCAAGAGCCATGAAAGGCCCGTTACTGGCTATTGCATCGCTGCTCAGCCGGGTCGACTGCCTGCAGGGATTTGCTACGACCGCCAACAAACACGGCTATTCGGCTCCTACGTTCGTAAAGAGGAACTCCCTGAAGATAGAGGGAGGTCGTCATCCGGTAGTTGAGCAGCAGTTGGGTATAGGCTCATTTGTTCCCAATGACCTGGCCATTGATGAGGACGGCCAGAGATTCTGCCTCATCACAGGGCCCAACATGGCGGGAAAATCAACTTTCCTGCGTCAGAACGCCCTCATAGTCCTGCTTAGCCAGATCGGTAGCTATGTTCCAGCCAGAAGTGTGGAACTGGGCATCGTAGACCGTCTTTTCTGCAGGGTGGGAGCAAGTGACAATCTAGCACGTGGGGAATCGACCTTCCTGGTTGAGATGCAAGAGGCCGCACACATCTTACGCAGCGCAACAGACCACTCCTTGGTCATAGTAGATGAGCTGGGAAGGGGGACCAGCACCCAGGATGGCATGTCCCTGGCCTATGCGATGATGCAGAGCCTCCTTGAAATGGGATCAAAGACCCTTTTTGCTACCCATTATCATGAACTGGCCCATCTGGACAACTCCTTGGTACAGCTGCTAACGCTGGAAGTCATCGAACAGGGTGGCAGGATTACCTTTGTACGCAAGGTGATCGAAGGTATAGCAAACAGTTCCTACGGTCTCAATGTTGCCAAGATGGCTGGAGTTCCCACATCCTCCCTGCGTAAGGCCCGTTATTTCCAGAAGAGGCATTTTGCAGAGTATGGCATTGCAAGTCCCCAACTGGAGTTGTTCGCCGATCATGATGAGGTCGGGGACGAGCTTCCCGCACTGACTTCAGAAGAGGAAACGGTCCTCGACAAGATTCGCAACTTTCCAGTGGAGAGTTCCTCCCCACTTTCAGCTCTGGTCCTTTTGGAGGAGCTGAAGGCTTTGCTTGAAGCGAACTAGAGCCTTTATCCTCTTAGAAGGATATGGTATGTATCCACTGTGGTCGTTTATCCGATTCCCTTGCATGTCCTATCTGTACACAAGCACTACAAGACCTTTCCTATGAATCCCAGTACCGACAGAGGTGCCCCGACTGTGGAAGGCCACAGTTGGACAGGGCATATCCCTGTCTGTTTTGCCAGAGGGGAATACAGGCTTACGCACCGTACACAAGCGTGGTTGCAACCCTGTTGAGGCAGTTCAAGGGTGAAGGGCAAAGATCCCTATCAAAGGTGTTCGCACCTCTCTTCATCCCCATGCTTGCATCAATTGAAAATCCTTTGCTTATCCCGGTGCCCGCCAGCAACAAGGGCTTTTCCGATCGCGGTTTTGACCAGATGCTCCTCATTGCCAGGCTTCTGAAGCGGACGGGCGGCTACCCGTATCTGCGGCTGTTCGCCCAGGAAGGGAAGGGGCAGAGTAAATTTCTCTCCATGAGGGAGAGACAGGTACGGCACACCCTTACACTTCTTCCTCTCAATGAAAAAGCAATCCAAGCAAAAAAGAGCGGTCATACCTTTGTCCTTTTGGATGATATTTATACTACAGGAGCAACACTTTCACTCTCCAAGACCTTATTGGCAGAGGCCTACGGCATAGAGGCTTTGTCCCTTGTTATCGCAATGGTTTGAGTATTCATGCTAAAATATCCCCGTAGAGCGGATATATCCTCACTATTACCAGTAAGATCGGCCTTCTGATTGACAAAAGAGGGGTATCTGCGTACTATGCATGTAGGATATGTCTGATTATTGGGGGATCGCTCGAAGGCGAATCCCTTTTTTATGACAATTGGAAAGGTATGTTAGGAACAGGAATACAAAATACGAGTTTATTTGCGGAGTACTCTCCGCTATTGGAAGCCTTGGGCATTACCCTTGTTGACATCAGCAAGATTGACCGCGGCTTCAGTGTCGGTGTCCACATCACCATCATGACTAAAGATCGTGAAGTTGATGTTGCAGATTGCTCTAAGGTATATAAGTTGGTTTATCCACGCATGGAGATGCAGCTAGGCGAACGGGACCTCGAACTTGAGGTCTCCACTCCAGGCTTGCAGAGAACCATCAAGGATGTGTATGAGTTCACCCTATTCGGGGGAAAGCGTGTGCGCCTCTATGATTCCCAGCGCAGTGATTGGATCAGCGGTCTGATTACAGGCTCTGATGACAGTTCGATTACCCTTAATACTGCCTTTATTGGCGATTCAAAAGAGATGATAGAGACAATGGTCGTAGATTTTGCAACCATTCAGAAGGCAAAGCTCGACTATAGATGGGAGGACAATTCACATGGCAACTGATTTAGGTGATGCTATCCGAAGCATGGTAGCAGAAAAGAATATTTCTGAGGAACTGGTACTCAACACCATTGAAGAGATTCTCCGTGCCGCATACAAACGAAAGTTTGGTACAGAAGAGAATGCTGTCATTGAATTCAGTGAGGATTTTTCTTCTGTTGAACTTAGTGCAAGACGAAAGATTGTGGATGATGATAACTGGTACAACGAAGTCACGGAGATCTCCCTGAGCGATGCCAAGGAAATCCATGAAGATTGCGAGATCGGCGATGAGCTATTGATTCCTGTCGATCTGAAGGAATTTGACCGCATCAGCGTACAAAGTGCAAAACAGCGCGCTCACCAGAGTTTCAGGGATATTCAAAAGGATACTCTCTACAGCGAATTCAAGGCGAAGGAAGGGCAGCTTATCATCGGATATTTCCGCAGGCAGGTCCCCAATGGAGACATCTATGTGGATATCGGTTCCACTGAAGGTCTTCTTCCAAGGCGTAACCAGTCCAGCCGGGAAAGCTACGGCACCAATGACAAGATCAAGTGTTATGTAGAAAATGTAGAAAAGGCCGAACGTGGGGTGAGGGTAATCCTATCTAGAACCCACACCGAACTGATAAGGCATCTTTTCGAGGTTGAGATTCCTGAAATTGCCCAGAATCAGATCGACATAATCAAGATAGTACGTGAGGCAGGATACCGTTCAAAGGTTGCAGTTGCATCCCGCAATGATGAAATAGACCCAGTCGGTGCTTGCGTCGGCTTGAAGGGAAATAGAATTCAGACTATCATGAGTGAGATAGAAGGGGAGAAGATTGATGTTCTCCGCTATGACACCAACCCCCTGAACTATATCCGCAACGCCTTGTCACCTGCACAGGTTAAAGACGTAGTGGTTTTGGACAGGAATATTTTCCATGCGGTAGCCATAGTGGATGAGAGTCAGCTCTCCCTGGCAATTGGCAAGCAAGGCTTGAACGTAAGACTGGCAAACAAGCTTGTGGACTGGATCATTGATGTGAAGACACAGGCCCAGTTCAACGAGATGGATATTGCTACTGAAGCCCGCACTCGCGCAGAGAGTTTCTTCGGCCAGCCTGAAGAATTCGGTGAGATGCAGAGCTTTGATGGCCAGTTCCCTGTTGCTGAAGAAGGACTTGCAGATGCTCCGGTACTTGAAGAGAGCCTTGTCGATGAAGATGAGATTGCACTTTCCGACCTTCCGATGGATGCTCAGCTCCTACAAAAGCTGCAGTTCCATGATGTGTACAGTGTTGAGGAGTTCATCAATCTCAGCGAAGAAGAAATTGCCGCTTTCTCTGACTTGAGTGAGGAAGAGATCATAGAAATTAAGGATACTATCAACGAGTATGTCGATATCGTTGAAGATGAAGATGATGGTGAGACTGAATATGTGTGCCCAAGCTGCGGTTCGGCTATAACCATCGATATGACTGTGTGCCCAAGCTGTGGTACAGGTCTTGCATTTGAGGTAGAGTAATATTATCCAAGAGGGAATAATGACGGAAGAGAATAAGAAGCCAAAAGCAACGTTGATCAAACATGTAGTACATCCATCGGAAGCCAAGGAGGAGAAAAAAGATTCTCCTAAGGAACCCGAAGCCAAACCAAAAGCTCCTGAAAAGAGAAGAGTGGTTGTGGTTAAGAAGAAGGTTGTGGTTGTCAAACCACAAGCTCGACCCGTTGCGTCCAGCTCAAGCACTGCTTCTTCGGCTTCCTCCAAGGAAAAAAAGCCTGCAGCACAGAAGCGTACAGGCACTTTAAGAAAGACTGTACGTTCTACAGGGGATAAGATCACAACATCCCCACTGCACACAGGTCCCGTTGTAATAAGGCCTACCAACCTTCCTCCGGTACCTAACCAGGGTCAGACAGTGAAGGATCATGCCGAATGGCAGAGCAAGAACCCCAATGGGGCTGCTCCGACTCCGGCACCCCCTTCCAGTGGTCCCCGCATTGCGGGTACCGTAGGCGGAAGACCTGCTCCTGGCACAAGACCTCCCTATCAGGGAAACCGTTCTGGTGGATACCAGGGTGGTGCTCCTCGAACTGGTGGGTATCAGGGGAACAACCCCCGTCCGGCCGGTACAGGCTATCAGGGAAACAATCCCCGTCCAGCCGGAACAGGCTA
>DUPO01000006.1 GCA_012838275.1 Spirochaetales bacterium
GAAACACATGCTGATGAAAAGATTCGTATCGCCCTGATCTGTGAAAGCACTGTCGATGACGGGCTCTGGTGTGAGAGCATGTACAGCTCTTTGTTGCATGTGCAGCAGAGACGAGGTGATATTATTAAACAAAGTTCGCAATTGCCTGGGATATTTCACGCAGCGTTCTGTCTCTGAGCTGCTGTCCCCCAACATCACCGCTGTCTTTCACACCAAAGTATAATACCCCGTGTCCGTTTTTATTCAGCATCGAAGAAAGTGATATGATGCCCTCTTTAAGTTCACCAGTTATCTTCTTAAATTCGAGGGTTTCGGTCTCTGTTCCGAGATTTTTCATGGCCGCTCTCCAATCATCAGCTTTCCCGGAGTACTCCATATCTCAGCGTTTCTGCTACTCTTCTTTCTACTTTTATTTGCTACCTTATTGCCACTCTTCAGTAGCAGTAAAGGCATGTATGCTGGATAGCTCTCCCATTCGCGAATTCCAGCTTTTTTCTTACCTTGGGCAATGTAAAGGCAAGAGACCTCTAACCCTGGCAAAAGCCTTGATTTCATTATAAGAACCATGTATGACAGGAATTACAAGCTCTTAAACATCCCAATCACTATTGAAATAGCCATCGACTTAATCACTGCTTAAAAGGACCAATGTCTCATCGGTTGTTGATTTTGGTGTCCAAGACTCATACACCGATTTCCCATCGTATGCCACAGGGAACTTGAAATGAACAGTCTTTCTCAAATTCCCGTCCTAATTATATCTAGGGCTCCTCGTCTTCCTGTTCGCCATTATCTTCAGGCTCTATTGGCTTCTCAAGATTCACTGTATTTCCCTTCCAATGGTACTCTATCTTTAAGAGGCTGAAGATCAGCCTCTGTGCCTTGGTAGGCACCGTCCACAGGTCCTTGTAGGTGCCGGTGAAGTGGATTCTGGAATAGGTGGACACCTTGTTCAACATGTCCTTGAAATCCCAGTACTTCCTGTCCCTGGGCTTGATGGCCGAGACCTTGCCTCTCAGGTCGTTGAGCAGAATGAGGGTGATGAAGTTGACGAAAAGCCTGCCCTTCATGGTCTTCTCTGTGTGCACGTTGAGCCTGTTGCAGTCCAAGAGGTTCTTCATGTCGTCGAAGTGGAACTCGGTGTCGCACCTGCGGTTGTAGTGCTCCAGTGCCTTCGATGCATCTTTCTGTGCATTGGTGAGGATGATCCAGAACCCGCTGTAGCTGTCATTGACGGCCTGCTCGTTCAGGCTGACCTTCCTTCCCCTCTTGGGTTGATGCTCTTAAGATACCGCATTGACCAGGTCTCAATGCGGCGGTATGCGCGCAGAAGGAATAAAGCGAAAGCTGTGTTTGGATTCCTTAGGGACCAGACAACGATAGAATCGTTGGTTAAGGAGTGATTGCATGGTGAAGTCTGAAAGTTTTACACGGGAGCAAATCGAGGGCAATTAAATACTCCAGGTGTTGGATACATTGGAACAGGTATAAACCCCAGCTTCTCCTAAGTGTTTAATCCCTGGAATAGAGGGTTGCACTCGTTGGCAATACTCTGCAAATAAAGATCTGTGGCAATCCTTAGGGTCTTTTTCGTAACACATGAGAACAATATTTTCCTTGGCAACCAAAGCTGCAATAACAGATGCATACTTCTCGCACATTGGTAGTGTGGTATCGACATACCAAGCAAGTAAATCACCTCTCCCCAATGGCAACAACTCTTTTCTATTGGAGGCTGGTATCCCTACTTCTGGCATAGGGTAGTACTGTATACCTGCCTCCACAAGAGCTGCTTCGAGATTCTTTTTCCTGAACTCTGGCCTCATGGAGAATGCACTTTTTCTGACATCAACAAGAGTTTTAATATTCTGGAGAATCAATGATTGGAGAAATCCATCAATAGATAATCCCTCGTATCCGATTGTGTATAGGTACCGGGGAGCACTCGTAACGTGATCCCTGATTGTTTGGATTTTGCTTATAAAAACCTGATCGGAAGAGAATCTATCAAGAAGTAAGCTTCTGATTGCATAAAAAGGATAGGCCTTTAACACTCTTTCAAGTAAATCGTCATCACTTTGATGTTCGCTGTCACCGATGAGCTTATCAAGTAGTGGGGAATCTTCGTCCTTGAGGAGTATCGAATCCAGTTCACCCCGCTGATTGTCGACAGAAAGGAATGAGTTGAATGGGGAATCCCCTCTTGCTTCAATCACAACATCCTGTTTCGTCAAAGCTTCCTGGTCGTTATAGAGACTTATTGAATAACATCCATAGGTATGGGGAATAAAGTCGTAGTATGCATTCTCCGTTGATTTAACGAATAGAAACATCAAGGCTTGAAGCCTAACGAGAGATAGGGGCTTCTTATGTCTGAGGACTAGATTGAGAAACACTTTTCTCCTATACAACATACACTCACCCTGAACACGTTCTACCATGGGGCACAGGGAAACACAAGGGACACAGCAAGTTTGAAAGAAATCAGAGCCGGCTCTGACTCATAAACACGGAATGGTAATGTAATCTTCGTGTACGTTCTTCACCTCCTCCTCTCAACACGTTAGTCCAAGTTCCATTTATTTCTTTATAATATATAGCAATGTTATTCTTCTTGACTTTTATTTTCAGGCCACTATACTGGACTTAGGTTGGTACAAAAACAAACAAACCAAGTATTGGAGTTATCCATGGGCAGTCCTCACAGAACCAGACTCATCAATTCCTCCCGCATCATTCATCGCCTGTGGATAGAAGATGAACTCAGCCGAGCCGAGCTTGCCGCTCGGCTGGGACTGAACCGCTCTTCAGTCTCCAATATCGTTGCTGATTTGATGCAACGCGGCATTGTCAGGGAGAATGAGACCATAGATCCCGGTCCGAAAGGCGGAAGAAGAGCCATCGGCATCACCTTGAACAAAGAGTACTTCCATGTCATCGGCATTGAGATCCGCTCCGACTCCTACACCGCCCTCTCCATCGACCTGGAAGGCAAGGTACTCTTCTCGGAGACACAACCAAAAGGCATCACGGCAAACACCTTTAAAGAAGAGATGCTCTCGTTCATCCAGACGATCACTCAGAGATTGGATCACATGGGGCGGCACCTGTTGGGAGTGGGAATAGGCTTTTCAGGCATCGTGGATGCAGAGAGGCAGATGATCATTCGCTCCGTCTCCCTCGATTTCACCAAGCCCTTTGACTTCTATACCGAAATAGCTTCAGCTTTTCCCTATCCCGTCTTTTTGGAGAACGATGCAAACTGCGGGGCATGGGGGGAGGTCATATTTCAACGAAAGCGGAAGCTTCGAAACTTCCTCTTCGTCCTGATTGAGTTCTGGAAAGCCTATGACGTACAAACAGGCCTAGCCAGGCCGACTGTCGGCCTGGGCTTCGGCTTCGACGGAAAAATCCATCGAGGCAGCAACAATCGAGCAGGTGAGTTCAAGAGCGTACTCAACCGCGACCTCACCTCGTCGGAGCAAGTAGTGGTGGACAGCGCCATCTCGGTAACCGAGAACAGGGAAGCGCTGCTCGCATACCTGGGCGAGGTGTGCGAGAACCTCGCATTCCTGATCAACACACTGGACATCGCACACGTCTTCATCGGGGGAAATGTAGAGACCATCGAGTCTGTTATGCCTGACATGCTGCGATCAGCGCTGCGGGCGAACTCGCTGGACCACAGTGACGGAGGGACGCAGATACAGTTCTCTTCCCTCGGCTACCAAGCCGTCTCGTTCGGGGCGGCGGCGTTGGTACTGGACAAAGTGTTGATGAACCTGGAACCACTTTCAGACTATGCAACGCAGAAAGTGCTTCCCCTCTTTCATCTCTTAGCATAATTCGATGATTCCTTCCTGTGAAGGATACGATACAATGGAGGATTACTATGAACATGAAACGGCTCTTCAGCATTGTTTTCATTTCGTTGTTCCTGGTTCCCGTCTTGCTGTTTGCAGCAGGGACCAAAGAACAAGCCAAGGATACAGGGGATGGTGTAACAACTTTGTCTGTATATCACTTCCTCGATCAGACGGATAAAACCACCGCTCCCAATTTCCAGTATCTGGTGGATGTATTCGAAAAAGCCAATCCAACCATCAAACTCACCTTTGAGTATGGCTACGGTGAAGCCTTCCACGACAAGCTGCAAACCATGGCGATGAGCGGCCAGCTGCCTGATATCGTACTGCTCTATCCGGGAGAGAGAACAAGCCAGGTCACCAATGCCGGTCTGGTACAGGACTTGCGTCCGTACCTTGCAGGACACGAGAACGAGTTTGCCGATATGGCAATGCAGGGCCAAGGAAAGAACGGAGAGATCTGGGAACTGCCCGAGGACATCAGCATAACCTCGATCATGTTTACCAACAACCGCCTGCTCAAGCAGCTGGGCCTCACCCTTCCCAAGACCTATGAAGAGCTGCTGGCCCAAGGTCCGAAGATCAGGGCGGCAGGACTCATTCCCATCTCCATCGCCAACAAGGATGCGTGGCCGATGCAGTCCTGCGTAGCAGGCATGCTGGTCGAGAGAGCCTGTGGACTCGAGTGGTTCGACAAGGCAATCGCCGGAGAGGCTCGCTTTGACGATGCCGAGTTCGTCTATGCCATGGAGATAATCAAGGAACTCACTGACAAACAGATGTTCTCACCGGGAACAAACCAACTGGCCTACGGCCAAGGTCTGGACGATTTCGTCCAGGAAAAGGCTGTGTACTTCATCGATGGCGGTTGGACCGTAAACAACATGATTGGAGAACTGACCGCCGAGCAGAAAGAGTACATGAGCCTGGAGTCATTCCCCGACATTCCCAGGCAGAAAGGCAAGAGCCTCTCTACTTCGGCAACCGCCGGCCAGGGCTTCGGCATGAATGCGAAGCTCACCAAAGCAGAGTCGGAAGCCGCTTGGAAGTGGATATGGTTCTACTCAGGTCCCGAGGGTTCGGCAATCAGGCAGAAATTCGGCCGATTGCCCGCCTACAACCTTGACGAGCCCAAGGATGCTGATCCGATGATCCAGAAGCTTGTTGCCTATGCAGGCAAGGTGCCCATGGGGTATGTCATGGATTCAGTGCTCGCTGCAGAGCCCATTGGAACGTTCAATATCAACCTTCAGAATATGATGTTTGGTACAAAGACGCCCAAGCAGATTTCCCAGGAGCTGGAAGCCATGGTTACAGCCATCGGTCGGTAACATCCTATGCAAGGCTCTTTCCCCAACCGGGGTAAGAGCCTTCCTTGGAACACGAGGAGAGTCATGACGTTCTTACAACAAAAACGGATGAGTTACTATCTCTTGCTGGCCCCAGGCCTGCTTTTGTTTGCCTCGATCATTATATTTCCTGTTGCCTACAGCTTGTCGCTGAGCTTCACCTCTTTTGGAGGGTACGGGAAGCCTGCGTTCATCGGCTTGGAGAACTATGTAAAAATACTCGGCGACGAAGTGTTTCTCCACTCCCTGAGAAACAACCTCTTGATCGTAGCCGTCTCGGTGTTCGGCCAGATTCCCTTGGGCTTTCTTTTGGCATTTCTCTTGCACCGCAAGATGGTCCGCAACGGCAATTTCTACCAGACCATGATTTTCCTGCCCATCACCATCTCCCCTGTCGTGGTTGCCCTGTTATGGAACCAAATCTTCTCCTCCTCGGGTATGGTGGTAGCCATAATCAGAAACCTGACCGACCAACCTCAGTATGTGATGAAGATTTTCGAGAACCGACAAATGGCCATCTATCCGATCCTGTTTGTCCTTTTGTGGATGCATACCGGTACGTATATGATTATTTTCTTTGCGAACCTGCAGAAAATGACGCCTTCGCTGCTGGAGGCAGCGCAAATCGATGGAGCCAGCGAATCGCAGATGCTGGGGAGAATCATACTTCCCGGCATGGTGGGCACCATTGCAACCACTGCGATATTTGCAATCTCTGGAAGCTTGAAAGCCTTCGACCTCATCTACTCCATGACCGGCGGCGGGCCTGCCCACTTCACCGAAGTAATTGCCATCTACATGTATATCAACACTTTCAAGTACTACAAATACGGTTTCGGCAGTGCCGCCTCCATGATCATCGTTCTCTTGGCAGTCGGCCTGATCCTCATCCTGCAATACATCAGCAGGAAGTTCGAACGTCGGTTCGAGTAGGGGGAAGCTATGAAAAAAACTATTACCCTGGGAAAAGGCCTCTCCTACCTGCTTATGATCACGTTCACCCTGCTTACGATCATCCCTTTGACGTGGATGATCCTCAGCGCCTTCAAGCCGCATGCCCTCATTGTCCGCCACCCGCTTTCACCGCCGATGAGCTGGTATATTGAAAACTTCACCCTTGCCTGGACACAGGGGCATTTGGGCATCTACTTTATCAACAGCACCATTTACTCTTTGGTTGCCACCTTCTTTACCGTGCTCTTTGCCATGAGCAGCGGCTACGCCCTCTCCAAGTTTCACTACAAGAGCAGCCGCTTCGTCTCCCTGCTCTATACGCTGGGGCTGCTCATTACCGTACACTCGGTCATCGTACCGCTGTTCATCATGGAGACCAAACTGGGCCTGTCGAACACACGGTTGGGGGTAATCCTGCCCTATATTGCATTCGGGCTTCCTTTCCAGGTGTTTCTTGCTACTACGTACATCAAAGGGATTCCCGATGCCATGCAGGAGTCGGCCATCATCGACGGGGCTGATTTCATCCAGATATTTCTGAGAATCATCATTCCTGTTGCCACCCCCATTATCTCCACCATGTTCATCTATACGTTCTTGGGGAACTGGAATGAGTTCATTCTCGTACTGACGCTGACCAGCGACCTTACCGTACGCTCGCTGCCGGTCGGGATCAACAGCTTTGCGGGAGGAATGTCCCGCGACTACGGCCTGCAGTTTGCTGCATTGGTTATCGGTACGGTACCGATGATCATCTTCTATCTGATATTCAAAGACAAAATCGCCCAAGGCTTCGCAGCCGGGGCGTTAAAGGAATAATACCATTCATATGACAGAAAAGCTCCCTCTCATTCCCTATCCTTCAGGCGCCGTTGCAATGCTCGGTGGCACATTCTCCAAACCCTCTCGCTTGGTAATTGCTCTTGACCCCTCCTTTGACGCTGAATGCGTCCTGCTCTACGTCAGAGAGCAGCTTGGCATGGAAGCACAAGAGGGTGGACAATCACCCGATCTGATTATTACCGCAGCTGCAGACGCTACGGAGGAGCAGGCTTACCGCTTGGAAGTGAACCCAAAGGAGTGCAGGATTGAAGCGAAAACCTTGCAGGGGGTCTTCTACGCAGTACAGACACTGCGCCAGCTTTTGCTTGTCTATCCTAATGCCGTTCCCTGTTGCCGCATCGAGGATAAGCCCGCCCTCTTGTGGAGGGCTTTCATGCTGGATGTAGCAAGGTCGTTCTGTCCGGTCGAGGAAGGAAAGAGAATCATCGACATCCTCGCCTCGTTCAAAATGAATGTCCTGCACCTCCATCTCAGTGACGACCAGGGTTGGAGAATCGCCTCGGAGAGCTACCCGAAGCTGGGAGAGGAAGAGTCCGGTCGGTATTCGAAACAAGAGATCAAGGACTTGGTGGCGTATGCCCAGGCCCGCCATATCATGGTCATCCCTGAGATCGACATGCCCGGCCACTTCACAGCAGCGCTGGCTTCCTATCCCAAGCTTAGCTGTACAGGCGGTCCGTTCACGATCCCTACGGGAGAAGGAATATTTTCAGACATCCTGTGCGTGGGAAAGGACGAAGCTCTCTCTTTCGTGAAGCAGATCATCGAGGAGACAGCTTCACTCTTCCCTGCCCCGTACATCCATCTGGGAGGCGATGAGATTCCCCTGGACCGCTGGGTCGACTGTCCCGATTGCCAGAAGAGAAAGAGAGTACTGCGCTTGTCCGACGAGAAAGCCTTGTTGCGATGGTTCTTAAATGAGATGACTTCGTATGCACGAGGCTTGGGAAAGCAGGTGATTCTCTACAATGACTATGTGGACGAAGGGTATGACAAAAAGATTATCACCCAGGTGTGGAACCCGCTGCTGGATGCATCGGCTTTGACACATCCGGTGATCATGAGCGACTATTTCCATACGTATCTGGATATGGACCATACGCTGCTTCCCCTACCGGTGGTCTACCGCTACGGCAAGCAGCTGCAGACTCAGAAGTACTCCTCTCTGTACGGGGCGGAGTTCATGCTCTGGACCGAGTACATTGCAACCAGGGAAGAGAGGGACTTCCATCTATTCCCACGCCTGATTGCCGGTGCCGAGTCCTTTTGGACACGGCATGAGCAGCATGACTATCGTAGGTTCATGCACACATTTGCAAAGCATGGTTCTGCATATCTTTCCTCTGATGCACAGATTACGCCCAAAAAGCAGTGGAATACTTCTTCCATCGTCTCTGCATTTGCGCGGTATAAGCGTAGACGCAGAGTGAAGAGGAACAGCAGGAAGGCGGGTATTACGCTTTCATAGCGTGAAGTATATAGGGTTATACCCATGAAAAGGGGTGTCCATAGAAGAGTTTTTATGGGTATAACCCTAAAAACTTTCCTTACTTACGTAGTTTTACTGGGTATACTCTTATCAAGAGGTCCATGTTCATGCTTAATCGACCATTGTATTACGAGAAGATTAGACCCTTCATTAAAGTAATCACAGGGATACGTCGATGTGGGAAATCGACCATGATGCTGATGATACAACAGCTTTTGAAGGAAGAAGGAGTTGCGGGCAAACAGATCATCTCCATCAACTTTGAGAGCATGAAGTACTACGATTTGCGAACTTCACTTGCGTTATATACCTACGTGTCTGGCCTTCTAAAAACAATGGAGAGCCCCGCATATGTGTTCTTCGATGAAATCCAAATCGTAGAGAAGTGGGAAGAGGCAGTAAACTCCTTGTTCCTCGATTTCCAGATAGATATGTACATCACCATTTCCAACTCACAGCTGCTTTCATCCGAACTCTCTACCTTGCTCACCGGCCGCTTCATTCATATCGAGATGCAGGTGTTGTCTTTTACAGAGATGCTGGGGTTCAGATCGGACCAACAAGAAGCCCAAGAAAACCTGCTTTGGCTCTATATCAGGCGAGGAGGGTTTCCTGTTGTCCATCTGACTGACGATTACGATGAGAAAGCAACATATATGATAACTCAAAGTTCGCACATGCCTAAGCAGCTAGATCCAGACAGGTTTTCAGCCTCTCAGGCAGTTGCTTGAGGAATTTGTTCATCGCTTCATTGAGCTTTCCCGGTGGCATGGCATATTCAGAAGCGAGGGTCTCGACGAACAATGTCAACACCAGTTCAATGGCATGAAAGAGAGCAGTATCTTGGACCTCTTCCAGGAGTTGGTAGAACAGTTCACCGAAACCTATTTCATCAGAGTTCTGGCGGTTCAGCCAGGAGAGCATCGCATATTGGAACATGACTATGGCGGTGCTGGCATGGATTTCTGAATAATCCAGCGATTGGGTGCTCTTTTGCAGGCGCAGGAATGACTTGCAGGTATGGAACATTGTTTCTATCCCCCATCGGCTGCAGTAATATTCAACTATCTGGTCCTCTGACAGGCTGTTGTCTGTGCAGAGAATCGCCAGGTATTCACTCTTCTTGTTCCTGTTCCTGACGAACACGATTTTCGATTCTTGGTTGGGTTTCTCATCCTTGTTGATCAGTGAGATGGCAGCGGAGAACAGGAATTTCCTGCCTTTCGAGTCGTCATTTCCGGCCTTTCGGTCCAGTTTGCGCTGGAGCCTCTCCTCCTTGGCGCACATGCGGAAAATCTGGCTGAGCTTTCTCCTTTCTCCCTTGTAGAGATAATAGGTGGAGGAGTTTTTCAGCATGCAGATCACCTCGTATCCCTTGTCTCTGATGGCGAAGATGGTGACGGGGTTGGCGAACCACTTGTCGCACAGCAGGTACCGGGCCTGGAGATTCGCCGCTGCAGCGACATCCAGAAGGTCCAGCAGCGTGTCGTTCATCTTCTGTTTTGCCAGCTTGCGTATCTTGAAGCCAAAGGTTTCCTTTTCTTTGGCGGTAAGCCCTTTGGATCCCCTGAGCACCTTCGTATCGTCGCATGTGCTCATATTGCAAAAAGATACGGGAAGGACCGATACGCCATCGGTCCAGGCAAGGGTAAGCATCCTGAATCCCTTGTAGTAGCGTTTGAGGGCATGGTCCCAGTTCTTGGCGCTCAGCTCCACCTTCTTGGACCTGTTGCGACAGTAGCTGCTGTCATCGGCCACCAGGAAAAAAGGCTTTTGCACTCCCTTGCAATCGTTGCGGCATATCGGGCGGAAATCCTTGTCGATGATCTCTTTGGCCAGCAGGGAAAGGAACCGGTTCCAGTCCATCTTCATGGATTGGAGGAACCGATGGCATGTATCCTTTTTCACCATGTTCCCGTACTTGCGGGTTTTTTGATCCCTGTTCATGGATATTCCACAGAACAGCAGGGTAGACAGGTAGGAGAAGACCTTCCGGACTTCTATGCCCTTTTGTTTGTGTGCACCACAATGGCGAAGGATGGCTCCGACTTTAAATCTCTGGGAAAAAGCACTGACCTGACTTGTAATGGCATCGGTATTGTTGGTAAAATCCCTCAACATGTTAGGCATAAGCTCCTTGTCTTGTATAGGTTTATAGTACATCCATTATACGAGATATTCGAGCTTATGTCTATATATTATATGTAATTATTAATTAATCTCCAAATTTTTCCTTTGCTTTTCATCCAAAATTCTAGGGCCTAGCAGTATGCGAACTTTGAGTTATTATAGGCCTGAGTGAAAAACAGAATCCAGTTGCAGCAGGCACTTCGATCATGCAGTTCATTGCCCAAGGTTACGATATCATCATTGCACATGGGGCACTGTATGCCAATATAGTAAAAGACCTCGCTCCCAGCCATCCTACGGTCATCTTTGCCTATGGAACTGGTGAAGACACCAGTACTCCCAATGTGTTTTCCTACGCACCCAAGAGTGAGCAGACAGGGTATCTCAATGGAATCGCAGCTGGCTTGGGAACCAAGACGAATGTC
>DUPO01000094.1 GCA_012838275.1 Spirochaetales bacterium
CCTAGAATTCCCAAGCAGTCGAGTTTCGCAACGGCAGTTGCAACACGCTCGTGAGAGTTGTCGATTATCACCACATCCTTATGCTCTTCAATAAGATGTTTGGCGAGACCGAGACCTCTTCTTCCTGCTCCCAGGATTACAATTTTCTTGCTCGTATGCAGACTCCTTACATCCCGCCCCTTGTCCTGGTTCCAAAAAGAACCCACAGGACAAATGTGCGTGTCATTGCAAAAAACAAGCATATCAGAAAGGAATGATTTGCGAAAGGTGGGAAGGATGTAAAACATATTTGTCTTACTGACAATATATTACGCGTAATCCCTATTCTTTCTTATAGCCTGTTGACAAGATGTTGTAATTCCCATATTGTAGGGAAGTAATTCGACGCAGGGTGGAGCAGTTGGCAGCTCGTCGGGCTCATAACCCGAAGGTCGTAGGTCCGAGTCCTACCCCTGCTAAATAGTTGGTCTGATGAATGGACTACCGATTGTACAAAAGTACCCGGTAGGACGGCGATTCCTGATTCTACCAAGTTTTTGGCAACTTGTTGAGGCGACAATGGTCGCACAGCGGGTTGCCTTCCTTTTGTTTAAGGTACAACAACATTTTTTTGGGTGCGCGACAACCCTCAGGCAAAAGCGGAGCTAGTGTTTATCCGCATTAATGGGACAGCAATCATGCCCATTGAAGTGAAGGCTGGAAAAACTGGAACCTTGAAATCAATGCACTCCTTCATCGAACGATCAGGCTTTGATAAGGCCATAAGGTTTCATGACGGCTTAATTTCTTTGGATGCACTGAAAACTATAAAAGAAGAAAAAGAATACCGCTTACTCAACCTTCCCCTGTTCGTAGCCCAAGATGTTGATGCATACTGGAACCACTATTTCAATAGCTGATCTGAAAGCATGCCGGTCCCGTTCCTTTCAATCCGAGAACATTCTGATTTCGCTCTCCCGTGCCATCATCCGGAAAGCATATCCTCATGGGACCTCCAATGTTTGTGCAAGTACGTTCTTGTCTGTAGCATTGGATTCCGATCAGGAAAATAGTGGTATGAGTTTTTGGACACTGCAACGTCACCTGGTGTAACTCATTGTCAGCAAATAACACACCTTGTATTTTTATCTCGATGCATTATCATTAAGGTAACAGGGTTTGTTCCCTGAAAATGGAGGCTGTATGCTTAACGCTAAAAATAATTCCCAATCCATACGGCGTGCAAAATTTGCAGGCTCTTGGTATCCTAAAGACAAATATGTATTGGAAGATCTTATCGAACAAGCTTTTTCAGCCTTGGAGGAGCAATCTCCCCCGTCCACTTGTGCTGTGCTCCCTCATGCAGGGATCTCTTTCTCCGCTTTGGGGATGGCTGCCTTTTTCCAAAATCTCCCTCCACAGACTGAAAGGCTGGTGTTGCTAGGTCCTTCTCACACCACTTCCCTGGACCCGGACAGGCTGGTGGGTGGCAATTTCACAGGATATGCGACCCCCTTTGGGAATGTGGATGGGTTTTCCTTATCCTCTGTAGTCAGGGGCTTTGACCAGGCGATCGAACGGGAACATGCTGTGGAGATGATCCTGCCCTTTATCGCGTACATGAACAAGAGCCGTGAAAAGCAGATATCCTACTCTCCAGCACTCATTTCCAAGGTCACCAATGGGTTTGTGCTAGCCGAACTCTGCGACAGGCTGGTATCGGATATTGGAAGAAAGTCGCTGAAAAGTGGCGAGACGGTGCTGGTTGCCAGCAGTGACTTTACTCATTACGGGAGTCGGTTTGGTTACACCCCGTACTCCCGTTTGAGCTTGGGGGCCCAGAAAGAGAGGGTGAGGGAGGACGACCTGGTTCTGGCTCGCCTGCTTGCTGCAGGCAAGAGCGAGGGGGCTCTTGCCTTGTACAATGAGAAAAAACCAACAATCTGCGGTATCGCCCCTTCAGTCATCATAAGTGAGATAGCCCGGCGTTTGGGTCTTGCAGGAAGCATAGCCTCCTACTACAGTTCATATGATATCGCCCCTTCAAGTGGTGATTCGTTTGTTGCCTATTGTACGATTCTTTGGAGTTGACCATGCGAACAACCGAACAGAGTATGTTGTTGTCCCTTGCAAGGGAGTCCATCTG
Organism: Spirochaetales bacterium; assembly: GCA_012838275.1. Lineage (GTDB taxonomy): Bacteria > Spirochaetota > Spirochaetia > Sphaerochaetales > Sphaerochaetaceae > Sphaerochaeta. The sequence continues at coordinate 2,126 of DUPO01000094.1, forward strand.
CAGTTCCCTCGGACTGGTTTCCACTGAGGTCTTTGACAGCATCAGCAAGAGTGCCTCACCAATCTATCAGCAGCAGCGCGGACTGTTCGTCACCTTGAAAAAACTGGATGGGGAGAGTTCTTACTCCCTTCGTGGTTGCATAGGGAATATTTTCGGATTCGCTTCTCTTGTAGAGAGTGTCATCGACCTGGCGCGGGAAGCTGCCTTCCACGATCCTCGCTTTCCCCCTGTGCGCCTTGACGAACTTCCTAGCCTGGTCATTGAAATATCCGTTCTTTCAAGGCCTAGGCGGGTGGATTCGTATGAGGAGATCCGCATTGGTACCGATGGGGTCATCCTGAGCAAAGGCACTAATCGTGCGGTGTTTCTTCCCCAAGTTGCAGTTGAACAGGGTTGGGACAGGCAAGAGATGTTGGAAGGGCTCTGTATGAAAGCCGGTCTCTCCCCCAATGCATGGAGAGAGAGCCGATGCGTGTTGGAAGTGTTCCAGGCTGAAGTGTTTTCCGAGGAGGAGTAGGATGAGCAATCACTCTCTGGCGTGTGACTTTTGTTGGCATCACTGCAAGCTTGCCGAAGGGCAGAGCGGCGTGTGTGGTGTGCGAAAGCATGTGAAAGGCAAGCTGGTTACGACCACTTACGGCCAGATTGAAGCGATGGGGGTCGATCCTATCGAGAAAAAACCCCTCTATCATTATTATCCGGGCAGCAGGACCTTCTCCTTTGCCCTGTTTGGCTGTAATCTGGCCTGTGATTTCTGCCAGAATCACTCCTTGAGTCAGGGCAGTCCCACCAATTCCCTTGCAAGTGACCGTCTTGATCCTAGCAAGATCATAGCCTTGGCTAGGGCCAAGGGGTGTCACTCCATAAGCTACACCTACAGTGAGCCGTTGGTATGGCAAGACTATATGATAGAGGTGGCAAGGCTGGCCAAAAGGGCGGGAATGCAGAATATCATGGTCACAAACGGATCCTTTTCAAGGGAAGCTTTGGAGCGGCTGCTTCCGGTCATCGATGCTTTCAACCTCGACATCAAGGGGGATGAGGCTTTTTACAAGGAAGTCTGCAGAGGGAACCAGCAGGTGGTCCTTGATGCGATCGCCGCCATTGCAAGGACAAAGGCCCATTTGGAAGTCACCACCATGCTCATAGAGTCGATGCATACCAGTGATGATGTACGGACCTTGGGGAAACTCCTGTATGAGAGAGGGGTACAGGTATGGCACCTGAGCCGGTTTTTCCCTCAGTACAAGATGTCCCATATCAAGGCGACAAGCGAATCTTACCTTACGAAGATGGTCAGGCTGGCAGGACAATCGGGCATTCCCTACATATACAGCGGCAACAGCAGCTCAGAACGTACGACGTTCTGTCCCTCCTGCCACGCCCTGCTCATTGATGAGCATAATAGCGTCGGGGACTTTCTTGAATTTGGCCGGTGCAAGCGTTGCGATTCCCCTATTTACGGGGTGTTCCCGTAGATCTTGGCCACTCTTCCGACCAGACCGGATTCAAGCCTCACCTTGATGCCATGGGGATGGTTAGGTGATTTGGTGAGGATGTCCTTGACCACACCCTCTGTAAGGGTGCCGCTTCTCTGGTCCTCCTTGAGAATGACGGCGACCTTCAAGCCAGCCTTGATGTTCTTGCGTACGTTACCTTCCATAACAACCTCTTGAAAAGGAGTATAGGCCATTTTCCCTATGAGGGAAACGGTCATGACTAAAAGCCTCCATTCTGTTAGAATCTTTCACTTAGGAGTCTTTGTGGTCAAATTAACAGGAATATGCGTTGCCTACGGGCAACGAGTGCTTTTGGACAAGGCGGATATGCTCATACGTCCCCAGGACAGGATCGGACTGGTCGGTCCCAACGGGGCGGGCAAGTCCACCTTGCTGAAAGTTATAGCAGGAGAGGAAAAGCCCGATGAGGGGACAGTCGTCATCGAAGGGGATACCGTCATCGGATACTTTTCCCAGACTGTAGGGGAAATGAGTGGAAACTCTGCCCTTGAAGAAGTACTCAAGGGAGCTGGCTCGGTCTTTGAGATCGGAGAAGAGCTCACCTCTTTGGAACACAGGATGGCCGAGGGCCTCAGCGATTCCGAGATGGACCGGTATGGGGAGCTTCAGACAGAATTTATCGCCCGCGATGGGTATGACCTTTCCAATCGTGCCGAGCAGGTGCTCACAGGCCTTGGCATAGGACCCGACCGTTTTCATGAGCCGGTAGAGAACTTCTCCGGCGGTTGGAAGATGCGCATAGCTTTGGCCAAGATTCTTCTCCTCAACCCGGATGTGCTGCTGATGGACGAACCCACAAACCACCTCGATGTGGAGTCCATAGTCTGGTTGGAGGCATGGTTGAACAACTTCAAGGGAGACCTGGTCATGACCAGCCATGACCGTATGTTCATGTCCCGCCTATGCAAGCGTACCGTTGAAGTGGCCAACGGCAGTGTAACTACCTATAGTGGGGATTATGACTTTTATCTGAGGGAGCGCGAGATAAGGCGCGAGCAGCTGCTTGCTACCTTCAACCGCCAGCAGGCCCGGTTTGCCAAGGATGAGGAGTTCATCGCCCGCTTTGCAGCCCGTGCTTCCCATGCCTCCCTCGTCCAGTCCAGGATAAAGGCATTGGATAAGATCGATCGCATTACCATCCCCGCTGAAACTAAGCTCATGCAGGTTGAGTTCTCCCCTTGTCCGAGGAGTGGTGACCAGGTGGTGGTGATGAAGGACCTTGCAAAAAGTTGGAAAAAAGCCAATGGTGATGTACATCCGGTCTTCAGCGGTCTTACCGGCAGTATCATGCGAGGGAACCGGATTGCCCTTACGGGAATCAACGGGGCTGGGAAATCGACCCTGTTGAAAGTCATAGCCGGCCTTACCGCCCCTACCAGCGGAGAGGTCGCCTTGGGGGCCAGCGTGAACCTTGGTTACTTCAGCCAGTACTCATCAGATGTACTCGATGCTGAGAGGACGGTATTTGAAGAGGTTTCCGAGAGGACTCCTCTGGCATCGATAGGAAGCATCAAGAACCTTTTGGCTGCATTCCAGTTTTCCGGCTCGGATGCCGATAAAAGGATAGGGATACTCAGCGGAGGGGAGAAAAGCCGTGTCATGCTTGCCTGTATGCTGGCCCTTCCGGTAAACTTCCTCATATTGGACGAGCCGACGAACCATTTGGATATCCAAAGTCGTGAGGTACTTCTTGATGCCCTCACCCGATTTGAGGGGACCCTCATCATTGTAAGCCACGATCGCTACTTTCTGCGGCATCTTGCAAATAGGGTCTTTGAGATCGACCACGGACAGATGCAGGTCTTTGAAGGTGACTATTCCTACTATCTGCAGAAAACAGGCCGGCAGGCATGAGGTTTGGGAGAATGTATGTATAAGAGTATTGAGTATGTGGAGAAGGCAAGGGCTTTACGAAGCAGAGGATATAACTGTGCCCAGGCGGTGGCCTGTGCTTTCCTTGACCAGGTAGAGGTGGATGAGAAGACGCTCTTTGCCATTATGGAAGGGTTTGGTGGTGGTATGGGTGGCAAGCAGGCCACCTGCGGTGCGGTAAGCGGAGCTGTTGCCGTCCTCTCCTTGGTATCCAGCAAAGGAGATGTCTCCTTTGGTACGAAGGCAGACACCTATGCTGCGATAGCTCCGTTGGTATCCGCTTTTGAGGTGCAGAACAGGAGTTTGGTTTGCAAGGACCTTCTGGGTGCGGAGACAGGGGTAGAGCTTCGCAGTTGTGAGCTATGCATCGAAGATGCGGTGCGCCTTACAGTGAAGGCATTGGAAAAAAGAGAATATAAAAGAGAATAATATATATCTTGGAGGATTATATGGAAATTGATGAGCTGCTGAGTGAAAAGAACTATCCTGGGCGTGGGATCATAGTGGGTTTTTCCCCACAAGGGAGGGCAGTCTCCGCATATTTCATTACGGGACGCAGTGAAAACAGTCAGAATCGCCTGTTGGTGCTCGAAGGGGATACCCTCAAGGCAGAGCCTTTCGGACCTTCTAAGGACAAGGGCAACCCTCTCATTTACTATACCGCCTTGCAACAGTTGGACGATACGCTCATCATTAGCAATGGTGACCACGGCGATGTCGTTTGCTCCTATCTTCAGAAAGGGAAGACCTTTGAAGACGCTTTGAAAAGCTGTTCCTACGAGCCCGACGAGCCTCACTACACCCCACGCATCAGCGCGCTGGTATCCTTGAAGGAGCCCTACACCTACTCCCTTTCCATTATCAAGAGAAGTGAAGGGAAGCCAAGGAGAAAGTTCTTTAAGTACAGCGATCCGACCAGAGGCGGCGGTCAGCTTGTCCACACCTATAAAGGGGAAGGGAGTTCCCTAGCCTCCTTCTCAGGCAGTCCCAGGGAAGTGACGATAAGCGAGGATATTGAAACTTTTTCCCAGAAGATCTGGAAAGCTCTCGACAAGGATAACCGCATAGCACTCCATGTCCGCTATACCGACCTGGCCGATGGGACTGTTGAGCAGAGAATCTTTAACAAGCATACGA
>DUPO01000095.1 GCA_012838275.1 Spirochaetales bacterium
AATGGCATCGAAGCAACCAACCATCTATGACGTCGCAAAACTTGCTGGTGTTAGTCCGACCACTGTGTCCAGGGCGATAAATTCACCTTCCATGGTGAATAAGGAGAGAAGAGCCCGAATTATGGAGGCAATTGAAGAGCTGCAGTTCGTGCCTAAGGCCGAAGCTGTAGCAAAAGCCAGGCAACAGCTGATGAAAATCGCTGTCATCGCACCTTTTTTTACGGAAACCTCCTTCATGGAGCGTTTGAAGGGGATCGCCTCGATCCTCTCCTCCCATCACTACGAGCTGGTGATCTACTCAGTTCAGAGCAGTGAAGGCCTGAAGGGGTATGTTGACCTGCTGGTAGGAAGCAAGCGTGTCGATGGCCTTATCTCGCTGTGCATGAAGCTCGAGGAGCAGACGATTGAAACGTTACGCAATTCAGCCATCCCCGTCTGTTTTGTGGAGAGTGAGGTTGAGGGCTTCGATTCGATAGTCATCCGGAATGCTGAAGGGGGTAGGATGGCCGCTGAATTCCTGCATAAGAATGGGTACCGTACCCCCGGGTATGTGGGGGAAGCCTCCCTCAGGTCTTATGCCGCCCCTTCGACGGAGCAGCGGCTTGAAGGGTACGCATCCTTCTTCTTAGAAAAGGAGATAGAGGTGGAAAAGCGCAATATCTGGCTAGGGGAGAACCTGCCCGATGTTTCGAGGTCGGGTATCCTCAAGCTTCTCGACCGTCCTGACCGGCCCGATTGCATCTTCGCGTCGAGCGATACGTTGGCTATCAGGACGATACAGTGCGCTGTCCAGCTGGGGATTACAGTCCCTGACGAGCTGGGAGTTGTCGGTTTTGATGATATCGAGATGGCTGAGTTTGTAAATCTGACGACCATCGACCAGAGCCTTGAGGATTCAGGTGTCCAGGCCGCTGAGATGGTGCTGCAGAGGATAAAGGAGCCGAATCGTCCTGTGAGAAAAAGTCTGATCGATTTGAAGCTCATACAGAGGAGTTCGACTGAGTATCTATAGGTAATTATGCATCACCTGGTGATGCTAAAGTTTAGGAGGACGTTATGAGAAAATTTTCTAAGGTCATGTTATTTGTCCTGGTCCTTATGCTGGTAATGCAGGGGGTCTGGGCACAAGGAACAAAGGAGACGGCGGCGCAGGATAAGACCATCCGCATTTTTGGCGCTTTCAGAGGAGAGGAAGCTGCCCGTTTTGATGAGATCATAAGGATATTCAACGAGAAGAGTGGTTATAACGCAGTCTATGAGGGTAGCCCGGAGTTTGAGACTCAGATTCTGGTACAGGCAGAAGCCGGGACTCCTCCTGACATTGCTGCCCTTCCTCAGCCTGGCATCATGCACAAGTTTGCACAGGAAGGCTACATCAAGCCTCTTTCTTCCCGTGTCATCGGCATGATCGATGCTAACTATGCCCCTGTCTGGAAGGATCTGGGTTCCTATGGTGGCAAGACCTATGGTGTGTTCCATCGTGTGAATGCCAAGAGTTTTGTCTGGTATCCCAAGAAGGCCTTTGAAGCGAAGGGCTATAAGGTACCCAAGACTTGGGATGAGCTGAGGGCCTTGCAGGATCAGATCGTACGTGATGGGGGATACCCTTGGTCCATCGGCTTTGAGTCCGGAAATGCTACCGGTTGGGTAGGCACAGACTGGATGGAGGATGTCATGCTTCGAACCGCAGGTCCTGAAGTATATGACCAGTGGGTAAACCACGAGATTCCTTTTGATCATCCGGCAGTGAAAAGAGCTCTCGACTATCTTGGAGAGATCTTCCTGAATCCTAAATATGTCTATGGTGGGGCTCCCTATATCTTGACGACAAACTTCGGTGATTCTGTCAAACCTCTGTTTGACAAGCCAACCAAGGTGTTCATGAACCGTCAGGGTAACTTCATCACAGGCTTCATGCCTCAGAATATCCAGGACAACCTCGAGGAAGAAGTGGGTGTATTCCCTCTGCCTTCCATCGACGAGAAGTGGGGTACCCCGATTCTTGGTGGTGGAGACCAGTTCGTGGTGTTCAATGACAAGCCGGGTGTCCAGGAGTTCATGGAATTCCTGACCACGTGGGAGTCAGGGGCTCCTTGGGCACAGGTTGGTGGGGCTCTGTTCCCTCACAAGTCCCAGGATTTCAACGACTACGGCAACAGTCTGGAGCGTGAGATAGCCAAGGCTCTTGTAGACGCCACAGTATTTCGCTTCGACGCATCGGATTTGATGCCAGCTGAAGTCGGTGCAGGTTCCTTCTGGACCGGTATGGTCGAATATGTAAACGGCAAGGATGCTAAGAGTGTCCTTTCCGACATTGAGAAGAGCTGGCCCCGCTAAGCTGGAGATTGTTTTCATAGGGGATTCCGCATCTTTGCGGAATCCCTATCATTCAAGGGGGGAACCATGCAGATACAGAGAGATCGGGAGAGGAAGGAGTTGGTCGTACGCACAGTTGTATTCACCCCCTTCTCAATTATCGTAATGGTCGGAGGGTTCCTCTTGTTGAGAAACAATCCGATGTCACAAATCTTGACCACATTGTTTGCCATCGTATGGGGGACATTCTCTGTCTTGGCACTGTTTTATTCGATGAACCTCATCGTGCAGCTCTTCCCCACACGCAAGTACAACAAGATCATTCCTTTTGTCTTTGTAGGGCCTGCAATCCTAATCATCGGGTGGTACCTGTTGATACCTACCGTAAGAAGTCTCGTCCTGAGCTTCATGAACAGGAACTCCACAGCATTTGCAGGCTTGGAGAACTACAAGTACATTTTTACCGATTCTACTATGCGCACAGCCTTCGGCAACACAGTGCTCTGGCTTTTGTTCGGGACGGCATTCGCTGTTTTTTTCGGGCTTCTTACGGCACTGATGGCAGAGCGTTCGGCCATTGAGAAGCTCGGCAAGACCCTGGTATTCCTTCCGATGGGCATCTCCATGGTAGGGGCCGGAGTCATCTGGAAGTTCATGTATGCCTACAAGCCCGTGGGTGCGAATCAGACGGGCCTGCTCAATGCCCTGGTGGTAGCCTTCGGAGGGGAGCCGAAGAGCTGGCTGGGAACGGCACCGATGAACAACTTCTTCCTCATCATCATCTTTGTCTGGTTGCAGACAGGATTCTCCCTGGTGGTGTTGGCTGCTGCGCTGAAAGGGGTCTCTGAGGAGATCAAGGAAGCCGCCCGTATCGACGGGGCGAAGGAGTTTACCGTCCTGATGAAGATAGTCCTACCCTCCATTTATGGCAGTATAGTCACCGTTTCGACAACGATCATGCTTGCAGCCCTGAAGAGCTTTGACATTGTCTACTCCATGACCAACGGCCTGTATGGGACGGAAGTGCTGGCGAGTCAGCAGTACAAGCAGATGTTCAAGTTCCTCGACTATGGAAGGGGGTCAGCGATCGCAATAATCATACTGCTCGCTGTAAGCCCTGTCATCTATTACAACTTGAAGGAATTCAACAAGCGGGAGGTCTTCTGATGAAGAGAGCTGTAAAAATGACACGTAGCGCGAAAATAATCACCCTCTTGCTCATCCTGTTCTGTCTTGTATGGACCGTTCCCACAGCCGGGATACTCATCACTTCCTTTCGTGATAGTGATGCTGCAGCCTCTTCCGGGTGGTGGACAGCGTTTGGCAACCTGAAGGATTTCACTCTCAAGAACTATGACGAGGTGCTTGGCGGGCAGCGCTTCACCGTAGGGACGGCAGGAGGGGGCACAGCTGCGAGGCGAGGGGCCTCCATGGGCAGTGCCTTCCTTTCAAGTATCACCGTTACCCTGCCAGCCGTCATCATTCCTATCTTCATTGCAGCGGCCGCAGCCTATGCTTTCGCCTGGATGAGTTTCCCTGGAAGGAGGATACTGTTTGCAATGGTCATCGCCTTGTTGGTCGTCCCTCTGCAGATCTCGTTGATCCCTATCTTGCGAGATTACCAGAAGATTGGGCTCAATGGTACGTACCTGGGAATTTGGCTGGCCCATACCGGCTTTGGGCTTCCGCTGGCCACCTACATCCTGTTCAACTATATCTCTACGATCCCACGTTCGATCTTGGAGTCGGCGTTCATTGACGGAGCTAACCACTTTACGATGTTTGTCCGTCTCATTGTCCCCTTGAGCGTTCCAGCCCTTGCATCATTTGCAATCTTCCAGTTCATCTGGGTGTGGAACGACCTGTTGGTTGCCTTGGTTTTCCTGAGCGGAGGAGGACAGATGATGGAAGTGGTCACCGTAAGGCTCATGAACATGGCAGGGACAAGAGGCTCCGATTGGCACCTTCTGACTGCCGGTGCGTTTGTCTCGATGATCCTGCCGCTGACAGTCTTTCTCTCCCTGCAGAAGTATTTCGTGAAAGGTTTGCTTGCAGGCTCGGTCAAAGGATAATGTATGGATACGATGAGTTTCGGATATACTGAGTATGATCCTTCCCAAACCCCCCACAACGAGACACTGTTTACGCTGGCCAATGGGTATCTGGGTCTCCGAGGGGATTTTGAGGAGGTGGAGGGCACGTACCACAAGGGTACGTACATCAATGGTTTTTATGACAGCGAACCGATAATCTACGGGGAGAGCGCATACGGTTATGCCCCCAACCACGAGACTATCCTCAACCTGCCCGACCCCAAAAGGATAGAGCTGGAGGTCGAAGGCCTTCCGTTCTCCCTCACTAGGGGAGTGGTGAACTCATCTTCCCGTTTTCTTGACTTTAGGACAGGAATACTGACCCGAACGGTTGATTGGAGCAGTGCTCAGGGGGATCGGATACGGATCAGGACTGAGCGTATGGTCTCCTTTGCTGATAAGCACTGCGCCATCATCTCCTACACTGTTGAGCCTTTGAATAGGGCCCTTATCATCAAACTGACAAGTTTTCTCGATATCGGGGTACGCAACCGGACTTCCAGGGAAGATCCTCGGATCGGGTCCAAGTTCACGTCCAAGCCCTTGGTCGTCGAACAGTTTTTCATCGAGGATGAGACTCTCAACTTCTTTGCAAAGACCCGAAACAGCGGCCTCACTCTCTACGGCTGCGCATTCCATGAGACAAGCAAGGAGGCTTTAGAGAGAGTCCCCTCTGACAGGGACCTCTCCCTCTCCTATACGTTCAGGCTTGGCAAGGGGGAGCAGGTTACGCTGCAAAAGTTTGTCGCCTATACCACCGAAGATGATTCAGCGCCCTTCCGTGCGAGGCGTTGTGCCCAGGAGGGGTTTGCCTCCTATGCCAAAAAGCAGGAGGAGTACCTCTCTGAGTTCTGGAACGCGGGGAGGATACTCATTGAGGGCGACGAAAGTTCTGAACAGGCCTTGCAATTCAATATTTTCCATCTTCTCCAGTCTTGCGGCCGGGACGGGCTCTCCAGCATGCCGGCCAAAGGGTTGACAGGTGAGGGGTATGAGGGGCACTACTTCTGGGATACTGAGGCGTACGCCCTACCGATGTTCTGCTATCTGAAGCCCTCCCTGGCAAAATCTTTGCTCGATTTTCGCCATACCATGCTTCCTAAGGCCCGCCAACGGGCCAGGACCATGAGCCTCAAAGGGGCTCTCTTTCCCTGGAGGACCATAAGTGGGGAGGAGTGCAGCGCCTACTATCCTGCAGGCACCGCACAGTACCATATCGATGCCGACATCCTCTATGCCGTGGAGAAATATCTCGCAGCAACAGCGGAAGAGGTTCCTTTGGAGTATGCGGAGATGGCAATAGAAACAGCCCGCATGTGGCTGAGTCTCGGATGTTTCATTGATGGAGAGTTCTGCATCAATGAGGTCACCGGTCCTGATGAGTATACGGCGTGTGTGAACAACAACACCTATACCAACCTTATGGCCCAGAACAACTTGAAGTTTGCCATAAAGGTCGTTGAGTCATACCAGGCGAAGGATAAGATGCTTCCCTTGGCCGTAGGGACGGACGAACTTGAAGAGTGGAAACGGGCCCAGGGGGCGATGAGGATCCCCTTTGACAGGAATTTGGGTATCTATGTCCAGGATGACTCTTTTCTCAGCAAGGCCGACTGGCCTTTTGCAACGACACCCAAAGATAAATATCCCCTGTTGCTCAATTTCCACCCTCTGGTGATCTACCGCCACAGGGTGCTCAAGCAACCCGATCTTGTGCTTGCCCAATTTTTCCTCTCCGGTCTTTTCACCAAGGCTGAGAGGATCAGGAACTTCCTGTTTTACGAGTCCTATACAACAGGAGACTCCTCCCTGTCCCACTGTATCCAAAGTATAATGGCAAGCGATTCGTTCCAGAGCCTGAAGGCTTGGACCTACTTCAAGAAGACCGTCCGGCTCGATATTGATGACATACATGGTAACTCGGTCGACGGTATCCATACGGCTTCGATGGCAGGCTCCTGGATGGCCGTAGTCTATGGGTTTGCAGGTTTCAGGGATTGGAAAGGGACGTTCAGTTTCGATCCCAAACTTCCCTCCGCATGGAAATCTCTGACATTTTGCCTCACCCTGCACGCATCGGTGCTGAAGGTCTCCATCCGATCCGATGAGGTGAGCTATACCCTCATGACAAAGGGGAAGCTCTCTCTTGTCCATCGCAATGAGAGCTTTACCCTCAACAAGGATGAGAGCAGAACTTTTTCGCTCAGGCCCAAGCTAGGCGGGGTGCTTTTTGACCTCGATGGGGTCCTCTGCGATACCGCCCATCTTCACTACAAGGCATGGAAAAAGGTCTGTGAGGAGAACCAGCTCCACTTTGACCGGCAGGTAAATAAAAGGCTGCTCGGAGTAAGCCGGGAAGCCTCCCTGCAGGTAATCCTTGACCACAACGAAGTCCAGTGGCCTGAAGGGAAACGAAGGGAGGTCCTCAAGCAGAAGAATGATGCCTATGTCGCCTCCTTGGATACCATCACGGCAGATGATCTGTTTCCAGGGGTGCTGGCCTTGTTTGCCGACCTGAAAAAACAAGGAGTGAAGATTGCCCTTGCTTCAGCAAGCAGGAATGCAAGGAGTGTCTGCAAGAGACTGGGGATACTCGATCATTTCGATGCAATCGCCGATATTTCCAGTGTGCAGAAGCCAAAGCCGGAAGCAGATATTTTCCTCGTCGCAAGCGAGCAAATCGGAGTCTGGTACCCTGATTGTATAGGTATTGAAGATGCTAAAGCCGGTATTGAGGCTATTAAGAGGGCCGGAATGAAGGCTGTGGGTATTGGAAGTGAAGGTGACCTTCCCGGTTCCGATCTGGTCCTTGGGAGCACACAGGAGCTGACTTTGGATC
>DUPO01000096.1 GCA_012838275.1 Spirochaetales bacterium
CGCCTGGCCAAGCAGGCTGAGAAGTTCAACCGTCCTGTAGTCTGCTTCATAGACACTCCCGGCGCCTATCCCGGCCTCGGCTCCGAGGAGCGGGGCATTGGCGAGGCCATAGCCCAGAACCTGAAGGAGTTCTCCACCCTCAAGACCCCTGTGCTCTGTTTCATCATAGGGGAAGGGGGCAGTGGGGGAGCATTGGGTATCGGAGTAGGGGACAAGCTGTACATGCTGGAAAATGCTGTCTACTCGGTCATCACTCCTGAGGGGTTTGCCTCCATCCTGCTACGTGACCCCTCCAAGGCAAAGGAGGCTGCCGAGGCTATGAAGATGACAGCAACAAACCTCAAGGAGTTTGGGGTAATCCACGACATAATACCTGAGAGAAGCCCTGAGGAGACCGCTCTTCTGATAAAGGAGACGATCATCAGGGACCTCGATGTGCTCTGTTCGAAACCTGTGGATAATCTGGTCCGCTATAGGATTCGGAAGATCAGGGGTATCGGGGAGGTATCGGGAGGCAAGGAGTGGTGGAACCCTCTGCTTGAGGTGTTCAAGCAGACAGAGAGTCTGCGCTAGAGAAGAAAAAAGCCCTGTTGCTTACATGCAACAGGGCTTTTTGAGAAGTTTCTAGGATTTTTCTGTTGAAGAATTATTGGATTGAAGATTCTACATGCCTGATCATCTTGCCTATATTGGCATTAGCATTTTCTGGAACAATTTTTACGTCAGGGTGTGTTGCTTTAAATACCCTGAATATCTCATCTGCAAAGGCTTGTCCGATCATTTCAACACCTTCGAAATCAAGAACGACAGTCGTGAAACGATCCACCCTAGTCAGAAGCCGTTTGGCTTGGGAACGGGAAACTAGATTGCCTCCTTCAATATTCATAATGCGAACTGGAATGGATCTCCTATGAAATGTAGGGTCCTTATCTTGGTCTGAATAGATGTCAAAGACATCGATAGGTGTCCGCTTTGTGTCCCTGTTGACGAGAAGGCGTACTGCAGTCCCCTTGAAGTTGTCGTCTGCATTTGCCTCATAGATCATATCATTGTCTTCATGTCCATTAAATATGATTCCATATGAAAAGATTATAAATTGATCTACCATCCGTGAAGAAAAGAAAATACCTTCCCCACTGTGTCTTTTTGGATCAGAGGTAAATTTACCCTTACACAATTCAAGGATTGATTGTTGTGGAGTTTGTAAATCCAAATCCTTTTGGATTTTATTGAAAATTCCAACGCCGTTGTCGATTATGTCAACTTCAACATGTTTTAGATTTATGGAAACTAAAATGGTTAGTTGGCTCCCTCCTGAATGTTCAATGGCATTGTTGATTATTTCCATAGCTGAGTATTCAAACAGCTGTTGGATATTTTTTGGGAGATTCTCTACATGGGGCATTACCGATTCATAGTAAATCTTATCCTCTTGCAAATTTTCCTTCCCAAGCTGGTAAACAGAGCTAAATCTTGTTGTTTTAAGCTGATATCCTGGATTTCTCCCTCTGGGATTCTTGCGGATGATAGTGTTGTTTTCAATCAATTGTTTGATGAGTCTCATCACTGTAGGACGTGATAATTCGAAATGGTTCATAACAAAAGAGACCAAGTCATTGGGATGCTCTTCTATGGTGTTAACTATAAACATATTAACTGCTTTTTCGATTTCTTCTGTTAGCTTCATGGGAATAATCCTTATTTAATAGTAAGTATAAGATACCATATAGAGTATAATATGTATATTAAATCACGCAAATGCCAGAGTAGATTTACTAATCTATGCGAACTCCACTACAAGAGGTCACCCTCTTGTGTGGATATTCATGAGAAACATCCAGTTTTTTATCTGTTGACTTTGTAGATGTCCCTCTTTTTTCATTCTCCATACGTAAAGGTAATGATCTCCTGTGTTAGGTTGTACTCCATTGTAATGATATGGTAGTAGCCGTTTCTTGACTTTCAGCTCAGAGATGCTATCATAAACCTTGATGGAAAAAGCATTTCTTTCATAGTAACTGTATGAGTGAGTACTTTGGTATGAGCAAATCGAACGGTACATGTAGTGAATCCAAGGAGGATCCAATGGCTGATAAGAACGAAAAAGAGAAGAAAGACCGTGATGGTC
>DUPO01000007.1 GCA_012838275.1 Spirochaetales bacterium
CTCGCTCATCCGGTGAGAGATATAGATGATGCCCACCTTCGCTTGCTTCAACTTTCGAATATTTTCGAATAGAAAATCTACATCCTTTTCAGAGAGAGAGGAGGTCGGCTCATCCATTATGAGAATTCTCGCATTGAACGAAAGGGCCTTGATGATCTCCACCATCTGCTGCTGTGCTATCGTCAGTTCACTGATTTCATCGTCCGGTCGAATATCGAGTTCGAACGAATCGAGCAGGACTTTCGCATCGTCGTACATTTTCTTGAAATCAACAAACCGTCCCGACTTCAGCGGTTCTCTGCCGAGGTATATATTTTCGGCAACCGTCATATGTGGGACCAGAACCAGCTCCTGGTGGATGACACTGATACCATGTCTCTGGGCATCCTGAACCGAATTGATGGTCACCGGTTTCCCATGTATCACGATTTCCCCGGCATCGCTTGCATAAATACCACCCAAGATCTTGATCAGAGTCGATTTTCCGGCTCCGTTTTCACCCAACAATGCGTGCACCTCACCAGCTTCGAGACGGAGAGAGACATCCTTGAGTGCCAAGACGCCAGGGAATTCTTTCCGGATGTGGTTCATTTCCAAAAGAATTGTTTCACTCACCTGGGCAATCCTCCCATAGGTTTTCATCGAAAGGGGCCGAGTCAAGATTAGCCCGGCCCCATAGGTTTTGTACAGTGATTTTTACTGCCAGCCGTCTGTTCCGTATTCGTTCACGTTGTCGGCATTGATCAGGAAAGTGCGAACAGGTACGCGCTCATCGTAGGGCTCGTCGTTCAGCACTTTGTAAGCCAATTTGACGGACTCGACACCAATGCTGATCGGGCTCTGTGCACCGGAACCAGCGAACTGTCCACCAGCTGCGATTTCAGCCTTCGCTTCAGGAGATCCGTCAACACCGTAGATAAGGATGTCGGTGCGGTTTGCTGCCTTGCAGGCTGCGAGTGCTCCGAGTGCCGTTGGGTCGTTTCCACCCATGATGGCATCGATTCTCGGATGTGCCTGGAGGATATCTTCGGTGATTCTCATCGAAGTCGGGAGGTCTCCCTTACCATCCTGCTGAGCAAGAATAGTGAATCCCTTACCGTCGATGGCTTCCATGAATCCGGCAATACGATCATTGATCGAGTTCATGGTAGGAGAGTCGAGGATGACAATGTTTCCACCGTTGGGGAAACGCTTGACCAGATCTTCACCACAGACGAAACCTGCATTCTTGTTGTCCGAACCTGCATACGCGGTGACATACTCCATATCCTTCACTTCTGTATCGAAGTTGATGATAGGAATATTCGCATTCTGCAGTGCTACGAGCGCAGGGCGGATACCTTCCCAGTCAACAGGGTTGAGGAAGATCGCGTCGATTCCCTGAGTGATCAGGTCTTCGATCTGGTTGATCTGCTTTGCCACATCCATTGCCGGGTCCATGGTGATAAAACGGTCACCATTCGCCTCGACATCGTCTCGGATAGCCTGCTCAAGCACGATGAAGAAGGGGTTGTTCATGGTCATACAGGTGTAACCGAAGGTATAGCCGCTAGTCGCTTCACGTCCGCCCTGAGCGAACACCGATCCCAATGCAACGATCAGGATCAAACCAATCATGAGTACTTTTTTCATAATTCCTCCAAGTTCTCTTGTGTAGTGATCTGTAAACAGATTGGTACCAAAATCTGTCAACATGTTCATTCTACAGGGATAAAGATTTGAACTCAAACAGTTTATTGTCATGACTTCTGTGACAAATGTCATTTTCAACTACTGTTCCTGCATGAGTCTTCACCATACTTCACACGCTTACACGACATTTCTTTACAAGTCGCCCGGGGTACGGTATGGTACGATATGACATGGAAAAACCACTTGGTTACATCTACCATATCATCCTCCTCTTGAACCTGGCGATTGTGACGCTCTTCTCACTGGTCATGTATCAGACCACCTATCTTGTGTGCGAAGCGGATCAGGCTCGGGTGTTTCTCGAACAGGCCCGTTACCTTCCCCACATACCATGGCATGTTCCTGTCTATGCGATCACCAGCTTCCTGTTGCTTGCCGTATCCGGTTACGTGAAGAGCAGACTCGACGAGTCCCAGTTTGTTCTGACGTTCCTGATCTTTCTTGCTGATATCGCCATCACCTTCTTCATCGCCTACAATCTCAACTTCTCCTACAAAGGGCTCTTTCTCTTCCTCGGGGTGGGAGCATTCTTCTTTATCAGCTATCTACCGCTTCGCTACCTCGCCATAGCCCTGGTCATGCTCGGATACATCTTCACCGACTACGATATCATATCGGTGCAGTTGAACCTCGTTTCGCTGCAGGACTATATCGGGTTCTACAGCCCGAGTACCCAGATCCCGCTCTACAGTATCCGAAGTACTCTCGAGTCGCTCAACCTCGTCATGGTGATCCTCTTTTTCCAGTTTCTCATCCAGAGCAAGATCAGGGAGAACAAAGAGTTCATCAAGGTGAACAATGAACTCTCAGACAAATTGTACCAACTGGAAATACTACAGGTGAAACTGGAGGAGTCTGCCAGACTCAAGGAGAGAAACCGACTTGCACACGAGATTCATGACATTCTCGGACACTCGTTGACAAGCATCTCGACCGGTCTCGAGGCGTGCATCGAGCTCTCCCGAGTGGGATCGCAGGAATTGCACCGCCGGCTCATGAAGATCAGAAGCGTCACGAACAAAGGGCTGACCGAAATCAGGAGATCGGTACGAGAGTTGAAAAGCGATGCGATTGCGAAATCGTCACTGCTCAATGCCGTGCAGGAGATGATCAACGATGCCAATGCACTTGGTGATAGAAGTGTCAGTTTTGTGATCATAGGGAATGCCATCGCCATCGATGAAGACGAGGAGAAGACCGTCTATCGATTGGTGCAGGAGAGCTTGACCAATTCCTTCAAGCATTCGCGCAGCACCGATATCACTGTGACATTCAACTACTCAAACCATCAACTCATGGTCATCATCGCAGACAATGGGGTGGGGTGCGAGACGATACGGAAACAGTTTGGATTGGAACACATAGAGGAGCAGATTGCCATACTCGGAGGAAGCGTCCATTTCGAAAGCGCCCCGAACTGTGGCTTTAGAACCTATGCAACCATCCCATTGCGTACAGGAGGGATGAATCAATGATTACTGTGATGATAGCCGATGACCAAGAGCTCATCCGTGAGAGCCTTGAACTACTGATAAGCTCGGATCCGCGGTTCAAGGTCGTAGGAACCGCAAAGGATGGTCGTGAGATCGTGGACCTTGCATTGGAACTCATACCCGATGTCATTCTCATGGATATCCGCATGCCCGAGATAAATGGGCTCGAGTGTGTGCGTCTGATCAAACAGCAGAACAGTGAGATCAGGATCATCATCCTCACCACCTTCGACGACGATCAGTATGTCTACGATGCCGTCAAGCATGGTGCTGATGGGTTCTTACTCAAAGGAATCTCGAAGAATGATCTTCTTTCCAGTATCGTGACGGTCTTTTCCGGCGGAACCAGTGTGGATCCGCAGACTGCTCAGAAAGTGTTCAGTCTCTTCGGGCGACTGGCGAACTCCTCCTTTCGTGCACTTCAGGATTCCCACGAAGATTTCAAGATGCTCACCGTGCAGGAGCTGAGAATCATGCAGCTGATTGGAAAAGGGTGCTCGAACAAGGAGATCATGCAGGAGGTGAACTACTCGGAGGGTACGGTGAGGAACTATATCAGCAATATTCTGAAGAAACTCGATCTACGAGACAGAACCCAGATTGCGATATTCGCCATTCAGTCGGGACTCATGTTGAAGAATTTGGAGACATTGGATGAATAGACGTCCCGGAAACGGCTGGTTTCGCATACTCTTTCTTCTCGCGATGATTGTCATGATCGTGGTCGTGGCAGTCGGTATCGGTATCTACCGGAGTAGAACCGTGGTGCTCGAGTTGGCTCTCTATTCGGGAAACAGCTGGGGCGTTCCACAGAACTTCGCGTACGCTATCTACGATCGAGCGGTCGAACTGTTCGAGCAACGATATGCCGATAAGGGGTACCGCGTAGTGCTCCGAACTGGTACCATGTACAAGGACTACTCCGAGTGGTTTGCTCAACTGGTACTGAAGGGTAAAGAGCCCGATATGTTCCTCATCCTCGAGGAGGATTTCAACACCTATGCAGCGATCGGCCTCCTGGAGCGCCTTGATACGTACATTGAGAACAGCGACCTGAGTCCCGCCGAATTCTTCAGCAATGCACTGGAGGCCGGTCAGTATCAGGGTTCTCAATACTCGCTTCCCATGGGTATCGTACCGTCTTTTCTTATTGTGAACAACGATTTGCTCGACTCTCTCGGCCTCTCGCTGGATCTCGATAACTGGACATGGGAACAGTTTTACAACCTCTGCGAACAGCTCACCGCAGATATCGATGGAGACGGGGTTCCGGATCGGTTCGGTGTTGAGGGGTACGACTGGCACCATGCGTTCTACACCAATGATACCAGTCTCTTCAACGAAACGAGCACCAAAGCGGGATTCAATCCGGAACGGTTTGCAGAGATGCTTCAGTTCTTCAAGCGACTGCATGCTCTGAATCAGGGAGTGCTGATTCGAGACGGGATGTTTGAGGAGGGGAAAGTCGGGTTCAAGACGTTCAACCTCTCCGAGTATCGCGTGTATGGCTCCTATCCCTACCGGATACTTCGATACGATACATTCGATTGGGAGGCCATTCCCTTCCCTTCCGGTCCTCATGGCAGGAGCAAATCGAAACTCTACACGGTGCAGTTGGGCATGAGTTCCCGCTCACGGCACAAGGATGTAGCGTTCGAGTTCCTCAAGTTCATCTCGAGCGACGAGGAGTTTCAATACCAGATCTGGGAGCATACGAACATGTTGCCGGTGAACTGCTCTGCATTCAATGCGATCTACGATTCCGGCATCATGCAGCGGGACAGCCTCAGACCACTGGATCGCCGGTTCATCGAGTCTGTCATGGAGAACTCGTATATTGACCCAGACTTCAAGAAGTATCCGGTGATCGATGATTACATCACCCAGCGTATTTTTACCATCATCGCCCAAGATGAAGATATTCCCAAGGGTGTGTCGAGTCTGCATCAGCTGATCAACGAGCTACTCGAAGATGAATACTCAGTGAGGACTCTCACCCGATAACTGCTTGTCGCTTCTCTCTATTCGGATTACACTGGATATAGCTTAGGAGGTGTTCCCATGCGCGTGGTCTTTCGTCGTTGTCTGTTCTTGCTCGTGCTAGTCTGCGTGCTGGTGCCAGGGCAATTGCTAGCCGACCCCGCTCCAGAGCTGAGCCCCAGTTCGATCAACTCCTTTGATAGACCATTCATGTATCCCTATTCGGAACCACTGTCCGTTACCAGTGACATTACCCAATATCTGTCTTTGCTCACTCCGGCGGTGCTCTCTCTTACCGCTCCTCCCTCAGATTGGGTCGAGATATCGGTTCTCTATGCAACCAGTGCGCTCATGTCGTTTGGCACCCGTACAGCGCTGAAGCATGCGATCGAACGGAATCGGCCGTATATGTATGATTTGGATTCACTACCGAGCAATTCGGAGGAGCTGCTCGCCGATGGGACCGATTCGTTTCCCAGTGGTCACAGCATCATGGCTTTCACCGGAGCGGCATTCACGCAATCTCTTTTTTCTCTCAAGTATGCTGATAGCCCGTACCGAAAGGCGGCAACGATTACTGCATGGTCGCTTGCAGGAGCGACGGCTGTGCTCCGGGTCGCCAGTGGGAATCATTTCGTCACCGATGTACTGGCAGGAGCGGCCATAGGTTCTTTCTACGGATTTGTCGTGCCGTATCTCGCTTGGAAGTTTCTCCCGTCGTGGCAAGGAGATCGGCTTTCGGTAGCCGTTGGTCCAACTACGGCGGTTATGAATATAACATTTTAAAGATATGCAAGGTACCGAGGAGGATTCACATGGGACGATACAACGCATTGAAAGAGGCTGTCTGGGAAGCGAATATGGAGATTCCAAACAGGAATCTCGCCCTCTATACTTGGGGCAATGTCTCCCAAATCGACCGGAAAGCTGGCGTGTTCGCCATAAAGCCGTCTGGTGTTCCCTATGAGAAGTTGCAGATCGAAGATATCGTAGTCGTCGATATGGATGGGGAGGTGGTAGATGGGACACTCCGTCCTTCGAGCGATATGCCGACCCACCTGGTTCTCTACAAGGCTTTCGAGAAGATCGGAGGCATTACGCACACCCACTCTCCCCATGCCGTGGCATGGGCCCAGGCTTGCAAACCTGTCCCTGTCTTTGGCACCACGCATGCAGATCATAGCCATTTGCCGATTCCCTGTACTCCGATGATGAGTAGAGAACAGGTCACCGGCGATTATGAGTATGAGACTGGTCTCCTGATAACCCGTGTATTCGAGCAGATCGACCCGGTTGAGCAACCCATGGTTCTCGTTGCCGGCCATGGCCCGTTCGCCTGGGGGAAAGATGCTGCCACATCGGTCTACAATGCGGTGGTGTTGGATGAGATCTGTAAGATGGCGTGGATCACGTTGAGCGTGAATCCGGCTGCGGAACAACTACCCGATTATCTGACCGACAAGCACTACCAGCGGAAGCATGGACCGAATGCCTATTACGGACAGAAGCATTAGTCTCTGAGGTTCGTGAAACTTCTGATAATCTCTGCGCAGGAGTTTTCCTGGAATCTCACGACTCCCATCTCCCGGGTAGCACTCTCGGGAGAGTCGGATGCGTGCGCTGTGTTGACCATGATGTTGCTTCCGAAATCTCTCCGTACCGTACCACCTGGAGCCAAAAGCGGGTCGGTCGGGCCGAGTACGCTGCGAATCCGGTCAGCGGCCTCTTCGCCTTCGTAGACGAGAATCATACATTTCACTGACCCCGGTTCGATCATCTCCTCCAGAGGACAGGATGATGGACGCATGCCGCTCATGAATTCAACGATCTGCTCGAACTGATCTTCGACATACTCGATTCCGAAGGAGCGGGTGAGTGCCAAGGCTGCATCGTCGCTCAGTTCGATCTTCAGCTCGGATTCGAGAACTCCTTGGCCTTTTGTCCGAAGAGCGGACTCAGTCGCTCTCTCAGAGCGTTGCGGACAGGTTTGTGGAACTCCATGGCCTCACTGATCGACATGCGGTGTACCTTCACCCCAACAATGCGTACCCCAGTGCGACTGAACATATCCAATATGGTTCCCGGTCTACTCGAAGCGAACTTCCAGTTATCGGGTTTGATGATCACCAGTGTTCGTTGAATCTTCTGTGGGTTCGGGTAGGTCATATTCTCTACTATGTTCGGTTGGCCAGGAAGCCACGATGCGAGAAGGCGGAGTACCTTGTTCGCTGATGTCTGATTTCGTGGCGTGAGAACCGCCGGTTCAAAGTAGATGATCTTCTTGGGATCCGATTCGTCCAGAATCAAGTCGGCATAGGTATCGCGAATCGTCTCTCCAGTGAGCGACTCGACTCCCCGGTTCTCCGGATAGAGTGCACCGCAGATATCGCTGAGCTTCTTGCAGGCATCTTTCCCGCGGAACAGGAGCAACAGGGTCCTGTGCGGTCGACCCCCCGATGGTCCCATGTTCTCTTCCACGTACGAGGAGAGAAGCGATGCCGCACTCGTGTTCGATGGGTCGTTCTGGTCTCTGAGTATCTCCGCATAGGCCTTCGCAAAGTAGGTGTCTGCTGCGATCATCTGTGCGCCGACTAATTCGAGATCGAGCCTCGTGAGAAGGCGGCTGAGGACGCCTCCGGTTCTACTTTTTGCTACGGTATACGGTGTAACGAATACGTATGATAGTGTGTCTTCCATGTCTGAATCGCTCCTTGGGGGGATATCTTATGATAGAACCCCAAATTCCCAGTCTTTTGTAACTGATATGATGTGACCTCCTGTCAAGCCCCTTGCTGAAGGATTTTCATTACCCCTAATTCATTAGTATACATTGTCTTGGTTTTTTCTTTTAGCATAGGATAGTCCTTGCAGGATTGACGGATTTGGTTGTATCGACCAATAACAGGCAGATGTTTTCTAGCATGATAGGCAGCAAGCTCTTCCTTCTCTGTTTCATCCTCTACTGTAAATAGTGTTCCGTTCTTTAGCATTGAATAGATAATGACCACAAGCTTGCGTGCTATGGCAACGGCAGCCTTTCTACCACCCATTCTTTGCTTCATCTCTAGGAATTTCTGTTTAAGCGGAAAATCGAAGTTGGTCTTGGTCATGGCAAAGACCGATTCCACCAGATATTCACGCAATGCGGCTTGGCCTTCTTTTGTGATTTTTCGTGCAGAGTCCTTCTGTCCAGATTGGTAAACCCTAGGGACAAGGCCACAATAAGCCGCCAGTTGCTTTGGGTTTGCAAACCTATCTATGTCTCCTACAAAGGCAATAAAGGCAGCCATGGTCTTTAACCCAATACCAGGGATGGATCCGAGCAAGGTAGCGGTCCTGTCATC
This sequence comes from Spirochaetales bacterium, assembly GCA_012838275.1. Classification (GTDB taxonomy): domain Bacteria; phylum Spirochaetota; class Spirochaetia; order Sphaerochaetales; family Sphaerochaetaceae; genus Sphaerochaeta. Next base: position 8,510 of record DUPO01000007.1, read on the forward strand.
TTGTAGGACAATTCTTGCCATCTGCCTCTCTCCTGAATCCTGTAGATCCTCAAACAATGTCAGTTCTTTTGCTAAATCCTTGGCTATTCGTTTGGGGAAGGAATATTCCCTTTTTGAGCCGAAGCAGCTTTCAATTGCTGAGATCCTTCCATTCTTGCTATGCAGATTATGTGCCTTCCCTGCTTCAGGAAATCCTTTGTCAAAGAAAAGGGCGTGTAACCTGTTAACAAGTTGGGTGTGCAACTCGTCAATTTTTCGATAGTGGGACACGACATCCCTATTTGCCATCTCCTGATCGCTGGGGATGCTTACAAGTTGCAGTTCCTCTACCGGTGTTCTGAAGATGAGACGCGCCAGAAACAGAGAGTCTTCTTTGTCCGTTTTCTTCTTTGTCTCATTGATGTGGGTGGTATGGGGATTGACAACACAAGCTACAATTCCTGGCAACTTGTTCATAGAACGTGCAATAGTGAAGGTTCCGGTTGAAGCCTCCATGAGCACAAGATCCCCTTCTTGTAAAATCCCATACAGCTTGTTCCTATTTGTGGAGCGAAGAGAAAATTTTTCATGTATAGAGACTTTCCCTGTCAGGTCGATGATGCACACATAGCAACTTTGCTTGCTAAGATCCACTCCGACAAACCTCTTGGTGCCCTTGGGATGCTTGTTCTTGCTATATTCGCTTGTAGCCATCCCAACCGGTGAGCAATATCCTGGGTATTCGAATGCATTGGAATTGATGCATGTGCTCTTCTCTTCCATAACCCCCTCCTGTCGTAGTAAACTAGGGGCCAGATGGCGGTCATTCGATGATCAGTCACGCTTCTAATCGGGATGACGCTGCAAGCAGTGAAACAAGCAGCGTCTCCCATATTGATGTTCGACGGCCGGTGTGTGGTTCGATAAACTAAACAAAAGATATGGATGGTTCCATTCCTAAGACAATAGCACCGTAACCGTTCGGCCCTCTGTCCCCGTCAGAACAGAGTACATCAAATAACTGGATTCTGGTATCCTTGTAAGGAATCATATCAACTATACTGCCAAGACCCAGTTCCTGTTTAGGATCAACAAAGGGGTGTTGGATGTGTATGAGGACAAGAAATTGAATACCTTTACTCCAGAGGGCAGCCGGTCGGTTCCTTTTACCAATATGATCTATATTGGTGACGGTCTCACTGATGTGCCCTGCATGAAGCTGGTGAAGAACAATGGGGGCAAGAGCATCGCTGTGCATAAGGCAGGGGATTTGGAAACAAGCCACAAGCTTATGCGTGAGAGGCGCATTGATTTCTTTGCAGAGGCTGACTACAGACAGGACAAGGAGTTGTTCAGTCTTGTCTCTACCATCTTGGCAAAAATGCAGGCGGATAACCTTCTTGCTGCCGAGCATCAGAGGATGGCAACTGATGCTGAAGGGAAATGTTAACAGTCCCCAAATAGGTCCCATAAGGCTCCACATGCAAATATACTGACTTTTGTAGACATGGCCTTAGCTGTATCAAGTATGCCCTTGTGAATTATTGCTGATGCATATTCTCATATAAAATCATAATACCTCTGTTGACAGGCTACAGGACCCATGCTAGCATACTAGTATTCAGGTATTTGAATTTTACTAGAATCGGAGGAATGTATGAGAAAGCAATTTGTCGTTGTACTCGCAATCGTAGTTCTGTTGATTGCATCTGCCACTTCTGTGTTCGCACAGGGTGGAGCCGAGAAGGGAGACAAAGTCTATACCCTTAAGCTTTCTACTCAGTTGAATGAAACAACCCCCATGGTTGATGGTTTCAAAGAGTTGGCAAAAAATGTAAAGGAAAAGTCCAACGGACGCCTGAACATTGAGATTTACCCTTCTGCTCAGCTTGGTTCTGATGAAGACGTCATCGAGCAGGCTCTGCAGGGTGTTAACGTTGCAGTGCTTACTGATGGCGGACGAATGGGTAACTATGTGAAGGACATCTCCATCATCGGCATGGCATATTTTGCCAACAACTATGATGAAGTCCTCAAGGTAACCCAGAGTTCCAAGTTTGCTGAATGGGAAAAAGAGCTTTCTGAAAAGAACGGTATCAGGATCCTTTCCTTCAACTGGTACGATGGTGGACGCCACTTCTTTACCAACAAAATTGTAAATACCCCCGCAGACCTAAAGGGTTTGAGAATCCGTACACCAGGTGCTCCTGCTTGGGCCGAAAGCATCACCGCTTTAGGTGGTACCCCTGTTGCCATGCCTTGGGGTGAGACATATTCTGCTGTACAATCCAAAGCTGTTGATGGCTGTGAGGTACAACTGACTTCCGCTCTTGGTTCCAGAATTTACGAAGTACTCAAGTACATGATCAGAACTGAACATTTCCAGCTGATCAACGGTCTTATCGTTGGTGAGAAATGGTTCAAGACCCTGCCCGCAGACCTGCAGGAAATACTGCTTGCTGAGACTAAGCTTGCCGGTGAAAAGAATGCACGCTACGTAGAGTCAAAGATTGCTGATATCGAGAAGCAACTTGTTGGTTACGGCACCACTATCATCGAACCAGATGTGGCTTCATTCGTAAAGGCTTCTGATGCAGCATATGCCAAACTTGGCTTCGCTGACCTGAGGAAAGAAATCTACAAACAGATTGGTAAATAAGAAATAAACCTTTATGCTTGGATGACGATTGGGGATAGCGAGCTTTGCTCGCAACTCCCCATTCATTTTCTTGACTATTGGATAAAAGGGATTAGGTATGGTACGTACACTACAAAAGGGCTATAGGAAGTTTTGCCAGGTTGAAGAGTTGGTAGCAAGTTTGTTGTTGCTTGCCATAACAATTCTGGTATTCGTTTCTGCCATCGCAAGGACAATGAGGTATCCATTGAATTGGGCTGTTGATATCTCTCTGTTATTGTTTGCTTGGCAGGTATTCATCGGTGGAGATATTGCTGTTCGTAATACCAACCTCATAGGGGTGGAACTCCTGGTAAATAAGTTTCCTGGTATTGTCCAGAAATGGCTAAAAATCGTTTTTTTTGTCCTCATTATCTTGTTCCTAGGTGTTCTAGTCTATTTCGGTGTTCCCTTGCTTTTGGATAACTGGAAAAGACTCTTCCAAGTACTGCCGATCAGTTATTCCTGGTGTACTCTCAGTGTCCCTGTCGGGGCCTTACTTATGATGGTTTCTGCTAGCATCCGCTTGGTCGAAATCATCAAAAAGCCTGTATCTTTTTGGGAACAGGGAAGGAGAGATGAGTAGTATGGGTACAGCAACTATTGTATTTGTCTTATTTTTGCTATTCGGTATGCCTGTTGCATTTGCTATCGGCATATCGGGCCTTGTGTTTTTTATGGTCACCGATGGGCTTCCCTATACTATTGTTGTACAGAAGGTTTTGGCAACAACGCAATCCTTCACGATGTTGGCTATCCCGCTTTTTATCTTTGCAGGGAACCTCATGAACAACACGGGCATTACCAAGCGTCTTATGAAACTTGCTGATGTATTGACCGGCCACATGCATGGAAACATTGCACAGGTCTCCTGTGTGCTTTCTACCCTGATGGGTGGGGTATCTGGCTCAGCCAACGCTGATGCCGCGATGGAATCACGAATCCTAGGCCCTGAGATGACCAAACGAGGGTATTCCAAAGGTTGGTCAGCTGCCATCAACGGCCTGTCTGCTCTCATTGTTGCAACAATTCCCCCTTCCATGGGACTGATCATTTTTGGGTCCATAGGGGAAGTATCCATCGGCCGTCTTTTCGCTGCCGGCTTGATTCCTGGCTTCATCATGATGATCGCCCTCATGATCGCCACTGACATCAGTGCCAGAAAGCGGAAGTACATGCCTGACCGAGACAAGCCTTCCTCGCTTAAAGAGATTGCAAAAGCTTTGTTGGATGGAATCTGGGCCCTGTTGTTCCCTGTCCTGCTGATCGTATTTATCCGCTTTGGTATCATGACCCCTTCAGAGTCTGGTGCTTTTGCAGCTATTTATGCAATCTTTGTTGGAACGGTAATATATAAGGAGCTTACCTGGAAGATATTCTTTCAAACCTTGAAGGACAGTACCAAGGATATAGCTGTGGTTACCTTGATCCTCGCTATGAGCGGCGTCTTTGGGTATGGGATAGTGTATGACCGTGTTCCTCAGGTGATCGCATCCACTTTGATGGGCCTCACCAGCAATCCAACTCTGATGTTGCTAATTATCATTGGATTGCTGACCATCAGCGGAATGTTCATTGAAACAACGGTTATTGCCTTGTTATTGACGCCTATTCTACTTCCCGTTGTCACTTCCCTAGGTGTTGACCCTGTGCATTTCGGTATTGTCATGATGACGGTGACCACTATGGGTGTGATGACGCCTCCTGTTGGTATAGCCCTATATACGACTTCATCAATCATGGAATGCACTCCAGAAGAAACAGCCCGTGAGTCTGTCCCCTTCTTCATTGCAATCCTCATTGTAGTTGCCATCATTGCGCTAGTCCCTCAGGTTTCATTGTTTATCCCCAACCTCATCTTTGGGGTGGCTGTGTAACGATAAGCCGGGCCGGCTTTGCCTATTGGTACAGCCAGCCCGGTCTTTGTTTATAATTCCACACGTGGTATTGTATCCTTCCAGTTGGTTCCAATCCTCTTGAGAAACATTTTGGAGATTTGTCATGAATGAGCTTTCTGACTTTATAGTCCTCCCCCGAAACCCACATGAATTGACCAGAGATTATGCGTTACGTTGCCTTGAGTACAATATCAGTACAGTACGCTTAAAACCGGGGCAGTTTGTCAGTGAGCAAATTATTTGCGAACAACTGGGAGTAAGCAGAACACCTGTACGGGAGGCTTTCAGCCGTCTCGCTAATGAGGCTTTGCTTGTCATATATCCGCAAATTGGCACATGCGTTGCACCTATCGACCCGGCACAGGTCCAAGAGGCTCGCTTTACTCGTCTGATTATAGAGAAAGCGGTGATTGAAATCGCCTGCACTGCCCGCACAGATGAGGACTTGCTTTGGTTGGAGACTAATCTTACAAACCAAAAAGCCCTTGTCGATTGCCATGACTATGTAGGGTTTCTCGAGTTGGACAACCTATTTCACAGGAAGCTTTTTTCCATCAGCAATATGGAACTGACTCGAACGCTCATCCAAGGGCTGCTTGTGCATTTTGATCGGGTCCGGGCCCTCTATCTCCGTGATATGGATTTTCAGCGAACAATCGGCGAGCACGA
>DUPO01000097.1 GCA_012838275.1 Spirochaetales bacterium
ACTTAATGAGTAAATACCTCGTAAAGATTAAAAATATTGACAAATGTAATAAATAGGCATACTATCAAAAGACCAATTGGAGGCATTATGCTCATTAACTTTACGGTGTCGAATTTTAAGTCGATTAAAGATGAAATACTATTCAATATGGCTCCGGCTAAACGGTTGCAGACAATGAAAGAGCACGTATTGGTTGCCAATACCAAGAAAAAGGCTGAGGGTATGCCTGTAGCCGCAATATATGGTGCGAACGGAAGTGGAAAGACCAACTTTATAGAAGCACTGGCCTTTATGAAAGACCGGATAAATAATGATGATGTAGTAGCAGCCATACCATTCCGTTTGGCCGATGATGATCAGGAGAAACAACCCTCTACTTTTTCTGTATTGTTTTCTTTTGAAAAAGTTGTTTATGCGTATGGGTTCTCCATTGAGGGACGAATTGTAAGACAAGAGTGGTTGTCGGCATATTACACAGCTAAAGAGACGATGTTGTTCGAGCGGTATTGGGAAGGAGAAGGAACACAGATTGTATTTGGGAACAGGCTTGTCTCTGATACGAAAGGAGGGAAGGCTTTTCTTGGGTTCATATTTCAAGGCATCCAAAAGGAACAGCTCTTCCTTCGGGAAGCTGTCAAGCGAGATGTTTCGTTATTGGAGCCAGTCGAACAGTGGTTCGTTTCTCATGTCTTTGTTATTCGGCCTACAAGCAGGGCTATGGCCTTAGAAGTGACACTTCAGAACAAACCGAAGGCATTGCAAAAAATGAATGAGCAGTTACACGAGATGGGTATGAATTTGGAAAAATTGGAGACAAAGGAAAAGAAGTTTAACAGTGACCAATATGCTAATCAGCTTGATGAGGGAGATGCTGAACGGTTCAGGAATGCTTTGGAGGGGTTGCAAGAGGGTGAAATAATTGAGTTGTCAGAAAAATCTTTTGGACGTCCACAATATATCAAGAAGAAAAACGATGAGTTCTATTTGATTTCCTTTGAAGTTTGTCATGAACGTCAGGATGGGAAACAGGTGAATTTTGATATCTCAACAGCTTCCAGTGGATTTATGCGTATGTTAGATCTTCTTCCCGCCCTTGATGTCGCCCAACAAGAAGATACCCTGATTGTTGTGGATGAAATCGAGAGAAGCCTTCACACTTTGCTGTCGCAATATTTCATCAGTTGCTTTATAGGAATTGTTACTGAGAGTCAGAATGGTAGCCAGTTGGTTTTCAGCACACACGACACTAATTTGCTTGATAGTGATTTTCTCCGTAGCGATGAGATTTGGTTTATGGAGAAGGATTCCAGCTCTTCTAGCCGGCTTTGTAATCTTGTAGAGTTCAAGCAATCAACTGGATTGAACTACGAGAAGGGGTATTTGGAAGGGCGATTTGGGGCAATTCCGATATTTCATGGAAATGGGTTGAGGTTAAAGTAGGGCTATGGCAAGGAAAACCCATGTTCAACGACCTTCTCTGCAATTTACAAAGCCATCTACCCCATTTCGAGATGCTTCTTTGTGTTTTATTGCTTGTGAAGGTTCTAAGACGGAGGCACAGTATTTTGCTTTCAGTTTTTTACAGCATGCACGGGTAAAACTGGAAGTGATTCCCTCTGAAAATGGTTGTTCAGCTCCTGTGTATGTTCTTGATGGTCTGAAAAAGGCTGTAAAAAAATACAAGCTGCAAAAAGGCGACACTCTGTGGTTAGTCATTGATAGAGATAGATGGCCTTATCCGAACCAAATAAAAGAAGTAATTCATAAAAAGATTCAGAAGAAGCCCATTCAATTGGTCGTCAGTTCCCCTTGTTTTGAACTTTGGCTCTATCTGCATTTTGCTGAAATGCCACTTGAGGGCATTCCAAAAAGTAAGGAAATTGAGCCTATGATTAGGAAATTGCTTGGTTCATACAACAAGGCAAATCTTCAAGAAGATGATTACCGGGAACATGTCCGATTCGCTATTGAGCAATCTGAAAAAAGTAGGATAGGTAGTGATGAGTTGCCCATAAATCCAGGGACAACCGTTCATGTCCTGATGAAGACTATTCTGGCAATGAAGCCCAAGGCAGTCTGTAAGGTGCTTCCGTAACAAAAAAGAAGAGTCTGTTTGGCTACAATCAATTATAGGAATTGGCAGTTCATCCTATTATAAACATTTGACCCCAGGTATGAGAACCTCTTCTTATTCTCATCCCCTCCGACTCCAGATAAGAAGAGTTTCTTCGTTGGACAAGCAATTTTGGAAAGCATACATTCCCTTACCGCCATACAAGGCATCGTAGTTGTATTTTCTAGGCTCTGTTTTTTTTATCAGACATGTATCCCTTCCACCAGACTGAAGAAGGCGTCACTGCCCTTAATGACATAGGCTCCTTTCTTCACTTCTGTACCCAGAGGCCTCTTCGACAATGAACAGATACCTCGGGTGCATAGGTACTTCTTGGTGAAGGTGCTGAACTCCTCTATAAACTGTTCGGCATCCGGATAGGCCTCTTGAATGGGATGGGGAAACAGCTTGAGCATCTCGATGGCGTAGCTGCGCACGGGAAGCCACTCCTTGCCTTTGTGAAATAGTATCCAGAATAAGGTGTTCATCAGCATACAGGTGAAGCGGTAGTCATCAAAGGCATCAAGAAACAGGATCTCGATGAATTCCAACAAACCCATATCAAAGAAATCCTCATTGTATTGTCCGCCTGTAAGCACATTAAACGCTTGTATGGTATTCGGTCCTTCATCGAATTCGAAGATGTCCGAGTCCACGAGGCTGTTGGAGAAAAGCCTTCGTGTTGTTGGAGGGGGGACAGGCCAGCCTGAAAGTTCATATTTTGCATCTTCTGGAGGCACTTCGTATCTGGGCATGTTCTTTGCATAGGAGTCCTGCACCGTTGCGATGACCCCTTCGATCACTTCCAGGGCCAACCCCGATCTCTTGCTGTACGCTTTCGCATCAAAGGCTTTGCCGGTGTTTTGTGCCTCCATCAGATGTTTCAGGAGGTCGTTCATCTTGGCCATGTCTTTATCTACAGGTTTTTCTTTCTTGAAATCTATAATCGTCTTGAACTTGGACCAAGGGAGGTCCAAGTCCATACGGGAAACAAGACCGTACAAAGGGATCGAGATCGCCACCTCCGGTTCCTTGGGAAGT
>DUPO01000098.1 GCA_012838275.1 Spirochaetales bacterium
TATTAGGCGTCAGGGTCCCCCTCCTAACTGCCTTGGCAAAGGAACTTGCTAAGGCAGAAGGAGTATCATTTCTCGATGATTTTTTTCTGTATCCTTCTGTCTGCTATGAAGAGGTCATCCTCGCCTACAAGTTGTTTGGACTGATAAAGCTTGATATTCAGGGCAACACCCACTATCTGGGCAAGCTGTTGGCCTACAATGACAGCTGGGCAAGCAATGACTGCCTCTGCTCAAGTTTTACAGAACCCAAACACAACCGAAAGGAGTACTGGCCCTTGATCAAGGGCTACCTAGATTCATCCAATCCTTGGGATATTCGTTTCGCAACTATCGCCCTGATGACCAACTACCTCACAGATGAGTATACCCCAGAGGTATTAGAGCTACTCAAGGCAGTGCAAAGTGAGCATTACTATGTGAATATGGGGCTTGCATGGGCCTTTGCAACAGCTGTTGCAAAGCAGCGAGATAGGGCCATCCCCTATCTCCATAAAGGGGTCCTCAATGAAGTGGTGCGAAAAAGAGCTATACAGAAGTGCATTGAGTCCTTCAGGGTAAGTGATGAGGACAAGACACTACTTCGTACTATGCGCTGAACACCCTCAGGGCGTTCTTCTGCCACATACCTTCCAGATCACTGTTGGTGAACCCCGTCTGTACAAGGGCATCCCACAACCTTTCCATCCCTGCAATATCCTCAATCGCAAGATCTCCTCCTATGCCGTCAAAGTCGGTTCCTATAGCTAGGATACCGCTTCCTCCCTTATTGTGCATATGCTTTGCGTGGCGCACCATATCACTGATATGGTTCTTCTGCTTGTCAGAGGAGAGAAAGGACGGACAAAAATTAAGACCCGCAACTCCTCCAGCCTCCCCCAAGATGCGCAGCATCTCATCACTGAGGTTTCTTGAAACGGGAGTACATTCGCGGCTGTTGGAGTGCGAAGCTACAAAAGGTTTCCTTGCATGTTCTGCCACCGAATAAAATCCTGCATCACTGAGGTGGGATACATCAACAACAATACCGAGTCTCTCCATCTCAGATACCGCCTCAATGCCCAGGGTCTTGAGAGGCATATCAGCTTTTGTATGAGGGTAGCCCAAGTCATTTTCATGATTCCACGTGAGACTTGCCATCGTAACCCCCCAATCCTTTAGTATCTTCAAGCGAGAGAGGTCCCCTTCCAGAATCTGACCCTCCTCACAGGTGAGCATAGCTCCTACAAGGGGATTTTGAACCAATTCTTCGGTAGTGCAGACCTGTTGGATATGATCCGTATTCGCCTGTAAAGAGGCAATGAACAGCGAGTGTAGGTCACAGGCGGCCTTCCACGGGGAAAAAGATTCATCTGTATCAACAAAGATTGCAAAACATGAGGTGACATGACTTCCTTTTTTCATCCTAGCGATGTCAACATGGAGGGTATTAGAAAAAAGGTTTCCAGCCAAAGGATTTTTATGCAGGGCATAAAGGGTGTCACAATGGAGATCAAGCAATGGGTACATAGATTTCTCCTTGTAAGTAGTTGCCATTATCAAATAAAAGTATTACTTTATCTATACGATAAGAGATATTATTTGTATAGTATATATCATAGGAGATGAAAATGATTAAACACGTAACA
>DUPO01000099.1 GCA_012838275.1 Spirochaetales bacterium
TGAAAGATCGGAGTTTTGCAGCATCCCCTTTACAGAATACTGGAGCCTCTTCTATATACTGACTGAAATGAGGGAGAAAAAGAGGATCTGCTATCTTTTTTCGCGTATAATTATGTAAGTAGGAACAGGGTTGGAGATTAATCGGGACCTCTTGAACGTTAACATTGAAATCATTAATTAACGTCTTATACGACCAAGCCTGATAAGATGGATGAACCGTCTCTGTAAGACCTCTACCTAAATATGTCTCGACCTTGTTTTCCACGCCTTTGGATCCAGCTTTCAGCAAAGCCTCTATGTTATGAACGGGATGGACTTCACTCCATTGCTTCAATTCAATTATAACTGCCTGATGATTAGCTTCATCATCAAGACCGGATAATATAAAATCAACACGCTTGCTTGTCTGTGGAATGTTAAATTCAATAGCGACTCCAGAGTCGGAAGGTATCTCTTCATCAAGAAGAACTTTATACATAAACTGCATTGAGTTCTGCCATGACCGCATCTCACTCTGACCAACAGTTCTTCCCATTCGACTTAAAAGACAATCTTCTATTTTTTCTACAATCTGGTCATTAAAGACATCATCAAGGAATTCTCGTTTATCTCCTGAATACACCAACACAAGCAGACCCTCCACAAACATATGTAATTCAATATACCACACAAAAAGAACAGATGTGCTTATCTATTGATTATTTGGCTTGCCCTAATCAAATTCGGAGTATTTCTTTGCATTGCCATACGACTTGTCTATCGGATACTTTTTCCTATTTTTCTTCAGTTTATTTTGAATGATAGTTCCAATTTCAATATTCAAAGAAGAGGCCATCAAAATCCCATAGATGAAAATATCGGCAAGTTCATCCTTCATCTGCTCAAGCTTGCCATCTACCTTGAGGTCAGCACCTGACCATTGAAAGCACTCTAATAGTTCGGCAGCTTCCAAAGATAGGGAAATAGCAAGGTCTTTTGGAGTGTGAAACTTCTTCCAATCTCGTTCATCACGAAATGAAACGACATCTTTCAGAAGCGCTATGTCGAAACCTAGAGGACTACTGCAATTAGCCTGCTCCTTACTTGTTGTTCCCGTTTGCAACCATCCTAAAGGAACCTTATACGCAAGGCATATAAGTCTCAGTAGTGATTCAGAAGGTGTGGAAACACCCCGCTCTATTCTGCTTGCATATGACATAGTAATTCCAAGGCTCTCAGCAAATTGCTTTTGGGTAAGAGCTTCCTTTTTACGTATTTCCAAAATTCGATCTTTAATATCATTCATAATATGTATTCTCCGGACATTTTTTGATTCATTTATTTTTGATCAAGTATTAACATTAACATACCACTAATTCCCTTGTTGTTACAGAAATTATCTGTGATACACGCATACACATGGTATTTTTTAAGTCTGTTTTCCCCCTTCCCTCATCCCATGCTACAATACTGGTAAAGCGAGGTGCACCATGGCAACAAAATACCTGATAGTAGGATCGCGTGTCCCATCCACTGAAGCAGGGCTCTCCCTCTACTCCTTTGATGAAGTAGCAGGCCAGCTATCTTTGCTGCACTCCCATTACGGGATAGACATGCCTACCTTCCAGGCGTTCAACAAGGAGGCGTCGCTACTCTACTCTGTCAGTGAAATCCGAGAAAAAGAGGGATCTGTGCAGACCTTTCTCTTTGATCCTCACGCCTCCGATCCTTTCACCCTGGTCAGTACTGTCCTTTCAGGAGGCAGCTCCCCCTGTCATTTGGCATTGTCACCAAACAGGGAGTTCCTTGCCCTTTCCAACTACGGTGATGGGGTGTTTACCCTCTATGCATTGGACCCTACCGGCACCATTGCCTCCGTAGCCTACTACAAAAAGTTTTCTGGAGTGGGATTTATCAAAAATCGTCAAGAGGCTTCCCACATTCACTCGGCCTTATGGACATCAGATTCCAAAAACCTCTTTGTAGCTGACCTAGGGCTCGATCGTATCATCCATTACAGCAAACCCGAGTGGAGCTTCCCATCCTTCAAGAAAGTGCCTCTGGGAACAGGTCCGCGTCACATGGCACTCAGCACAGGTTCGCGATACCTCTATGTCGCAGGAGAGCTCTCCAACCATGTGCTTGCCTACCGCATCGACAAGTTCGACAGCTGTTTCACCCACCTGCAGACCATTGCCACCATCCCTTCTGGTTTCCATTTTGCCAATACTGTAGCCGATCTGCACCTCTCTTCAGACAACAAGTACCTCTATTGTTCAAACAGAGGTCATGACAGCATAATAACGTATGCTGTCAACAGTGAGACAGGCATGCTTACATTTGTATCCTACACCCCTACATTGGGACAGGAACCAAGGAATTTCACTCTCTCTGCTGATGACAAGTGGCTACTTGTGGCAAACGCCTCCTCAGACTCGATCGCGGTCTTCCCCATCGATCCCTATTCGGGAGTACCTGGAAAAGCCGTCTCCATGACCAGTGTCAAAGAGCCTGTTTGCCTATCATTTGCTTAAGTACTCATCATGGACCCTATCCTGCAGATAGACATTGGTGAAAGAGGAGCGAGCATCCCTATACATTCCATATGCCTTATCCACACAAGCCTTGCACCCATCCCTTGGGATGGTAATGGCCAGGACCTTGAAAGAGCTATCGGATGAGGAGTCTATCCAATTGTATCCCGAGCACTCCTTACATCGTATGAAATGCTGGACCTGCTGCTCCAGGATGCCGTCGGTATCATAATAGATCTGTTTTTTCTTTTCAAAGCTGTCCAACCCACCATACTCTTTCTGCCAAAGAGCACCCTTTCGTTTCCAATTGGAAAGGACAGTATCCGAGAGTCTTTTGACATACTCCGTAATCTCCTTGTCCTGGCGTAGCTCAGCCGGATTGTAATCGGGCTCCTTCACCTGTGAAAAATCCAGCCCGGCCATAGCAAGGATGATGCCGACATTGATATAAGGCAGAGCCCCGTCTATGGAGTACCCGCCTTCGAGCACGGCTATATCAGGCTTGAGTATATGGTTGAGCTTCGCATACCCCTGGGCGCTGAAGTTCATATTGGTAATGGGGTCGGAGTAGTGATTGTCCTGACCTGCTGAGTTAATGATAAGGTCAGGCTTGTAGTCATCCAGGATCGGCATCACCACACTGTTAAGCACATGGAGAAACCCTTCATCAGCTGTATTGGGAGGCAGGGGTATGTTCACATTATACCCATATGCTGAGGGACCTCCGAACTCATTGATGAAGCCGGTTCCTGGAAACAGGGTCCTTCCATCCTGATGGAAGGAGATGACAAGCGTCTCGGGATCATTGTAGTAGATATCTTCTGTCCCATCACCATGGTGACAATCAGTATCGACAATGGCAACTCTTAAAGGGCCGAACTCTGCCCGTATCCTTTCAAGCATGATAGCCTCAATGTTGGTCACACAAAAACCCCTGTCCCCATACACGATCCTGTGGGCATGGTGACCAGGTGGACGCACAAGGGCAAAGGCTGATTCGACCTCTTTGTTCATCACGGCAAGAGCCGCCCTGATAGCGCCTCCTGAAGATATCAGATGACTCTCCGTTACGCGCGAAGAGACATCAGGAATACAGAAATGAACCCTCCGGATATCTTTTTCCGTTGCCAGCATCGGGTTGTACATCTTTATGCCTTCGATGTCCTGGATTCCCTCTTCAAAAATCTGGTCTTGGGTATAGAGGAGCCTCTCCTCCCTTTCAGGGTGAGTCGGACTGATCGCCCAGTCAAAGGCAGGGAAAAATACCAATCCTAGAGATTTGTTAGCTTTCATGTAGTGTCTCACTCCTTAGGTTTTCTATGATTCCCGGTTTTATCTGTGCTTTGACCCGTATGTTTTTTCCAATTGCCGAAAATCCCTTAACCATGGTAAAACTACTCTCCTCTGTGATCTCAATCTCCAAGGATGCCTCATCAGCACCCATGGCGGTTGCAGCTTCACCAGCCAGTTGCATTGCTTTTTCCTTTGCATTTTCCAAACTGTAGTCCCTGCCGACCCTCTCAAAAAGACCAAGCTCCGGAACCGACAGCCTCCCCAAGGCCGTGTCTGCCAACAAGGTGATCTCAACAGTAGGTCTGGCCAGAGCCGCACCTATGGCATTGGCAACGCTGTAGTCCTTAGGGAAACGGCAAGGAATGCCATAGGATTCCTGCAGGTGAGGTGCCAAAGCCTCAGCCGGTCCCCCGATGATATGCACAGCCTTGGGCAGGACCTTTTTCCCATGCAGCAACTCTTTCATGGTGTATACCGGCTTGCTGTTTATTCCCAGCAGCAGATCGTCTGTCTTGGCCTTGATGCGGCTTGCCATGGTTCTGAGAATGAGCATGCCTGCCTCTTCACCGCTAAGGGCGAGCTCCTTGGCAAGGGCGGACATAGAGACCTCTGCCCTCTCCTTTTCCTCACGGCCGACCTTGATTAGGCCGAGGCAGATCATCGCATCAGTTGGTGTGGGATACTCCCCACCAAAGGCATAGGCCCTCCCCACTCTTAGGGGGCCTATCTTCAGCTTACCGTTCTCAACGGTGATGCTGCTGTCCCCTCCCATACCGATAGACACGCTGTATATCGCACGTACCAGTGTCCTGTACTCGGAAATGGTCGCACCCAAGGGCTCAAACAGCGGGACGCCATCGGCAAGAAAGAATATATCGGTGGTTGTCCCCCCTATATCCAGAAGGATCGCATCCTCGCCTCCCGGGATCAGGGCGCTCATACCCAAAAAACTGGCGGCAGGACCGGAGAGTATGGTTTCCACAGGTTTCTCTAAGGCACCTTGCCTCTCCATGGTCCCTGCATCAGCCTTGAGTATGTACAGGGGTGCGCTTATTCCCTTTTTAGCAAGGGAAGCCTCCATGTGCCTGAGAAAGGTTTCAAATTGGGTGGAAACTGCTGAGTTGAGATAGGAGGTGAATACCCTTCGGGGAAAGTTCAGGGTCCCGGACATCCTGTGCCCGAGAGTGACCTGGCCGAACTTCTTTAGAAGCTTGCTTCCGATAGAGGTCTCGTGGTCAGGATTCCTTGTGGAAAACTTGCTGATCACAGCGGTGTTGAGGATCTTTTCCTTCTCAAAAGCTGAAAATGCCTTGTCGATCTGGGCCATATCCAAGTCATCGACGACAACCCCACGGTGATCCACATACCCTGAAACAGTTTGGACCACACCCTTGCAAGAGGAAAAGTCATGGATGATGCCAGGCCCCGGTTGCACGATCATCCCTACAGGCTGTGTCGTCTGTTCCACTATCGCGTTGGTTGAAATGGTTGTGCTCAGGTTAATCCTCTTGATCGCAGAGGGATCGGCACCCTGCAGTATCTCTTCCAACGTGCTCCAGATGGTAGAGAAAAGGTCATCCCTGTCGACAGGTTTCTTATGCGTCTTAACCACCTGTCCATCCCGTATAAGGACTCCATCTATATGGGTTCCACCCATATCTAAGCCAATAATCAAATTTAACTCCTTAATATATAATAGTATAGCCCAA
>DUPO01000100.1 GCA_012838275.1 Spirochaetales bacterium
CAGGGCAGAAGCCGACAGGATTCTTGAAAAGGATCCGGCTCTCTTGGAGGCTGAGCATGCTGTGATAAGAAGAACCCTAGCGGAAGCACCTCCCTTCGCCTTGGAGAGCATCGAGGCAAATTGACCACCTTGCACAAAGGGTGGCGAATACCTATTATAGGTAAGATAGGGGTAAGCAATGCGTATAACCGGAGGCATCTATAGGGGAAGGACAGTGACCTGTCCTCCAGGAATCATCAGACCCGCCATGGATATGATGAGGGAGTCCCTCTTCTCCATATTGGGTAACATTGAAGGGCTCTCCTGGCTTGACCTGTTCACAGGAAGCGGGTGCGTAGGCATCGAAGCCGCTTCACGAGGAGCAAGCCTGGTACATGTGGTGGAGAAGGACCGTCAGAAGAAGGCAACCATCCTGAAGAATTTGAGCATGGTGGAAAGCGAGATTCAGCTCTTCATGACCGACGTCAACCGATTCATTCCCACAGCGAAACGCCAGTACGACATTGTCTATGCCGACCCACCCTTCCCCATGTCTGGCAAGGTCGACCTCGCCAAGGCGGTGGATAAGGCTGACCTGCTGACTGAGGGAGGCCTCTTTATCATCCACTACCCCTCTGAAGAAAAAAAAGGTTGGCCAAAACAGATTGGGAACCTGGAATTCAACGATGAACGCAAGTATGGGCGCAGCATGCTCCGTTTTTATAAGAAAACAAAGGAACCGGGAGAATCGAATGAAGAATGAGACAGTGAGCATCGACGAATTTAACAGAGCGCGTAGCCTGTTCACTACGTACAGCTACGAGACTGACCGCTTCTTTGATGCACGGCTTGCATTCTACTTTCAAATCGTACAGGAAGCGGCTGGAAACCATTCAGCAGTTCGAGGGTGCAGCATCCCAACCCTTCACGAGGAGGGGAAGACCTGGGTCATTACCCGAAGCAAGATAGAAGTGCACCGATATTCCCACTGGCCTGAGCAGCTTCATGTCGAGACTTGGGCGCAAGAGCCCATCAGGCTCCATCTTCCCCGGGTGGTCCGTTCGTTTGACGAACACCACGAGCCTCTCTTCACTGCCAAGACATACTGGGCGCTCATTGACCTGGAGCGGGGAAGACCCTGCCGTCCCGGCAGGATGAGCGAGCGGATAGGGCTGCCTCCTTCCGAGATGCAGATGGACCTCTCCCTGACCGCACGAACTACCTATGACGACTCCAATTGCACCACACTGGTCACCTACAAGCCAAAGATCCAGTACCTTGATACCGACAGCAACCAGCATGTGAACAACATCTCCTATCTCAACTGGGCCTTGGAAAGTCTTCCCGCATCATTTCGCGACCGCGCGAAGGTTGCTGAAGCGGATGTTTCCTGGATTCGGCAAACCTTCAGCGGTGATGACATCACCGTAGTATCCGGCAGTCTCGATAAAGAGGCATTCTCAGGCAGTGAGGGAGTGCTCTATCACAAGATAGTCAGGAGTGAGGAGGATGGGAGCATGACGGTGGTATGGGAAGGGACTACCCGATGGGAGAAACGCGAAAAACTTAGTGGAATACCTTCCTGAGACTCGGGTCCTTACCTAGAAGCAGGCCGATGGATTCCCGGACAAATGGGAATCTAGAATAGGTGTTTGCCGAGTAGTAACAGTACCAACACCCCTCCGCACTCTTGTAGTGGAGATCACAGCTGACAATATACCGGCTGGCCCATCCGCGTTCGGGTGTAGGCAATACCACCGAGCGGAAGGACGGCTTCCAGAGAAGGCCGTCACTGCTTTCGATCTGTAACAGCGAGGAGGTTGTCTTCGCCCGGCTCTTGTCCCAGTGCATCGCGCATTCGAAACCCACATAGCCGTCTGAGGCCTGTAACACCTTGATGCTCCCACATGCCATATTGCGGTAAGGGTCATCGGGGTCGGCAGAAAGCAAGGGATCACTCTCATTGGCCAGGGCATAGGGACCTTCAAGGGAGGAGCTCATGGCCAAGGCAAAATGCCTTGTGGCTTTTTGCTTTGTGTCGGAGAGAACCACGTGTGAGGCCCCGAAATACAGGCGGTAGCCCTCCTTGTCCCGAAACAGCTGAGGACGGGATATCCTGGGTTTTTTCAATCCATCCCCAGCAAAGGGGACATCCTTGCTGTCCAGGATGACCTTGGGTTCGCTGAAAATGATAAGGTCACTGGATGAGCGTATCTCAAAGCGACTGGACTTGTTCTTCTCACCCCGCTTCCCCCTCAGCCTTTTTTTTAAGGAGACAAACGATGCATCGTGCTTCTCATAGAGCAGGTACCACATTCCATCCTGGCGGAATATGGATGGTGAGTGCCCTCTGAGTTCGATCATTTTCCTTGGTTGCCAAGATATCCCATTCTCACTGGTAAAGTGCTCTATGCCGACCCATGTATGACCGAAAAGATGCCATTTGCCGTCAGGACTATCTTCAGGGAAAAGAAAAAAAGGATCGCAGAGCCGTGGCATATACCACAAGCTTTGGATTACAGGCTTGTCACTGAAAGGAAACCAGGAAATGCTGGTAAGAGATCCTATTGTGGGAAGCATCGCTGCTAATCCTCACGACGTGGCTTTTTTTTCTTTCTAGCAAAGAGAGGTGCCAATTTTTCCTCAAGGTCAAAACGCTTTGTCATCCATTTGATGATGACCGAATAGAGCCAGAAGCTTCCACCGATACTCACCAGAAAGGAGAGCCCCAGCCACAGGGGAACCAGGGAGCTTGTAGGGTCTACAAACCGCGTGATGAGGATAAAACAGATCAAGAACAGGATGAGCATAAGCACAATGTTAAGGATTGTAGCAGCTAGCATGAACCAGAGAGTGTTTGATTTCTTAGACATCGTTCGTTTCCTTCTTATTTGTAGGAGTGCACAGGATAGTAATGGCAATAAGGATTCCACTGACCACTAGGGAAGCATCGGCGATGTTCCATGTCGGCCATCTCTCAAAGCCCAAAAACCCATAGACCTTCACACTGATGAAATCGACCACTCTAAATGAGCGGAAGATCCTATCTATCAGATTTCCAATCCCCCCGCCCAGAAAAAGCGCCAGGGTCCACCTTTGCAGGCGGGTGATCTCAACTTTCCTGGAGAAGTATAGCATGCTTATCCCGACGAGGAGGAGAATCGGCAGGAAAATGAATCCCACAAGCTTTACCACTATAGGCAATCCGACTCCCATGCTGAAGGCGATGGCAGTATTGCGCACATGCACAATAGCAAGAAAGTCCCCAAGAAACCGGAACCCTATACTGTTTTCAGGTATATGGGCAACTATCCAGGCTTTGGAGAGCTGGTCGGCAATAACAATTGCAAGGGTAAGCAACAGAGGCGTTGCCCTGCTTGGTTCTTTTTTTTCCATACGGGCCACTATACTACACTCTTTCCCCTTTTCCTACAGACCAGTGGGATGATCGAGGAAGAGAATCTGCAAGCCGAACAAAGAGGCAAGGTGGTCAGCAAGGGCTTGGACCCCAAAAACCTCGCTTTCGTAGTGGCCTCCCCCGATCACGGTGATGCCCTGCTCAAGAGAGTCGTTGTACACCTGGTGTTCACACTCGCCGGTGATAAAACAGTCCAGACCCTCTGCAAGGGCAGTATGCACATCACTGCTGGCTCCGCCGCTGACAATGCCCACACTACTGATCGCAGGTGGTCCGAAAGGTAGGATGACAGGCTTGGTGAAGCCAAGGAGATCGGAGATTTCCTTTGCACCAAGGGCCTTGGGAAGTGTTCCCTTCAAACCGATGTCCACCCCCTTGAACTGTGCAAATGGTTGTATCTCCAAAAGCCCAAGCAGGGAAGCCATGACGGCATTGTTGCCGACAGCCGGGTGGGCATCAAGGGGAAGATGTGCAACATAGAGGTCCAAATTCCCCTCAATCAGGGTCTTGATGCGACTGTAATGCGCTCCTGTCACGGCCATGGGTCTTCCCCAATACAGGCCATGATGAACGATGAGCATATCCGCTCCCCATTCAAGGGCCAAATCGAAGGTCCTCTGGCAGGCATCGACAGCGAAGGCTATCTTGGATACCTCCTTGTCAGGTCCCCCGACAACCAGGGAGTTGAGCGATGGGTCGAAGGGTGCAAAAAGCCCGGTAGAAAGGTACTCGTCTAGGTATGTAACCAATTCATTTCGTCTCATGGGTCTTAGTATAAAGAGTTGACTTGATTTGTTCCACCTCCTATAGTTCGGACATGGTTGAAAAAGTAACGAAGATACAGAGGCTTCCCTATGAGGAGGCTACTTTTGATTATGCAGAAACGCTCATAGAAGAGTGCAGGAATCTTGCTGTGAGCCCCACCATTGTGGGCCAGCCACGTGCATTGCGCTCACTTGAGATGGGGCTTGCAATACAGAAAGGGGGGTACAACCTCTTTGTCAGCGGAAACTCGGGAAGCGGCAGGCTCGATGCGATAAAAGCAAGCGTCGAGCAGTTCAGGTCTGATACGTCGGTCTTGAGGGACATCGTCTATGCCTACAACTTCCTCCAACCGGACTCTCCCATTGCCCTCACCTTCCCACCCAAGGAGGGTCAGAAATTCTCTGATGCAATGGAACTTTTCAGTCAGAAGATAACAATCCTTGCCCAAGATCGCACAACTTTCCTAGAGAAGGCGACCGCGCTTCTTCAAGATCTGCAACGGGAGTTCAACACCCCGACCCTATCGGTACAGTTCAACCACATCCTCTTTGATTTGAAACGTCAGGCTTCCCACATCAAGCACCTCAGCGACGAACAACTCAAGAAGGAATCCTTTCCCCGCAAGTATCGGGTAAACCTCCTGGTCAACCATAGCAAGACAAGCAAAAGACCGCTGGTGATAGAGAACTACCCAACCTTCTCCAACCTCTTCGGCACCCTCGACGACAAGCATGATTTCGCCCACCTGGGCCTGCATGCAGGCTCCCTGTTGGAGGCTGAAGGCGGCTTCATCGTCATCAATGCAGAGGAGCTTCTCTCTGAGGAGGGCCTTTGGGATTCGCTAAAGCGGTATCTCGATGCATCGGCCCTCGCCCTACAGGCCGACCTCCTGGTCAAGGGGGAGCTGCGCAAAGGCCTTGTCAGACCCCAAATGACCAAGATCCCGGTAAAGGTCATTCTCATGGGGAGTGAGGATACCTTCGATGTGCTGACCGAACATGATGAGAGGTTTCTGAATCTTTTCAAGGTCTCTTCCCAGTTTGACTACTCCATGCCAGCCACCAAGGAACATATCGCCAAAACCATAGCGAACCTGAACGATTTTGCAACAAGGAACAGCTGCCGGCCTCTCGACAATTCAGCCTTGTCCCAGATACTGCGCTACAGTTCCTGGTATGCCGAATCCCGCACGGAACTCACTACCCAGTTCTCCCAGCTTTACGACATCATCATCGAAGCCAACTACTGGGCTGAGGCAGAGAGCAAGGAAATCATCGATAAGGCTCTCATCCTCAGGGCGAATGAGGAACGTGACTACTTCAGCAGCATAAGTGAGACCCGTATCAACGAGGAGATCCTCAACGGCGAGATGATCATCAGCCTGACAGGGACCAAGGTCGGGGTGGTAAACGGTCTTGCTGTGATGGACAGGGGAGCCTCCTCCTTCGGCACCCCGACGGTCATTACCGCCAGTGTGGCCCCAGGAAGCGAAGGGATAGTCAATATTGAGCATGAGGCTGGACTCAGCGGCGAGATACACGACAAGGGTCTCTTGATATTGGAAGGGTATCTGCGCAAGCACTATGCCCGGACCTTCCCACTCTCCATCTATGCAGGTATTGCCTTTGAGCAGTCCTATGCTGAGATCGATGGGGACAGCGCGTCATCTTCGGAACTGTATGCTCTTCTTTCTGCAATAGGTGAGCTGCCTGTACGTCAGGATATAGCCGTTACAGGTTCGGTGAACCAGATGGGTATGATCCAGCCTGTCGGAGGGATTAACGAGAAGATAGAAGGATTCTATCGGACCTGCCTTACCACCGGGCTATCCGGCAAGCAGGGTGTGATACTCCCCATTCAGAATGTTCGCAACCTGATACTCTCCTATGAAGTCCTTGAAGCCATCAAGGAGAAAAAGTTCCACATCTACCCGATCACCACTATTGATGAGGGGATGCGTATCCTCACAGGAAGGCCTGTCGGCATACGCAATGCCAAAGGCAACTACAGTGCAGGGAACTTCAACTTTGAGATTGAGGACAGGCTTAGGAAAATGTACCAGGCGGTGACCTCTAGCAGGTCCTAGAGTACCATCTCTGCAGCATGATGCCCGAAGCCACCGAGACATTCAGCGAGCCTTTGGTCCCCCCTAAGGCAATCGAGACCCTTCCCAGGCTCTGATCACAGAGTGCCAGCAAGGCGGGGCTCACCCCCATCTCCTCACTGCCTATGACGGCAGCTCCGGAAGGGGGGAAAGGGAACCTTTCCAACTCCTCTCCTCCCAGCTCAAGGGCAAACAAGGGCATTGATGAGCAATGGAGCTTTTCGATTAGGGCTGCCTCCGAATAATACCGATAGGTAACAGTATCAACACACCCTCTCGCACTCTTGATAGAACGGGGATGGGTTACGCAGGCTGTCCCCTCCACCAGCCATATCTGCTCAATGCCAAATGAATCGGCACTACGAAAGATCGATCCCACATTGAAGGGAGAACGCAGGCGGTCCAAAATGAGGATGTGCGGCAAAACCTTACGCTTGGACAGGTCCAATGCCCCCTCCCTGTCAACAAAGTCCCAGTCGGAGGGTTCGCTGCCCAGAGCTGAGAGCAGAGTATGGTGCATGTCTTCCAGGATAAAGGGAAGAGAGGACAACGAGGCGGATGGAAGCGAAGAGGCATAGCTTTTCATACTTGCAAGCTGTTCTTCACTGAGAACAGAAAGAAACTGGGGTGAAGAAAACATCGAACAGAGATCACTCATATACCTGTAGTCGGGTTCATGGCCTTGAAGCACTCTCTTGGCCTGCCCATGAAAAAGCAGGGCACACTTCCGCACACAAGTGCGATCCTTGAGTGTCTTAAGCTTCGCTATCGTTATCATCGGTATCAGATGCCTCAATGGGAGCTACGCAGAGGGCAAACTCCCCTTTTATCGATTGCCTCCCAGAGAGTATCGCTGAGACCTCATCGGCACTTCCTACCAGAAACTCTTCAAATTTCTTGGTCATCTCACGTCCCACCACTACCTGGCGCAATGGATCAAGAGCGGCTATTTCGCCAAGGGTCTTGACGATTCTAAAGGGTGATTCGTAGATGACAAAAGCTTCATTGCGTTCAAGCAGTTCAGTAAGGCGTTTGGTCCTCCTTCCCTTGCGGGGGGAGAGGAAACCTTCAAACGTAAAGCTCTTTCCCACATACCCTGCCACACTAATCAACGTAGCGACAGCAGAAGGCCCGGGGATGGGTACCACCGTAAAGCCAGCATCACGCACTGCCTTTACGACCCGGAGGCCGGGATCGCTGATACCGGGAGTCCCGGCGTCACTGACAAAGGCTATATCATTTCCCGCTTCGAGAAGTGCTACGATGCCTTGGGCGGAGTTGCTCTCATTGTGTGCATGGCAGGCAATGAGGCGTTTCTGAATGTCGAACTTTTGCAACAGGTTCTGTGTGTGCCGTGTATCCTCACAGGCGATGACATCAACACTTCGCAGGGTCTGAACTGCACGGTAGGTGATGTCATCCAGGTTTCCTATGGGGGTGGCTACCATATATAAGGTACTCATGAAAGAGAGTCTACACGCTTGCGCCGGTGGGTACAAGAAGGATAGGGAAAATAAGGGGGACAGGATCAATGCATTCAAATACTGGTAAGGGTTTTCTTTCCAAAAGCTCTTTGTTCCCTTGGAAATAGTTTTTGTATCAAACTGGTCAAATCATCCAACTTATTTGGCATTTTTTACCAAATATTTGGAAATTCTCAATCCTTGAAGCTTGGCGGAGGGGAAAACCCTCCCCCTTACGTGTGCAAACAGGTATTTCTGAAAGTTGGCACGCCTTCTGCATTGTTATTAGCGTACCGACACAAAGCCCTCAAGAGGCGGAAGGAGACCATAATGAACGTGTTCAAAAGAATCGCAGACATTTTTAATTCAAATGTAAATAGTGTCCTCGACAGAATCGAAGATCCCGCAAAGATGATCAATCTCATGATTACGGAACTGCAAGACACCCATACCAAGGCCCGCTCTTCAGCAGCTGCACGCAAAGCAGAAAAAGCTAGCCTGATCACAGAGAAAAACGAACTGACCAAAGCCATCGAACGATGGGAAGAGCGTGCAAGGCTTGCTGTTACCAATAAGCGTGAAGACCTGGCCAGGGAGGCCCTCTCAGAGAAGAAAAGCTGCATTGAGAGGATTCGCCTGATAGACGAGCAACTGCTCAACCTGGAAAGCATTCTTACCAGCCAAGAGGTCCAGCTTACCCAGATCGCAGACAAGCTGAAGGAAGTGAAGGACAAGCAGAAAATTCTTGTCCAGCGCGCAACCAGTGCAAAAGAGAAGAAACAGGTAGCCAGAACCTTACAAAGCAGTGACAGCACAGACCTTGCCCGTAAGTTCAGCGAACTGGAGAGCAAGATTGAGCGCATGGAGGCCGACGCGGAGATGGCAAGCTATCATGGCAAGAGTTCCACCAGCGACGAGTTCAACAAGATGGAAAACGACAGTGCCATCGAGGAAGAGCTTGAAAAGCTGAAAGCCTCCATGAAGGAGAAGAAATAATGGAATATCCACGCCGAGAGACACATAAGCTCTATAGGGAGCACACAGGCTATGTGTTGGGTGTCTTCGAAGGCCTGGCAAACTGGTCAGGGCTTCCAGCCATTGCCTTACGCATTATTGCAGTGATCCTCCTGTTCAAGGTGGGGTTTGTTCCCATAGGGATTGCTTACCTCGGTGCAGCACTCCTGATGCCCGGAAGATAGGAAAGAGAGGAACAGTTTGTTTTGACGTGAGAGTCCAAACAGTGTAGGGATCGTAACCAATCATAGGTAGTGTAGTGTAGTGTACCGTACTCAGAACCAGGAGCATTTCAGAATGTCCCTGGTTCTTCTTTTTCCTGCTAGCAATGTGTACTTCTGACCTGAAGAATCTTATGTGAAACTCCAATGTTGTCCCAAATACCATACAACATTTGGGACAAGCAAGGATGACAAAACTCCGATAGGTTTCTTTTTTGTAGCAAACAGAGTTAAAAAATTACTTGTGGAAATTCTCCCCCCTGGTTTCAGCTCAATTCCTTTTCTTGGATTATCTACAACTGATCCTTATACTTGCGGTAGAGCCCGCGGAACTGGTCGTAGGTAAGGTTGAGCAACTTGGCCGCTTCCTTCTGGTTGCCTTTACCCTTTTCAAGGGAACTCCTCAAGTAGGAGAGCTCAAGCTCTTCGCGTGCCTGTTCATAACGGGCCAGATCAAGCTCTTTATCGGGAATCCTGGTTTCAGGAGGCTCTGGTGAATAGGGGTTGGAAAACGGATCGAACTGAACCTCTTCGATCGTTGGGGAATCGCTACGATAGACAGCCCTCTCCACCACATTCTTCAGCTCCCGGACGTTCCCCGGCCAGCTATACTCTTTGAGGTGCTCTACAACCTGGGGGCTGAACCTTGGCATATCGCTCTTTCCGCATTCCAAGGCCATCTTTGAGGCAAAAAAGTTGGCGAGGAGCATGATGTCCTCCTCTCGTTTCCTTAGGGGAGGAAGGAACAGCACCTCAAAGGAGAGCCTGTCCAAGAGGTCCTCTTTGAACTTGCCCTCCTTACAGAGCTGGGGAAGATCGGTATTGGTAGCCCCAATGATTCTAACATC
>DUPO01000101.1 GCA_012838275.1 Spirochaetales bacterium
CTCTACTAGCGTACAACTTCCGGTCACCTGTTGCGCAGCGCCAAAAAAAGTAATGTTCATAGATGCTCCTTACCTATAAGATACGATTGAATAGCACAGGATGCAACTTATATAAGAAATCCGTTTTACACTCCAAAGGTACAATGACAGGCTGCCGGCGGTAACCGTGAGGTCTTTCAACACTTTCTCATACAGACTTTTTCCCAAGCACAAAGAAATCAGTTACGATTTTATATCGTTTATATGTAAGGGCTTGGATTTGTTTTGCATTACAAAGCCTTTCCACGGTCTCTTGTTTGACAGCCATAAATATATTTCTATTCCCCCGGTTGCACCCAACAGCAAAATCCTTACAAAAAATTTTCATTCGGCGGGTACCAGTGCCAACTTCCTGGCATGTGCTGCTGACTTTTGCATAATTTCATCAGCAAGCAAGATGTCGGTTGAGTCTCTGCGCTTAGCAGTTCAGACCCTTTGAAAATTGCAAATTCGACCTCTTTTCAGCAACCAATTATTTCCCCATCTTTCATCAAGCAAAATACGCAGGGAAAGCAGCAAACCAGTCATGGAGGAAACCTAGCCGAAAAACCACAAGAGCAAATGTATGGCAAACCTATTCTTGCAGAGACCTCTTCATATGGGGTATCCTATACAGGAAGGGAGAACTCAAAATGGATGCTAACAAACGAAAAATCAGGGAGCTGCAGGTCGAAAGGACTATCAAGGCCCTCACCAAGAACAATATGGAGGCACACTACATCCCCTCGATGGAAGACCTCCTGCCAAAAGTACGGACACTGCTGAAGCCTAAAGAAAAAATTGGGGTGGGCGGCTCGGCCAGCCTTGCTGAGACTGGAGTGCTGGATCTTTTGCGCAGCGGTGAATATACCTTCCTCGACCGACATGAGAAGGGCCTCTCCTCTGAGGAAGTGAACCAGTTACTCATGGAAAGCTTTACAGCCGACACCTATCTGGCCAGCGCCAATGCAGTCACCGAACACGGTGAGCTCTACTGCGTGGACGGCAACTCAAACAGGGTCGCAGCGATGCTCTATGGGCCCAAGCAGGTCATACTGGTCGTATCGTGGGACAAGATAGTCCCTGACCTCGAGGCAGCTGCAGTGAGGGTAAAACAGACAGCGGCCCCTGCCAATGCAGTGCGGCTCAACTGTGACACCCATTGCGCTACCCACGGCAAATGTCTCAACCCGACAGTGAGTGACACCAACCTGATGGCCCTAGGGGCCGGAGCTTGCGAACATACCATATGTTCTAACTATGTAATCTTTTCACACCAAAAATTCCCACAGAGGATCAAAGTCCTTTTGGTCGGCGAAAGTTTCGGATATTAATCGGAGGATACAGATGACAACAGATTTTACGTTCCATACACCTACAAAAGTGGTTTTCGGCAAAGAGGCTGAGAATCAGGTAGGATCGCTCATACAGGAGCAGAATTGCAAGAAAGTGCTGGTGCACTACGGCTCCGCCAGCGCCAAGCGATCGGGTCTGCTTGACAGGATAGTCGCATCCCTCAAGGAAGCGAATATAGACCATGTCCTGTTGGGAGGAGTTGTTCCCAACCCAAGGCTGTCCAAGGTGCATGAAGGCATTGAACTTGGGAAAAAGGAAGGTGTCGACTTCATCCTTGCAGTAGGAGGAGGCTCAGCCATAGACTCCGCCAAAGCCATCGGCTACGGCCTTTATCACGAGGGAGAGGTCTGGGACTTCTATGATAAAAAAAGGGAGATCCAAGGATGCCTGCCCATAGGAAGCGTCCTTACCATCGCTGCTGCCGGCAGTGAGATGAGCGATTCATCGGTCATAACCAACGAAGACGGTGATCTGAAGCGCGGAGCGAACTCCTCGTATTCGCGATGCAAGTTTGCCATCCTCAATCCTGAACTCACCTATACCCTGCCGACCTACCAGACTATGAGCGGGGCTGTGGACATCATGATGCACACCATAGAGAGATACTTCCTGGCAGGCGATACCATGTATCTTACAGATGAGATAGCGGAAGGCCTGCTCAGGACTGTGATTCACTTCGCACTCGTGTTGAAGGACAATCCCACAGACTATGATGCTCGCGCCAACCTCATGTGGGCAAGCAGTCTTTCACACAACTCCCTTACCGGGGCTGGAAACAGTTCAAGAGGAGACTGGGCCCCCCATCAGCTCGAGCATGAGTTGGGAGGTATGTTTGATGTTGCCCATGGTGCAGGACTTGCAGCCATTTGGGGTACCTGGGCACGGTATGTGTACAAGAACAAGAGCGAAAGATTTGCCAGGTTCGGAGAGAGGGTCTTTTCACTCAAGAGGAGCGGGAATGCGGAGGAGGATGCCCTCGCTGCAATCCAAGCAATGGATGATTTCTTCAAGAGCATCGGAATGCCCACCACCATCAGGGAGCTGGGAGTAAATCCGACAAAGGCCCAGATCGACGAGATGACAGAGAAGTGCACCTTCTTCGGCACACGCACACTGGGAAGTGTGATGGTTCTCGGTGAGAAAGAGATCCATGACATCTATACCCTAGCGCTTTAGGAACTCTGGGGGGGCAAGGGGTATGTTACTCCTTGCCCTCTTCAACTTCCCAAAGATATATCAGGAAATACTCTTCAAGGCTCCTATGTGGGCCTTTGCTCCCTGTAAGGCGCCTGCCCTTTGCAAGGGTCTGGCGTTGCAGGAAAGAGCGATATAGCTGGATGGCAGACGAGCAGTCATCTTTTTCAAATACGGACTCACCACACTCCTCAAGCAGCTTATGCGCCTGGCTCCTGCTGATGGCAGCAAGGCCCTGGTCCTGCATATAGACTCTGAGCAAGCTTATCTGCTCATAGCTAAGAGAAAAGAGATACTCTTCCAGAGCATGGGTCATCCCCTCTTTCTGTGTCTGGGACATGATGAATGAGTACCATATGGATGAGAGGCCAAACGAAAGCCGCATCAGTTCTACGGTCCCCATCAAAGTCCCGAGCACGGGGACTATGGTATGCCGTGCGATCCATAATTTCCTGAGATTCGGAGCGAATTCGCTCTTGTTTACACTGGTGCGAAAATCCCACATCTTGATCAGCTCTTCCGTAGCATGGTGCAACCAGGTTTCGCTCCCTTTGCTTTCAGATATCACCGATACATACAAATCTTCAGCCATCAGGTCAAAAAGGGTGTTATGATAACAATCCCCTATCGTCGGCAGTAAGGGAGCCAGCAAAGGCTGTGTATGGGAGATCTTCTCCAAAAAGCCGAACAGATGAAGCTTGCTTACCAGGAAAGAACGTCCCACCACTGCCTTAACAGGCAGATTGACCACAGCATCGATGCCCTGGTTCTTAAGCTTCTCAGCCAACGTTCTCCATGATCTGCCATCTATCTCACCGTTGAGGTCCTGATTGGGGGAAGGAGACCTGTTGGCAATTTCAGAAAGCAGCTTTACATCGCTACGCAAAGCTTGGAGATGGGAAAATAATGTCACCGAAGATTCGCCAAGGAGTGCTTCGCACCGGTCAAGCAAATCCGATTCGGCTTTTGTAAAGGTGGATATCTGCCGCATTCTACACATACCTCTGAGGTTGATATAATCACCATAGAAGGGAAAAAAGAAAAAGTCCATATGCAGAACGGTTCAACTGATTTTCACTGGTGAATTTTCAAAGAAGGAAGGAGTAAAAAAAGAGAGAGACACCGCGTGTGCAATGTCCCTACCCTCAACTTGATTTCATAGTGCGGCCCAATTATTCCATAAAAAGCCTTACCACCTCGTCCTTGTCCTTAGCACTTTCAAGCATTCGCCTGAAAACATTGGAGGTACAGGTCCTGGCAATGGAAGCCAGAAGCTCGACATGTGCCGATGCTGCAGAGGAAGGGGCAAGCACCAGGAAGAATATCCTGCTTTTCTGTCCGTCAGGGGAGGCAAAATCAACAGGAAAGCGACTTATCCCCACGACCATCGTCACCTGCTTCACCACATTGGTCTTCGCATGCGGAATGGCTATGCCGTTTCCTATGCCTGTAGATCCGAGACTTTCACGGTTGAGCACAGCCTCCAACATATCTTCAAACTGCTGGGTAGAGTATCCTTTGGCGTTAGCCACAACCTCAACAAGCTCGGTAATGATTCCTTGCTTGTCACTTGCAGTAAGGGGAACTTTAACCAAATCCTTGTCTAAAACATCCAGTAAAATCATGTACTGCTCCTTACTCTTCAAACTCAAGCCAGATATCGTCATCGTCCCGAACCACCAAAACGGGGCATGGAGACGTACGCATCATCCTATCGGTCTCACTGGAAAGCTCCTCTCGTCTTGAGCGGATATCAGTGATACCCCCAAGTACCAGAAGATCGGCCTTTTGCTCCTTGAGCAGCTGCCTCACCACCACATGGATAGCTCCTTCCAACTTTACCGTATCAATTTCCAATTGCTTCGTTGCCGCCAATTTGGCGACATGCCGCAAGTATCTGTCCGCATCGGCTTGCAGGTCACGCTGATACTCATCACGTTCTATCGCAACAAAAATACCTGCCTTGACCAACTCGCTGAGAGCTTTTGTATTCACCACATAGACTGCAGTAAGCTTGGCTTGATGTTCGACTGCCAACTTGATGCTATACATAGCGGCTGTCATCGAACTCTCAGATCCATCCAGATATACTACAATATCCTTAAAAGGGACTCCCATGCGAACCTCCTTTGTCCATCGTATCATTAACTACGACGGCAGTCATCCTATTCTGCTTGGGATCAATGGCAATTTTTGCCTGTTCCATCCTGTCCTTCACCACTTTAAGCAGGATGAAGTTCTCCCTCTCCTGCTCTTCAATGCGACCATTCATCCAATCGATGGTCTCCTGGTTGGAAGGAATTACAATTTTTTCCAAGGCATTCACCTTGCGGATAGTCTTCTTTACCTCACGCGCAAGACGCATGATTGAGACCTTCAGCTCCGCCAGACGTCCCATCAGGCTCAAGGTGGTACGGTAACGGTCTATCGACAGTTCAGCAAGAATACTGGTTCCCTCGCTACTGAAATAAGGGCTGTTGTCGGTGAATGTGGTCTCGACCTTAGGGAGGGTCACACCCATCACCCTTCGCTTTCCCAAGTCAATCGAATAGTCGATGTTTACAGCACCACTGAGATTTCCCACCCTCAGCCGTCCCATCTGCATGATGGCATCGCTGAGGGAGGCCTCAGCCTCCTTGAGGGACTGGACTACCCTGCTTTCATAATCGACTGCCTGGTCTACCAGAGTCAGCAGTTCGGCTACTAGGATCGAACGCTTCTGGTCCAGCAGTTCATACCCCAGCTGGGCAAACTTCAGGTCATCGGCTAACTTGAGCAAATTGCTCCGTGTAGGAGCAAGAGTGGTTTTCACGCTTCCTCCTATTTGCCGTAGTGTTCGGCTATCTCATCATCAGAGAGACGCTGCAACTCCTCCGAAGGAAGTTTGCTCAGGGCCTCCCATCCAATGTCGAGAGTCTGTTCAATACTGCGGTCTTCAGTAAAACTCTGGTTGACAAACTTGTTTTCAAAGAAATTGCCAAACTCCAGATACTGCTTGTCAAGGGAAGTAAGCTCCTCTTCTCCAATTACGGAGGCGAGGTTCTGCACATCCTTTACATGGCTGTAAGAGGCAAAGAGTTGGTTTGCCAGATGGGGATGGTCGCCCCTTGTCATCCCTTCGCCGATGCCGTCCTTCATGAGACGCGACAGTGAAGGCAGGCAGTTGATAGGCGGATAGATGCCACGCGCCTGCATCGACCGGTCAAATACTATCTGACCTTCGGTGATGTACCCCGTAAGGTCAGGCACCGGGTGGCTGATATCGTCATTGGGCATAGTGAGAATCGGCAGCTGGGTGATGGACCCGCCCCTGCCCAGTATCTTCCCCGACCGCTCGTACAGTTCCGCAAGGTTTGAATAGAGATAGCCGGGATACCCTTTCCTTGAGGGGATTTCACCACGCATCGTCCCTATCTCGCGCAGAGCCTCACAATAGTTGGTCATATCGGTCATGATTACCAGGACCTGCTTGCCCTTGTCGAAGGCCAGGTGCTCTGCAAGGGTCAGTGCTGTCTTGGGTGTAATGGTCCTTTCAATGGAGGGGTCATCAGCAAGAGAGAGAAAGAGTGCGACATTATCCAACACTCCAGACTCCTCAAAACTATCAATGAAATACTTGGCGACGTCATGTTTGACGCCCATTGCTGCAAAAACTATGCAGAAATCACCGCTGCTTCCCCTTACTTTTGCCTGGCGGGCAATTTGTGCCGCCAACTTGTTGTGATCGAGACCGTTTCCACTGAAAATGGGAACCTTCTGTCCCTGGATCAGTGTGGTCATCCCATCGATGACAGATATCCCGGTCTGGATAAAGTCACGAGGATACTCACGTGCAGTCGGGTTGATGGGCTGTCCGTTCACGTCCTTCTCAACCGCCCCTTGGGGTATGGTGGAACCATCACGGCTTTTCCCCAACCCGTTCATGACACGGCCGAGCATCTGTTCTGATACGGGAAGCGTCAGCGGTTCACCCATGAAACGCATACCGGTTCCTGGCAGGTTGAGCCCTTCTGTCCCTTCAAAGACCTGTACAACCACAACCTCGTCACTTGTCTCCAACACCTGGCCGGAACGATGAGTGCCGTCAGGCGCGGTAATTTCGACGAGTTCCCCATATCCCACGGGGTGGGTGTTTCGCATATATACCAAAGGACCGTCGATGCGAGAAGTTCCACGGTACTCCCTTCCTGACAACAGGAGACGGTCGGTATGCACAAGCAATGTCTCTTCTTTAGTCCTCATAGATTCCCCCAAGCTGGTCGATGGAGCGCTCGAGGCGCAATTGCAACTTGTCAAAAGCAGCCAAGTCCTCGTTTTCAATTGTCAGACGCATTCTCGCTATCTCCTGAATCACTTTCAAGCGCCGAATCTTGACCATCGGCACCCCTTTGGCAATAGCATCCGAACCCCTCTGATAATACTCCAGAATGAGGTCGAGCATCCTCACCTGCTTCCCTACCGAACAGAAGCGATCGATTTCGCTGAACGCGTCCTGTTGGAGAAAGGCTGTCTTGAACAGGGTGCAGACCTCAAGGATGAAGTTCTGGCTGTCCGGAAGTGCATCAGGACCGACCAGCTTTACGATCTGCTGCAGGCGCACCTCCTTTTGTAGGAGTTCCATGATTTTTTGGCGGTTTATCTGCCAAGTCCCCTCACTATGCTGACTCCACCAAGGTTGTACCTCAGCGAGGTATTCGGTATAGGAGTCTATCCAGCTTATTGCAGGAAAGTGACGGCTACTGGCCAAAGAACGGTCCAAACCCCAGAAACAACGGACAAACCGTTTTGTGTGCTGGGTCACCGGTTCGGAGAAGTCCCCTCCAGGAGGACTGACAGCACCGATGATGGAGACTGATCCCGTTTCACCGGAAAGGGACTGCATCAAGCCAGCCCGTTCATAGAACTGGGCAATTCTCGTCGGAAGATAGGCTGGAAAACCCTCTTCAGCAGGCATCTCCTCCATGCGTCCACTAAGCTCCCTAAGGGCTTCAGCCCAACGGCTGGTTGAGTCTGCCATGATAGCGACATGGTAGCCTTGGTCCCGATAGTATTCGGCCATGGTAATACCGGTATAGATACTTGCCTCACGAGCCGAAACCGGCATATTGGAAGTGTTAGCGATGAGCAAGGTGCGTTCCATCAGCGACTGACCGGTACGGGGGTCAATGAGCTGGGGAAACTCCCTGAGGACGTCTGTCATTTCGTTACCGCGTTCGCCGCATCCAATGTAAACGATGATATCGGCATCACACCACTGTGCGATGGAGTGCTGGGTCATGGTCTTGCCTGTACCAAATCCACCAGGTATGGCTACTGTTCCGCCCTTTGCCAAAGGGAAGAGGGAATCAATGACCCTCAGTCCTGTGATAAGCGGCTGCGCCAGAGGAAGGCGGTCGTGAACCGGGCGAGGGACCCTGATCGGCCAGCGCTGGGTCATCGTAAGTTTTTCTTCCCTACCGTCGGGAAGAACCACTGTCGCGATGATATCCTCAACAGTGTAGGAGCCTTCACCGACTATATTGGCAACAACGCACTCATCTATGGAAGGGGGTACCATGATCTTATGCATGACCCTCTCGGTCTCAAGCACTTCGCCGAGGACCATCCCCCGAGTCAGATTCGCACCAACTTCAACGGTGGGTACAAAAGGCCATTTCTTCTCGTGATCAAGAGCCGGGAACGTGACTCCCCGAGAGATGTATGCTCCTGAGACGCCCATCAGTTTTTCCAATGGACGCTGAATGCCATCGTAAATTGTTCCTATCAGCCCGGGCCCCAGTTCAACACTGAGGCTCATGCCACTTCCATAGACATTGTCACCAGGGCATATGCCGGTGGCATCCTCATAGACTTGCACGGTAGCCGACCCATCATGGAGCTTGACTACCTCGCCTATCAGTTGCTGTTCACCGATCCTGACCATCTCCATCATAGCGGCGTCAGTGACGTCCTTGATGAGGATGACAGGGCCATTCACCCGTTTGACTTGTCCGACTATTCTGTCTTTCATGTATATTCCTGAATCATTGTCCTAATTACGCGGTCAAACCGTCTGAGACGGATCTCGACCTGATTGTTGAACGAAACTTTGTCGTCCAACGAAGAGAGTACCACCCCAAGGCTTCTGATAGGCCTGGGGTCCAAGCTTAAGATAACTTCTGATCCGGTATGCTTTTTTACCAGTTGAGCAGCTTCCTTAAGGTGTTTTTCCGTTACCGGGCACTGCTTGCTCGAGGCTACCTTGGCCGTCTTCAGATCAAGACCCAGTGCCGCTTCCGCTATCCAAGAGGAGAGATAAGGCTCTATGGTCTTACAATCCATCTTTTCTCGGATACGACGCATGACAGAGAGGTAACTCTCATCGATTTGCCTAAGGGAGGCCTTGCGTTTGGAGCTAGCCATGGTAGCCTGAAGCCGCAGTTCGATCTGCTTGAGTTTTTGCTGAAATGTCTTCTGTTCGGCCTTAAGTTCCTCTTCAGAGCGCAGGTGCGCCTCTGCAAGAATCTTCTTTGCCTGAAGACGGGCATCCTCTTCAGTTTTCTTTGCGGTCTGCTCCGCTTGTCGGATAATTCCTTCAAGCAGGCGATTGTCTGTGACTTCCATAAGAACCCCCCCCTTTAAAGCGATACGCCAATAGCTTGGTTTACCAGCGTCCTGAGATCCGTATGACTTTCCTCTCCACGTGAAGAAGGTATCTCCACCACAAGGGGAAACGATTCGGAAAACAGGTACTGGTCGACTGTCGGACGGATCATATTGGCAACAACATCAGTAATGATGATGATGCCATTGGCCCTATCCTCCAGTGCCTTGTTCCAAGCCTGTCGTGCCTGCTCGGCATTTGTCGCCTGCATGCCGAACACACCGACAAGGGAGAACCCCAGTACGGTATCCTCGTCACCGATGACAAAATACTTCATTGTTAAGCCTTACCGAGAATCATCAGTGCTGTGATAAATCCGAAGACTACCAGTCCTTCTGCAAGTGCGATGAAGATCAAAGCCTGACTGGCGATCTCCGGCCTCTCACTGATGGCTCCCATTGCCGCACTGCCGACTTTACCAATTGCCATGCCTGCAGCCAATGCACCTACGCCGAAAGCAAGGGCGGCACTGATACAGATGATGGCTATGGTATAGCTTCCAGATGTTGCAGCTTCCGTTGAGGCGGCAAATGCACTTGGAGCAAAGACAAAGCCGGATGCGAGCAATAGCAGCGCTGTAGCTGCAAAGGACATCGATACTTTCTTTTTGAATGCGATACTGGTCATATTGACCCTCCTAAAAAAACTTCCTATTTTTGAGCAGAAAATGATGTCTTCAAGCCGACCGGCTCATACGCAACACCCTTTCCTGTGAAATACCTTGAGAAAAATTCGTAATAGTTGAGCCTCAAGGACTGAATGCCTGAACTCAACCCTTCTAACACTATAACGAGTGCATTACCCAAAACCAATATGGCAATGGCCCCCACCCCACTGGATAGGGATGAAAGTTCCTTAAATGACTCCATCAGTGCGGCATGGGCGATACCTAGACCGGCGACACGCATAAAGGAGAGCGTATTGGAGAGGTATCCACCAAAGATCTCCAACATGTCGACGAGCCACTCCATGGTGGAGTCCATGATGACCTTCCCTGCACTTTCCCTCTGCCCTCCCTCTTTGACAGAGAGATAGTAGTCCAGAAATCCGCGCAGGAACAGCAGCAGGATGGTAACACCCAGCACTATCGGTATCCAAGGATCGGAGGGGAACTCCTTGTAGTTGCTCCCAACAAAACCAAAGCCCATATAGAGTCCGGTGGCAAACAGTATCCCTCCGACTATGCCGTTCTTGTCCAGGGTCATCTTCAACCAGGCTTTCTTCCTGAACAGGTTGATCCAGTTCAAGACCAAGCCGGTGTAGATTACAATGATACCGAACTTGATGGTAATGCCGAGGATTCCGTAGACATCCCGAACCGGGCCTGTGGTGGCATTACCGGCGACCACGGCATCCAGGTTGAACCAGAGAGCCGGGAACAGGGCAAAGCCGAAGTAGGAACCGTAGAGGACCCCAAACACCATGGAGGAGACCCCCAGATAGGGTAATAGCTTACTGAGGTTACGACTGAGCATCCCATCTTTTTTCAAGGGATTCTTCCTGTAACTGAGCTGGGTCAGAAAGCCTACAAGCAAGAGTACAAACCCTTGCCCGACATCACCAAACATCAGGCCAAACATAACAAGGTAGGCTATCATGACAAATATGGTCGGATTGACCGTCCCATACTCGGGTGTGCTGTAATTGTTTACCATCTTCTGGAAAGGTTCCAGAAGCTTCGGTGAGGTCACTGCAACAGGGACCTCTTCTCGGGGCATCTGTGTCGCCTCGGTCCATTCGATGACGCACTGTCCTTCACTGGAACTGAAGATAGCCTTGGTCACCTCATCGGCCTGGTCGCTAGGCACCCATCCTGAAAAGAGCGTCGTATTCCTGGTATAGGAGAAATAGGATCGAATCTGATCGCTGAGTTCATTTAGCCTGAGGTTGCCCCAGATGGCGATGAGTGAGGAACTCTCCGCCCTGATGAGGTCATTGACTTCCCCTTCCACCTCTTTTCTCTGTACAGCCGCCTTGCGGTGCTCTTCCTCCAACCTATGAGTTACGATCGAGACAGCTCTTTTCTGTGCAGTGACATCACTGCTCTCTGTCCAACCAAACTTATCAAGTAGGGGTGATACCTGGGAGCCGTCCCGACGAAGGGTCAAGGAGATGTATTTGTTTCCATCAGGATAGGGCTCAAGTATTCCACCAAAGGTTGCTAACCGGCTCGCAAGGTCTTCAGCAGTCCCATGGCTGATCTCCCCTACACGGAGATCCAGGTACTCGCCCTTGTCCTCATCTATGTAGCGGTGCATCTCATCAAAGCCAAGCACCTGCTGGTTGCTTTCCTTCTGTTTCTCTTTCAGGACAAGCAGCTTCTTCCCCAAGGCATCCAAAAGGGAGGCATAGGAATCCAGGTCGGGCTTCTCCATGTTCTTCACATCGAGGACATCGGAGGTGGGAAGGGATACCTGCCCCTGACGAAGTATCGCCTCAACCCGGTGGCGCATATCTTCCAAAGCTATGCGAGTCACGGAGCTTGGGCGGGAACTGAGCTTTTCCATCTGTTGCGGTTCAAGCTTGTTGATGTGGACAAAATCCATTACCCCCATCTCCAAGAGGCTCTTAACCACTGCATCGCTCATCTGTTCCAGAACCACAGCCGTGAGAAGTCTCATCGGCCTTGTAAACAAGTTCATGCTAATACCCCCCTGATATAATCCTCTTCATACCCGTAATACTTACCGTTTAGAATGGCCTTGATCATGGTGTCCTCCTCCTTATAGAGAAAGAAATAGGCCAGGCTGACCCCTATGGTAAAAGGATCGGAAGCCAGCAATTTCCTATAAACGGCCTTACGGCGCTCATGTAGATAAGCCTCAATGCGAAGGTTTTGCAAAGCCATGAGCTCATCCTGGTGAATACTCCCCCGCTTCTCTTCTGAAATCTGCTTGAGAGCGTCGTTCAGACCGGGATACAGTTGTTCGATGACTGCAAAAGGGTCGCGTTCCTGTACAGGGCTCTGTACAAAATTGAGTACACTCTTATGCTTATATACCTTGCCCCAAGGCAAGAACAGCGTTTCGAGTTTTTCCTTATCCATCTTATGGTACCAACCATACCGTACCATCATTAACAGGTTCTTCAAATCTATATCCACCAGGAAGACTGACTGTGCAACACCCTTGTCCTGTGCGGAGAGCCTTTCGGTGCTAACCATCATCTGCGCGTACCACTGCTGATCAAGCTTGTTCTCCAGAACAAACAAACCCTCATCATCCAACTGCTGTTCGGTGAAGGCGTTTACCACCTCACTGTAGGGAGTGTTTCTGAGGGTCTGGCATACCTCTTCCCACGAAGTGGCATTGACCAGGGCTGTCCAATCTATCTCATTGAGCAGTTTTTCCTTAAAAAGGTATTCGCTGCGGAAACGCATCGGGCGACGGCGTATGATGCTGCCATACCAGAGACGAATGATATTCTTAAGATTATCTACTTCTATTTTACCTAGGAGGTTCCGTACGAAGTCAGCAGGCTTGCCCTCTAAGAATTTGGCAACCTCCTGGTACATCTCCACCTCATTGTACAGAAGAGCGAGCTCCATCTGTTGGATGTCACCGGTCCTATCATAGGCTGTGGCGACAGAAGAATGGGCGCTGTCACGAAGTACTGCGACAGCTTCGACAACACTCTTCGCCTTGAGGAGGTCCTCGATGATGTGCGACTCGCGCATCAAGCCGATTCTAGCCCGTAGCTTAGCATTGATAAACCCATAG
Organism: Spirochaetales bacterium; assembly: GCA_012838275.1. GTDB lineage: Bacteria > Spirochaetota > Spirochaetia > Sphaerochaetales > Sphaerochaetaceae > Sphaerochaeta. Next base: position 12,931 of record DUPO01000101.1, read on the forward strand.
AGGGAGGTGGGATTTTTACTCATAGGCTGGTTACATTTCCTCCAGCTCTGTTCTACAAATCCTTGTCGTTATAGTATCGGCAATCTTGTCCAGCGTTGCCTCATCAAGAACAGAGGAAACATCAAGACTTGCTTCAAATTCAGCAAGCCGAAGATTGGCATCCTCCTCCGCCTGAAGCAGGAGGGCATGGTTTTGTTCGCGCTTTTCCTTGAGAGCCGCACGTACCAGCTCACTCGCCTGCAGTTGTGCATCGGTGACTATGTTGCGTGAGTTAGTATTAGCGTCACGTATGATTTGTTGCGCTTTATCCTCAACCGAGAGAACTTCGTTGATTATATCGCTTCGCACGTTGAAACTTCCTTTATTTGAATGACAATGATGCCTCTAATATTCGTACTTTTGCATACAAGTGTCAAGTGAAGTTGAATTGGGCACCTTATAGTTCATGGCTCAGATTGTTACTTCATCATTCTACCCAAAAAAAAATCAATTCAGGAATTGTCTTTTACCAATTTTTTCCAACGCAAGAATTTGCTTTCTATCTTCATATGTGCGAACACTCAGTAACACTTTCAAAGATGATACAAGGTACCTCTATTTTTTTACAGGAGGTGTCTCTAGGGCTTGTTTTGTCCTTGAAAGTCAGTCACTGAGGAATGAGACAGTCGGCACAGCATCGGAAGAGGTCCCCTCTGGAGATGTATCCATGGCTTCAGGATCGATCATGAGCGTCTGTTGCTGAGGGTTTTCCTGTACAAAGAAGAACTCGCTTTCATCAAATTCCGACTCAATCGGAGCATCGAAATTCCAAGCATCCTCTTCAAAAGGCGGGAAGATGATCTTCCAGAACGTCTCCTCGTCAATCCTCTGTTCGATCATGAGCGTAGCTGTCGCATCATAGCCGGTGACCAGCTCGGTACCAAAGACATCTGTTTCCTCATCGACCAACTCTTGGGTGAAGACATCCTTGACAATTATACGTTCCTCAAGCTCTGGATCGGCTACCCAGAACTGCTCCAGGAGCAATACCCTACCCTTACCAGCTTTGCCAGCTTCGACTTCAGGCACGGTAAACCGTATGGAATACCAGAGGTCCTCGACCTTGAGGTCAAACAGGTATTCGCCTGGGAGCACATCGCTGAGGATGTAGCGCCCATCCTGGTCGGTAAAGAGATAGAGCGAGTCGTCACGTGTCATTATCTCCTCCCCTTCCTCATTGGTGGAGACGGAGTAGACAGGAGAGGAATATTGCTCGTATGGGGTCTTGTCGGCCTTGAGGAGCAACCCGCTTACGGTGAAGGAGGGTTGGATGTCGATCTTAGCCAAAAAGGCCTGACGGCTCCTCGGGCTGATCTCATAGACAAAGGAGGCTCCGCTGCTGTAATCGCTTGAACCTGTGGAAAACACCACCACTGTATTTTTGGTGTTGGTGGAGATGTTGTTGTATAGGGCACTGCCAAGCGGGCGTCGAAGAAGTGTCGGGGAGGAGTCCAGCGACCTCGCTACGGAAATATCCGACTTCTTCAGTTCCCCTACCGGCCTGACCAGGAGGAAAGCTTCATTGACCGACTTGGATATGGCGAACGCACCATCAGCGAAAGCAAGTGAGGTGTTCGCTGTGAAGGTGGTAGTCATCCTTTTGTATGAGTTAGAAGCCTGCTGACGCAAGGAGAAGGAGGCCAAGTCCCCACTGTGTGACCACCCTGCAACCAGTGAGTGGTCCTGAGGGGAATCAAACCTATATCCGCTGAGGTTCAGGTTCAGGCTGTCCTTGGAAGAGGGCCTGTAGTTAATCCCGACAGAACTGCTGCCGGTCACAGAAGAAAATTCCTTGTCTGTCTGCTGGCTGGTAGATACGCTGGCATTGAGTTTCTGGCTGAATGAGTAACTGCCCGTTATCTGTGCAGTGACAGTAGGATTGAAAACGCTGTCCTCTAGGGCATTGAGGGAAAGAGTGCCGTTGAGGGACATGCCTTTAACCGGAGAGAATCCCGTTGAGAAGGATACATTCCAGGAGGGAGAAGGCTTGCCGATATTCTGAGTGACCGAACCTGATAGGGTAAAGCGGATATCCTTGGCGAGATTGCCGCTGTAGGAGAGATTCCCCCCAACCGATGAAGGAGGATCTATGCCTCCGACACTAGAACTGGGATAGGGGCTCTGGAAGCTGATTCCTGCATTGAGGGTGCCGAACTTGCCCTGTGACTTGCCGCTGAAGCGGTGATTCAATGACCCGCCGAAGGAAGGTGATTCGAACCATCCAAACTGCTCATCGATGCCTAATGTCAGCTGTATCTGGCTTGTCCCAGCCATGGAGGCAAAAACACCGTTTACCATTCCATTGAAGGTTCCGGGCGAGTATGCAATATCACTTGAGAATGTAAAAGTATTGGTAACTCCTACCTGCTGCCAATAGCTAGCTGTGTACTTATCCAGATGATAGGAGAGGTATTCATTATTCCAAGGCAGATTCAGTGTCCAATCTTCGGAGGAAGGGGATCCGGACCTGACTTTTGGAACGGTAAGGCCGAAGCCATAGAGAGTATCGCCCTTACCAAGAAGGAGGTAATCGTAGCCCATGTCTACATACTCAACCGTCGTATCATCAGGCCTTGCAGTAGGGATTGTCACTATCTTGACGACATTGGCGCCTTGAGTGAAGACAAAATCCTTCAGGCGATAGGTGCCTGCCTGCGTGAATGTCTTACGGAAAACTTCATTGTTGTTTATCGAGATCACTATCTCCGAAGGCTCGACCAAGATGATCTTATGTTCAAACTGATTACCCTTGGCCCTATCGCTGCCATAGGAGTAGTTCTTCTCCAACTGCAATCCGAACGGTGTAGAGCCGGCGGCAGACGCCTTGTTACTCAGACTTGATCCGACATTACCAAAGGAGAGACGCAGGCTACTCTCAACGAAGTCATAGAACCCGTTCCACGAACCCATGGTAAAGGTAGTGCCGGTTAAGGGAGATGAGGAGACGGAGAAGGAGAAGTTAATCCCGACTCCAAACATGGCCACCCTGTTTGAAACGTTGAGACTGATAAGCCTGTTGTTCACATCGAAAGGAGAGGGGGCATAGTCCAACAGCGTGTAGAGGCTCAATGAACTGGCGATGGAGAGCTTGGCAGGCTTCAGTACGATAGCTCCGCTCATCCCGTACTGCTCCCTCCTGTTGATGGAGGATGTGGAGATGCTTACAGACCTTTCAGGCATATCCCCCAAACCAAATTCCAGCGAAATGGCAAAGGCAGCACTATCATAGGTAGCTTCGACTTCCCTGCCGTTCAGGTCTTCAATGGAAAGATAGGGAAGATTATCGCCAAACAGCCTTCCAGAAGCCTCCTTGGTGATGTAATCACCTATAAAGAGGGATAGCTCAGCAGTGTTGACGGATTGGGTCTCCCCTTCGAACTTAACCTCGATATCGCCAACGTAATCACCGTTTATCAAGAGGCTCAAATAATAGAGACCATCGTCATAAACAATGCTGGAATCGGCTCCCACCACAAAGAAATCTGCAAAGAAATCATCATCAATGACCTGAGGTTGTGGCATTACAGGGAAGAACATGTCGAATTCCTCTTCTGTAAGGACCATCGGGTCAAACAGGTAGGGCACATCCGGGACATGGATCTTAGTGGAGACTGTCAGGCTTGCCGGTTTTGCAGGCACCCGGGCCCTATCAGGAATTCGAGGCAGCTTGATAAGATGTTCAGGCAAGGGCATGGGAATTGAGGCTATCACTTCTTCTACTGGAAGGGGCTTCTCAATGCGCGGCAAAGCGGAAGCAACAGGCTCTTCTCGTTCAGTTGTGGTTATGGGAATGATTTTCTCGCTCTCTTGGGGAGAGGCAGGCACTGAGCTAGGGACCTGGAAACAACTCCAAAGGAACGTCACAAGAAAAAGGGTTACAAATGCGAGTAACCCGCCCAAGGTTACCGCATGTGCTAACCCCTTTCGTTTCATACTTATAAACCCTATTGCTCAGCAGTGAGACAGAAAATCATCTCCACTATTTACTGTATTTAATGGTGGCCTGGTACGTAACTCCAGGAGCCCTAGACAATTTTTCAGGCCAAGGAATTTGCTTGGTAACTGTCTTTTTTGCAAGAATGTTCATTCCATCAAGAGAAGGCAGGGCATCCGGGCCCTGCAGGACTACGGAGTTGCCCTTGCTATCCTTTATTTCCAGAATACCCGACACCAGAAGTTGGTGAACGGTACCCATGTTGACGAGGGTGACGGCCATGGCTGGGGAGCCATCTTCCGAAGTGGTGGGGGCTATAGATCTGACAGCTACGCTTTCAACAACCTTTGAGGGTTGGACGTACAGGCTTGTCGTATAGATATACAAGAAGTTAAACATGCCCTTATCGGTACTGCTCTTTCCTTGGGAGTAAGGGATCTGTTCGGCTTTCAAGCGAAAAGAGAGCTCATTGGTGACAGTCCTGGGTCCACGATATTGCACACGTACAACCCAGCTGCTCTGAGGAGGCACCACTAGCTTGTTCGGGACAATGGAAAAATAAGCATCAGCCGGAGAGTTGACTTCAACACCCTGACTGTCCTGGTCCCTAATATGGGCAGATATGCTAATCGCTATTGAATCATTGCTATCATTTACAATGGTGTAGGTCTTGGTACTTTCCGCCCCTGTAGGTTGAAAAACCTGTTCCAAGGGAGAAAATTGATACGCATATATACTCGAAAGTGACGCAAATAGGACTAATAGGCTGAGTATTATCGTTCTTTTAGCGTTGTCTTTTTTCATTTGGTTCATTGAACACTCTCTTTTTTGCCGATCTGTTTGTGATAGTGTATGCTATAGATGCTGATTCATCAAGTATTGAATAATTAGCAAATGTAAAAAACCCACACAACTAGCTATTTGCCATTCTTTTCAAAGCAGAGTCAAAAGTTCCTTTGAGAATAGGGACAAATTGAGCTACAATTTCTTCAGTTTCTCCAGGCATGCCCTGCTGGAACCAATCCAATGATGCGCCGACGAAGGCATGTTTGTAAAAGTTGACCAGAAAAGCCAGCTGTTCTTTGGTCACCCCTGCCCTATCGGCGCGAGCCTGCAAGGATCTGGTAAGCAATGTCTGCATCTCCCTACAGAGGTAGCGGTCAAGCAACTCCCTGCCCAGGCTGTTATATATGTTCAGCATCACTTCTCGATTTTCCTGCAGATACGAACATAAGGAACGTATTGCGGTCTGACCATCATCAGCAGTATGAACTTCAGGATATTTTTTTGCAAACTCCTGCCCGTCGTTGGCAAACATCCAATCCAAAAGATGGTAGATGTCCCGGAAGTGATAATAAAATGTCTGTCGATTGACTCCGCATCTTGCCACAACCTCTTTGACCGTTATCTTATCAAGGGTTCGCTCAGCCATAAGCTGTTTGAGCGATTGGGCAAGTGCTAATTTAGTCATTGATGCCATAATGATCTCCTACATACTTTGTCTTAAGGTACAACATATTTTAAGAATCGACTACTGCCACCCGACAATAGTTTCCACACTTACCCATATCCTGCATTTGATTGCGACATTTCTCCGATTCGTTGACACTAAAACCCTTCTATGATATTGTTCGTTCTTGTCGGGTAACCGATGCATTTTCGGGCTGTAGCGCAGGGGTTTAGCGTACTTGTCTGGGGGACAAGGGGTCGACGGTTCAAATCCGTCCAGCCCGATAATCCTGTAAGGAATTATTCCTTGCAGGATTTTTTTGTACCCAAATGGATTGCTCAAAATAGCATAGAAGATTTTCTTAATTTTCTGCACTGTCTAAGTAGAGGGTGGAGGAAAGCATGTATTCAGACTTTACAATCTATCCTAGAAACAGCGAGAAACATGGCCAAATCTAATACGTCAGATTTCGAAACCTTAATACTGGCGAACGTTTAAGTGGCATCTCTTCAAAATGCAACACCAAAAAAGGTGCAAATTAGCGGGCAATAGAACAACCGAAATCAGGTGTTGTTGCCCAAAGATCTACATTGGGTTTCTCGAACCATACAGAAATTGGGTTATTGGCTATTCGCTGAATCGGGTGGGTAAGTTATATGATGGTAGCTTTTGGAGGTTCCTACTCCCCACAGACAAAATAGAGCATAAAATTCTCCATGCCGTCTTATTGGGCCTATGACGGAATTGAACCCTTTCAGCAATGCATTGGTCTTTCTTGAATCAAAGTAGTTTAGTATTTCAAGCGCATTGAACCGGTCCACTATGGTAGCCGCCTTCGGATAGAGAGCCTTCATTGAATTGCGAAAGCCATGAGTCTAATCACAGGTGTTGTTCTTCACCGATCATCCGGATTGCCCTTCTTCTCCTTGAATTTCTTTGGGTGGGCAAGGAAGACGGCTATGTAGTCATGCCCCTTATGGGAATACTCGTCGACGCTGAAGTCCTGTAGCTCCAAGGCATCACGCACAAAACCTGTGAGCAGGCGCCAAAGCCCTGTGTCATGCTCGCCGACCTGCTTGGCCACCTGCAATACTGACATCTGCTTCAGCATGGTAAGCAACACGCCCTACATGAGGAGGGTGAAGCCACTTCCCGGCTTTGCCCAAGGGACATCGACAAGCCTGACCTTATGGTCCTCACATGTGATCCTGGGAACCCTTGCATGGATATAGCAACGGTACTGGAAGAAGTTGAGGTGTC
>DUPO01000102.1 GCA_012838275.1 Spirochaetales bacterium
CCTTCAGGTTCTGGGCTATGGCCTCGCCAATGCCCCGCTCCTCGGAGCCGAGGCCGGGATAGGCGCCGGGAGTGTCTATGAAGCAGACTACAGGACGGTTGAACTTCTCAGCCTGCTTGGCCAGGCGCAAAGCCTTGCGGTACCCCTCAGGGTTGCTCATACCATAGTTGCAGAGGACATTCTCCTTGAAGTTGGCTCCCTTATGGTTACCGATGAAGGTGATGGCCCTCCCACCTATGGTCCCGATGCCGCCGACCATGGCAGGATCATCACCATAGAGGCGATCCCCATGCAACTCCATAAAGTCATCACACATCAGATTGAGAAACTGCTTGGTCCCTGTGCGCCCCTGCTGGCGCGAAAGCATCACACAGTCCCAAGATGACTTGGCTTGCTTATCGCTGCTGACAATAGTCTCGATTCTCTCAAGGGTACTCTTGAGTTTTGTATCGTCTTTCTTATCACTCATGGGCTTTGCTCCTTGTATGGGTCCTGATGAGATAGGAGAGCGTGCTTCTCAGTTTTTCACGAGATACGATCGTATCCACAAATCCTCTCGAAAGCTGAAACTCCGAACGCTGAAACCCATCAGGAAGCTTCTCCCGGATGGTTCCTTCGATGACCCTCGGGCCAGCAAAGCCGATGACAGCCCCGGGTTCTGCCAAGATGACATCCCCGAGCATCGCAAAGGATGCGGTCACCCCCCCTGTGGTGGGATTGGTAAGTACAATGAACAGGGGGGTTCGGGTCTCCTCCAACAGTGCGGCTGCGCTGGCGGTCTTCGCCATCTGCATCAGGGAGAATATCCCCTCCTGCATCCTTGCCCCGCCGCTGGCGGTAAAAAGGATGACCGGCTCCCTCTCAAGGCAACCCTCAATAAGGGCCTGGGTGATCTTCTCTCCCACTACCGAACCCATGCTCCCTCCCATAAAGGAGAAGCTCATGATGCCTACCACGGCCTTCTGCCCATCAATATGGCATTTACCAATGGTCACCGCATCACTGAGGGAGGACTTCTTCTGGTTCTCCTTCAGCTTGTCCTCATACCCGGCAAGGGCGATGGGGTTCACAGACCTCATCCCTTCTGCCATTTCGACAAAGGTCCCTTCATCGGCAAAAAGCGCAAGGCGCTCTTGAGGGGTAAGGGGGAAGTAGTAGTTGCAGTAGGGACATATCTGGTAGCTGTCCACTAGTGTCTCTTTCTGGCACTGCGGGCAGAGTTTCCTGTTTTTATTTTCCACGGCTCTTCTTCTCCTGTTTTTCCCAGAGCTTCACGTACAGGTCGGTACCGAAGCGTCCGGATCCAAATTCCACCGAACTGATGAGCAGTTTCTGCTCCTCCAGATTTGTCTCGATTCCCTCAATCCGAACCTCTGAGAGGGCTCTGAGCATCGTCGCCAGACCTTGGTCCCTATTGGGGGTGTGCACGATTATCTTGGCGATAAGAGGGTCATAGTAGGGACTGAGGACCGAATTGGGCAGCAGATGGGAATCAATGCGAACATGAGGTCCCAAGGGGAAATTCAAGTCAGTGATGGTTCCGGCACTCTTGCCATTTATCCTGCACTCAAGCGCGTAGCCCTTGAGACGGACATCATCCTGGGTGATAGTCAGCTTCTTGCCGGAAGCAATCTCTATCTGGGCCTTCACCAGGTCCAGGCCGCTTACCAACTCGCTGACAGGGTGCTCGACCTGCAGGCGGGCGTTGACCTCCATGAAGTAGTACTGATTACCTTCCACCAGGTACTCAACCGTCCCTGCACCCCGGTACCCAAGCTTTTCAAACAGCTTGACCGAGTCCTGGCACATGCGAGTGCGCATCTCTTCCGTCAGGATGGGAGAGGGGCTCTCTTCAAGCAGTTTCTGGTGGTTCTTCTGCACCGAGCAGTCACGCTCTCCAAGATGCACGACCGTGCCCTGCCCATCGGCAAGCAGCTGGATCTCCAGGTGCCTGGGGTTCTCAAGATAACGCTCCATGTGCACAGAAGCATCACCGAAGAAGGCCAGAGCCTCCTTCTTGGCTATCTGCAGAGCGTTGGCAAGGTCTTTCTTCTCATAGACGATGCGCATCCCCCTTCCCCCTCCACCGCAAGCCGCCTTGAGGATGATGGGGTATCCGATGCGCTCAGCCGTTGAGATGGCGTCATCAAGGTCCCTTATCTCCTCACTGCTGCCGGGGGTGATGGGAAGGTTGCACTCAAGGGCGGTGGCACGAGCGGCCACCTTATTGCCCAACAGTGCGATGGTCTCGCTCTTGGGTCCTATGAAGATCAGGCCGGCATGTTCGACATCCCGGGCGAAATCTGCATTTTCCGAGAGAAATCCCACCCCAGGATGTATGGCGTCACAGCGTGCGAGGCACGCTGCGGCAATGATGTTCTTCTTGTTCAAATAACTTTGGGCTGTGGCGGGGGGGCCGATGCAGATGGCCTGGTCGGCAAGGGAGACCCCAAGGGAGTCCTTGTCCGCAGTGGAGTAGACCAACACACTTCTGATCTTCAAATCCCTGCAGGCACGTATGATCCTGACCGCTATCTCGCCGCGGTTGGCAATAAGGACAGACCTGATCATCGCCTTCTCACGGTAAACAACGGCTGTCCGAATTCGACCATCTCTTCCGGTTTGGCAAGGACAGAGACAATTTCACAAGGGAAATCGGTTTGCAGCTGGTTCATCATCTTCATCGCTTCGATGGTACAGATGATCCCCCCCTCCTCGACCAAATCACCAACCTGTACATAGGCTGGGGCATCGGGAGCCGGGGTAAGGTAGAAGGTCCCCACAATCGGGGAGGTAATCGTTTCGATCACCCCGCTCTCCTCACTCTTTGATTCAGCAACCGGCTTTTCAGCCTTTGGAGTCTTTTGTCCTGCTACAGGGGCTGAGGCTACATACGAGCCTTCTCCCTGGCGTTTGAATTTGAGTGAGTAACGAGAGCAGGTGAGCTCCATCTCACCAAGGCTGCTCTCTTCAAAAAGAGCTATGACTGATGCAAGGTCCATATGTTCAATACTATCCATACAAGTAATCCTTCCTGATTAAGGGGATGAGGCCGCTCCATAGGGAGCTACCGATTTTGGGCCAATAATAACAGCAACAGCTTTTGGTGTCAATATTGACACAATACATAATATTGTAATATACATACACTATTGCGCCCTCAAGCGCTCAGACCGGCCGAACAGAAGGAGAAGACAGTGAAGTCTCCAGAATCCATATATATCTCATCCATCGGGTGCTACGTACCCAAAAAGATTGTTACCAATGACGACCTTGCCCAAACTGTCGATACAAGCGACGAGTGGATCCACTCACACACCGGCATACGCGAACGCCGCATAGCAGATACAGAAGAAGAGTGCTCCGACCTTGCAGTCAAAGCCGTATTGGACCTTTTTGCAAAGGACGCCGGGCATAAGGAAGGCATCGATGGTATTGTGGTGGCGACAGCGACAGCCGATCATTACGGCTTCCCCTCCACCGCCTGCATAGTGGCCGAGAAGCTCGGTATCAAGGGGGCAGCCGCCCTCGATATCGGAGCCGGGTGCACTGGCTTCATCTATGCCTTGGAAGTTGCCAGGGCCATGATACTGAGCGGGTCCATGACCAAGGCCCTGGTCATCGGTGCTGAAAAGCTCTCGAACGTGGTCAATTGGAAGGACCGCAACACCTGTGTGCTGTTCGGAGATGGAGCGGGGTGTGTGCTTCTGGAAAAAACTGAAGAGAGGAAGGGAATCATTGATTCCACCCTCCATGCAGAGGGTTCGGGCTCTTTGGCGCTGGCCATCACAAAAGAGAGCAGGACCATCACGATGGAAGGGCGTGCAGTCTATAATTTTGCCGTCAGGGCGATCGGGGATACCGTATTGGAATTGCTGCGGCGCAATGACCTTTCCATCGACAAGATCAAGTGGATAGTGCCTCATCAGGCCAACAAGAGAATTATCAACGCATGCTCCAAGCGCTACGGCTTCAAGGCAGAAACCTTTTACATGAACATCGACAGGTATGCAAACACCTCGGCAGCCTCCATCCCCATAGCACTTGCTGAGATGGAGGAAAAATCCTTGCTCAAAGCCGGACAATACATCCTTTTTGTTGGATTTGGAGCCGGCCTCACCTATGGAGGGACACTTATTCAATGGTAAACATCATCGCACTCTACCCCGGACAAGGGTCACAGCAGCCTAACATGGCACTGGACCTGTATGCATCATCCCCCTCAGTCAGGGATCTGTTCGGCTTGGCCTCGGAGATTACCCATAGGGACCTCCACTGCCTGCTGGAAACCGGGAGCGAGGAGGATCTCAGGCAGACGGAAGTGACCCAACTTGTCGTCACCCTCGCCAATAGGGCTGCCCATGCAAGGCTCCTGGAGCTTGGGTTTGTGATAACTGCCCATAGCGGCCTTAGCCTTGGGGAACTCTCCGCCTATGCGGCAGGGGGTATCCTTGATGACGCGACCTTGTTCTCCCTGGTCAGCAAACGCTCCGCTCTCATGGCCGAAGCCGGGGCGAGGGCAAAGAAGGAGCATGGCAAGCTCGGCATGGCGGCTGTCATCGGCATGGATTTCGCCACTGTGGAGAAAATCTTCAAGGAGAACTCCCTCACCGGTATCTATCCCTCCAATGACAACGGACCTAATCAGGTGGTCATTGCGGGTCTGGCTTCTAGCATCGATAAGGCAAAGGGCCATCTTATAGAAGGCGGAGCAAGAAGGGTCCTTCCCCTGAAGGTCTCGGGTGCCTTCCATACTCCCTTCATGCAGGAGGCCACGGAAGAATTTTCAGATTTTCTCAAGGGCCTGCCCTTTTCTGATCCGAAGGCGAAGGTGATCTCCTCGGTTACAGCTGAGGAGGTCCTTGGCAGCGAGAGGGCAAAAGAGCTTCTGGGGATGCAACTTGCAAACCCTGTGCGTTGGACAAAAGTCATGCAGAAGATGAGCTTGATCAGGGAAGACATGAAACAGACTGAAAAAAACGATCACATTATATTGGCAGAAGTAGGACCGGGAACGGTCCTTGCTGGACTGTGGAAAAATAGCGGCTCGGATGCACTGTGCACCCCATTGGGTAGAGAGAGTGAGATCCAGGCGCTGAAAAAGGAAATCTGATATGGCAGAAAAAAGAAACGCTCTGGTAACCGGCGGTTCAAGGGGCATTGGAATGGCAATAGTGGAGGAGCTTCTCAATGAGGGATGCAATGTCTGGTATCTCTCCAGAAGCGAAGGCGAGACGGCCTCCCTCAAGAAGAGAGCCGAAGCTCTAAAGAGCTCCCTTACCTGGGTCGAGTGTGATATGAGTGACCGGACTTCCGTCCAAGAGGCCGTGGAAAACGTCATCAAGGATGCGAAAAGCATAGACATACTGGTCAACAACGCGGGCATCACCCGTGATGGGCTTATCATGCGCATGAAGGATGAAGCCTGGGACGAGGTGCTTGCAGTAAACCTGACCGGTGCTTTCCTCACCTCAAGGAGGATCGGAAGGCTTATGGCCGGTCAGAGAAGGGGAAGCATCATCAACATTTCCAGTGTCGTAGGCATCATGGGAAACGGCGGGCAGTCCAACTATGCCGCCTCCAAGGCGGGTCTCATCGGGTTTTCCAAGAGCCTGGCACGCGAACTCTCCAGCCG
>DUPO01000103.1 GCA_012838275.1 Spirochaetales bacterium
AATAATCTATGCTACGATAGGATATCTGCCAACGTACTGGAGGTACTTGCTGAAATGAAAAAACTACGTAAGAAATATGAGGCGCTTCCCGAGGATGCTCCTGCCAGACAGATAGAACTGACAGCTGAAAGCCTTGAAAGACGGCATCACGACCCCATGCTTCTGCTGAAGGTCCCCAATTTCAACAGGATGACCAAATCTGATATGCTCGCTGAGTTTGACAGGGTGGTTGCCCTCCCTCCAGATTCAAGGGAGTTGAAAAGTGTCGTTGCTATCGATGATCCCTCCCAGGTGGCCAAGAAGCATCTTTCAAGTCTGCTAAATCAGTATCTGTTGCTCTGCAACCTGAGAAAGGGCTTGGCCTCTGCTTGGGATGTCATCAACGAACTGTACGAGGATGATTGATGCTGGGGTGCACAGCTTGTTCCAAGGGGAGTTCTGTCTGTCTCTCCAACGTTCCCATCTTTCAGAACCTTGACAATGCCCAGATAGCACAGGTGCAAGGCCTCATCCGCCAACGTTCCCTCTCAAGTGGGGATGTGCTGTTTAGAGAAGGGGACAGCTCAAATCGCCTGATAATTGTGCGAACCGGTACGTTGAAGCTTGTTCGCTACGGCAGTGACGGTCAGTTGTTCCTGTTGGAAACCCTCTTTCCTGGAGATTTCTACGGAGGCGATCAGCTCTTCAGCGAGAGTCACTGCAGGGAGACAGGCATTGCCGGCGACGAGCTTGGGATTTGCAGTATCGCAAGCAGCGACATACGAGCCCTCATGCTCAGTGACCCTCACATTGGCTTGGGTGTCATGACCTACCTCAACGGAAAGCTCGAACAGTATCGCCTGCAGGTGGAGATGCTTGCAACCAAGAGTGTTGAGAAACGTCTTGCGATGTTCCTGTTGGAACGTGTCCGTAGGACTGGCGGTGATACCGTGCTCCTCTCCCAGGAGGAGATCGGGGATGCGATAAACCTAGCCAAGGAGACGGTCAACCGTAAACTGGCACAACTGCAGGGGCAGGGCTTGCTATCTGTTGCCGGAAAGAGGCGGATCCAATTGCTGAACATCCCTGCATTGGGGCAGCTTGCATCAGAGTAGTGCGGTTATTTCTGGCATGTATTTCTGTCTAAGTTGATCTGAATCATAGTAGGTACCTATCTTCATGGGTAACCTTGTAACAACAGGAGATGCACTATGACAGACAGGAAACTCTCAAGCTTGGTAAAGGAATTTCCCTTTTCCACCATATTTTTCAACGAGAAACATATTGACTACTGCTGTGGAGGGGAGCACATGCTGTATGATTCAATAGCAGAGGCGGGGTATGAGAGGGGGGCTTTTCTCTCGGAACTGGAAACATTCCTTGAGGATGCACAAAACAAGTACAAGGCGACAGTTGACCCTTCCCTCTATGATCTGAGCATTGACGAACTGGTCGAGCATATAGAGGCTACCCACCACCTGAACGAGCGAAACCTGCTCCAGGAGGTCGATACGAAGCTTAATACCATCCTGCGTGCCCATTACAAGAATCATAAGGAAGAACTGCTGAGAGTACACTCCCTGTTCAGTGACTTGCGTAAGGAGTTGTTGCAGCACTTTGTAGAAGAGGAAGAGGAAGTATTCCCATTGCTGAGAAGAAAAGCTACAAATCCGACCAAAAAGATGATAGAATTGTTGGAAGATGACCATGAGGCGGCCGGGGCCCTGATCAAGGGCCTGCAGGAGGTCACACGGTCCTTCACCCCGCCTGAAGATGGTTGTCCTACTTACGTCGCTACGTATGCTATGATGAAAACGCTTGTAGAGGATATATTCCTACACATATTTAAAGAGAATTCGATTCTCTTTCCAAAATATACAGAAGGAGCAAAACTATGAAACGATTGGTAAAGAATAATGTATCTTGGGTTGGTAAGATAGACTGGGAGCTGGAGACATTCCATGGGGATGACTACTCCATCAACAACGGCTCTTCCCAGAATGCCTATCTCATCCAGGAAGAGAAGACCGTGTTGATCGATACAGTCTGGAAGCCCTATGAAAGGGAGTTCCGGGAAAATCTTGAAAGGGAGATTGACCTGGAAAAGATCGACTTCATCGTGATGAACCACGGGGAGGTCGACCACAGCGGGGCACTTCCCTATTTGATGGAGAAGATTCCCAACACACCGATCTACTGCACAGCAAATGCGGTGAAGTCCCTCGTTGGCCAGTATCACCATCCGGAATGGAATTTCAAGGTGGTCAAGACAGGCGACAGCGTTGACATCGGTAATGGGAAAAGCCTGGTCTTTGTCGATATGCGCATGCTTCACTGGCCTGACAGCATGGCCACCTACATGACAGGGGACAACATACTGTTTTCCAACGATGCTTTTGGCCAGCACCTTGCAGTTGAGGAGTTATTCAACGACAAGACTGACCAGTGTCTGCTGTGGGAAGAGGCACTCAAGTATTATGCCAACATCCTCGCCCCTTTCTCCCCGCTTGTTAAGCGCAAGATTGAGGAGATCGTCGGCATGAATCTTCCTATCGACATCATCGCACCAAGCCATGGAGCCATCTGGCGTGACAATCCTCTGCAGATCGTAGAGAAGTATGCCAAGTGGGCGGACAACTACCAGGAAGACCAGATCACCATTGTCTATGACACCATGTGGGATGGTACCAAGGCACTCGCACACTCCCTGGCCAATGAGATCCAGAAGATTTCGCCGGATACCAGGGTGAAGATCTTCAACATCTCCCAGACCGACAAGAATGACATCATGACCCAGGTATTCGTTTCGAAGGCCATCGCAGTAGGGTCACCCACTGTAGGGCAGAGCATTCTCTCCTCAGTTGCCGGCTGGCTGCATTTCCTCTTCGAACTGAAGTTCAAGAAGAAAAAGGCTGCAGTGTTTGGCTGTTATGGCTGGAGTGGTGAAGGGGTGGAGGTTCTGGAAGAACTTCTAATCAAGTCCGGATTTGAAGTTACCGGGCCTAAGGTCAAGGTAAACTGGAATCCTAAGCAGGAGAACCTGCAGGAGATGAAGGGTATAGCTGAAGCCCTGCTCCAGTAGCCTTTGACTCCGAACAAAGTGGGATCCGCATATGAAAGATGATGCCTCCCTCTTTTTACATGTGGTATGCCTGAAGCTGTCCCTTCCGTAAGGAGGGGACAACTCTTCATCGTTAGGATGATTGCAGGGAATACCGCGCTCATGATAGAGTTGTCATATGGATAAGACATGGCATCAAGCGTTGAACTATGAGGCTTTGGTTCGCGTATGCAACAACTCGGAAGCAAAGGCCCAAGAGGCCTTCGCCAAGATCCTCGGATCTGTTGATACTACAGAACCCCTCTTGCTTCATCTTCGAGACTATGCATCCCTGCTGGGTAGGGAAGAGGATCTTTTCAGCAGAGCTTATTATGAGTGCCGCTCTGCCTTTGAAGTGATGGATGGCTCGACACAGGTCCTTACCTGGGAACACCCTTTCTGGCCCAAACAGGTAAACAGCTTTGCCTACTGTCCCCGGTTCCTCTATGTGCGGGGAAATGCTTCGCTGCTTAGCCAGCCATCGCTTTCGATAATAGGAACTAGAAGCCCCTCCTTGGAAGGGAAGAAAAGTGCCGCCCAGTCTGCAATGGCACTGGGGAAGGCGTCCTATGTTGTGGCGAGCGGGCTTGCTCTGGGTATTGATGGGGTGGCACACAAGACAGCCTTGGAAAATGGTTTTCCTACCTTTGCCGTCCTTGGGACGCCTCTTACATCCTGTTACCCTCCCGAACACGCCCTTCTGCAGGAGGAGATAGCCAAGCGGGGCGCCCTGGTAAGCAGGTTTGCCCCCTCTTCAAAAACCCAGAAGTGGTTCTTCCTGCTTCGTAATCGTCTGATGAGCGCTCTGTCCCTTGCCTCAGTTGTGGTGGAGGACCGGGACGGGGGAGGGGCGGTAAGGCAAGCCTCCTTTGCCTTGGAACAGAAGAAATACCTGTTCCTGTACCAAAGCAGCTTGGATAATCATAGCTTCCTCTGGCCAAAAGAGTTCGCCAACCGTCCGAGAGTTTTTGTGGTCAAGCAAGCCAGTGATATCCCCAGAGTTTTGGAGAAGGCGGTAAAGAGTCGGTCTCAAGTGGGGAAAGTGTCTCAAAAGAGCGTCCAACTCGATCTCGGCCTCTAATCTGCCTTGACATAGGTTCGTCGGGAATACTACTATCATGGCATATGAAAAACCAACTAACAGCAAACCAGTTACGACAGAAATATATTGATTTCTTTGTATCAAAAGACCACACACAGATCAGTGGTGCTTCCCTGATCCCTGAAAATGATCCGACTGTCCTGTTTACAACAGCCGGTATGCACCCCCTCGTACCCTATATCCTGGGTGCGGACCATCCTTCTGGCAAACGGCTGACCAACTACCAGAAGTGCATTCGTACCGGAGACATTGAGGTTGTCGGTGATCCCCACCATCTGACCTTTTTTGAGATGTTGGGCAACTGGTCGCTTGGGGACTATTACAAAGAGGAAGCGATTGATTTCAGCTATGAGTTCCTGACCAAGGTGCTGGGTATCGACCACGAGCTGCTGTCGGTAACGGTGTTTGCTGGTGATGAGGATGTCCCCCGTGATGAGGTGGCTGCCGATGCTTGGAGAAAGCATGGCATCCCTTCAGAGAGGATCTACTTCCTCCCCCGGGAGGACAACTGGTGGGGTCCTGCCGGTGAGACGGGCCCCTGTGGTCCGGACAGTGAGATGTTCATGGATACGGGACGCCCGGCTTGTGGTCCTGATTGCCGTCCAGGCTGTTCGTGCGGTAAATATTTTGAAATTTGGAACGATGTGTTCATGGGCTATAAGAAGAATGCCGACGGTTCCTACTCTGAATTGGAGAGGAAGTGCATTGATACCGGAATGGGTATCGAGCGTACGGTAGCCGTTCTCCAGGGTAAGAAGTCTGTCTATGAGACTGAGGTGTTCACACCCATCATTGCTGGAATTGAGAAGCTTTGCGGAAAAGAGTATGGCCACGATGAAGATGTTGATATCTCGATCCGTATCCTTGCCGATCATGTTCGCACCAGTGTATTCATCCTAGGCGATCCCAAGGGGATGGCCCCCTCCAATATGGGGCAGGGCTATATCCTCAGAAGGCTAATAAGACGTGCTGTACGGCATGCCCGCAAATTGGGGATCGAGGGCACGTTCCTAGGGGAACTCGCAGTGATAGTGCTTGGGCTCTATAACGAACCCTACCCTGAACTGGAGGAGAACAAGAACTTCATTCTCAAGGAACTTGCTGCCGAAGAGACCAAATTCTCAGAGACCCTGCAGAAGGGTGAACGCGAATTTGAGAAGATGCTTCCAAACCTTTTGAAGGGAACCTCCCGCCAGTTGAGCGGCAGGACAGCGTTCAAGCTCTATGATACCTATGGTTTCCCTGTAGAGCTTACCCGGGAACTGGCTAAGGAGCATGGATTCAGCGTCGATGAAGAAGGGTTCAAGAAGGCTTTTGAAAAGCATCAGGAGGTAAGTCGCAGTGGAGCCGAACACCAGTTCAAGGGCGGGCTGGCTGACCATAGTGATAAGACTACCGCCTTGCACACAGCTACCCATTTGCTGCATAAGGCATTGAGGAACGTACTGGGTGAGCATGTCGGTCAGAAAGGCTCCAACATTACCGTCGATCGTCTTCGCTTTGACTTTACCCATCCTGCGGCCATGACCAAAGAGGAGATCAAGCAGGTTGAGGATATTGTCAATGAGCAGATCGAGCGTAATCTTGACATCACCGTTGAGAGCATGACTCTGGAAGAGGCCAAGGAGGCCGGAGCGATTGCTTTCTTTGAGGGCAAGTACGGCGAACAGGTGAAGGTCTACTCGATCGGAGACTTCTCCAAGGAAGTCTGCGGTGGTCCTCATGTGGAGAATACCTCGACAATGGGTCACTTCAAGATTAAAAAGGAGCAGTCCTCCTCTGCCGGGGTGAGAAGGATCAAGGCAGTCCTGGAGTAGGGTAGGATTCATATGCTTTGAAAAATGAAAGTTCAAAGTACTAATGGCATAGAGATATGTGGAGCAAGGGCAGGACGAAAATCCTGCCCTTGTGCTTTGTCTGGCTTAGAGACAAATCATTATGCGCTAGCATTGTTTGCTGTAAGTTCAGCATCATCCTCTCTCTTGGGAGGGGCTGCAATACTTGAAACGGGAAAAGAGCCATTGTCCTGGAGTCAGTCTTCATCATCCTCGTCAAGAAAGTCATACTCCAGACCCTTGTTGATGGGCACTGCAAGCTGACCACAGGCTCCGTTGATCTCTCTTCCGCGTGGACGACGCCTGGTGTATTTGACATTCCAGCGATCGAGAAAATGGGTAAAGCGGTCGACTTCCTCTTCTGAGGGGGTCTCCCAAGGCATGTCCTCAGCAGGATTCCAAGGGATGAGGTTTACCTTCGCATCCAGATTCTTAAGGTAATAGGCTAGTTTCTTTGCCGACTCCTCGTCGGTGTTGGTATCGTGCAACATGCAATATTCGATGGTGAACCGCTTGCCACCGAGGCGCTGGTAGTGAAGGAGGGCTCTCTTCAGTTCATTTAGGTCCCACTTCTTGTTTATCGGCATTATCCTGTCACGTATCTTGTTGTCTGCAACTACCAGGGAGACTGCAAGCTTGACCGGAAGCCTTTGTTCGGTAAGCTTGAGGATACCCGGCACAACACCACTGGTGCTGATGGTAATCCTACGAAGGCTGATGTTGAAGCCGTCCTCCTGGTGGAAGAACCGTATGGATCGGGTAACTGCCGCGATATTGGCAAGGGGCTCGCCCATGCCCATGTAGACTATGTGGGTGATGGGCTTTACGCTCACCCGTATAAGGTGCATGTACTGTTCGATGATCTCTTCCGCTGCGAGGTTGCGCAACAGACCCATGGTGGCCGTCCTGCAGAAGGTGCAACCCATTGCACACCCTACCTGGCTTGAGAGGCAGGCTGTATGCCGGCCTTTCTTGTCAACAAGCAGGACACACTCGATGATGGCTCCATCATGAAGGCGGATGCCCATTTTGGTGGCTCCGCTTTCATCTGTATCTGTTGAAGCGACTATCGACGATGAGATGGAGGGCATGAGCTGTGTCAGTCGCTCACGCTCATACTTGGGGAGGTTGGTCATCTCGTCAAAGGAAGATACCCCTTTGATGAGCCAGGCATATATCTGTTTTCCGTAGAAAGCCTTGGGCAGTTCCAGCAGCTCGGTAATATCCTCTGGACTCAGTCCGTAGAGGGATAGCGGTAATTTTTTCTCTTGTTCCATCTCGCCAGTATACCTATTTAAGCATAGAAATGATAGCGATCGCTACTCCGGTAATACCTTCACCTCCGAGTAATCCGCTTGCGACAAGTCCAGATTCCTCTCCCAAACGCTCTGCAGTATATTTTTTAGAGAATATTTTCTTGATCAGAGATGAGAGAACAGCACCAAATGCCATGACCGATGAGATGTAGATGGGAAGATAGACCCCCAAGCCGAGTGTTGCAGATGGGAGCTTGCTCAGGTAGAGGATCAAGCCTATGACGCATCCGATGATAAAGGCCGGCACATGGCTTAGTCCTCCTACCATGGCCGCTACGGCAGCAGCTTGTGGTGCGGGCAGCTCTGGAGTTCCGAATCCCCCAAAGGAAGCTTTCATGATAAGCAGGACGAAGACTGACAACACAGCCCCGACCACACCGCCTATGCCCTCTCCGAGGATCTGCTGCCTTGTATCGGTACCCAGGAGGTATCCGCTCTTGAGGTCATTCATGACATCTCCGGTAAGGCCGCAGGCAACTGCGGTGACCGCGGCAATGCTGAAAGAGGCTATGAGGGAAGGGTGGGTGAACAGCTGTACGACCAAGAGGACCAGTATGCCGAATATTTCCATCGGGTTGATCCCTGTCTGACCTGTAAGCATCCCTGAGAGATAGGTGGTCAGGTAGATGCCGACTATCACTATGATCGCTTCCATGAAGCTGATGTCGGTACCGACTGCCAGCAGGATGACCGAGAAGGCGAGGATGATGGAGATCATTGTCTTGGTCCTGCCTGCCATCTGCTTGGACTCTTGTTGTTTCTTGGATTGTTTGGCTTTTGAGATGATCGCCTTGACGAAGACTCCCAGTCCTGTCCCTATCATCAGACCGATTCCTAGGTTGGAACGGAAGATATCAGCCTCTGCCATGGATGCGAAAAGTCCGGTGCCCAAGCCGATCGGGATAAGCAGGTAGTATCCGAAGATAGCACCGCCAAACCAGATAAGTGCAAAGAGGGGGCCTATGATCGCCCCGATACCCATCGCCATTGGGGATACCCAGATGGAGAAGGCAGGGAAGATAGCTGTCCCCTTGAACAGGGTGAGCAAGGCGGGAATCTTCCCGAATCCATCACGAAGAGCTGTGAAGATTACCGATCCCCCCATGGAGGCAAAGAGAGTCTTTGCCCCATGTCCTCCTTTTACACTTGCTTGCAGGGTGTTGTAGGAAGCAAGTCCCATCGGGTAGGGAAGCTCTTCCTCTTCAATGAGCTTCTTGCGGAAGATGGCGGAAAAGAGGGTGCCCAGTATGGCACCGACCACCGCCAGTACTATCAGTCGTATTGTGGAGAATGAGGCATCGGGGGCTATCATCCAGAGTCCGGGGAGGGTAAAGGCCAGACCTCCTGCTACCATGGCTCCACTGCTCATGATGGTGTGGGTTACGTTTATCTCCTGCAGGGAGGAGTTTTTTGCCTTGCTGAGTGCTGCCATGCTGACCACGGTGACAAATATGGTTGGCCATGGAAGGGCTCCCATTCGAAGCGCCACATACATGGAGCTGGCTGTTATTACCACTAGGCCCAAAAGACCTACTATCATTCCTCTTAGGGTTAGGTGTCTGTTCATGGTTTTTTACACATCCTTTGGTTTTGTATAGTATCTAGGATTGACAAAAAAAGCCAGTATCTTTCTCTTCAATTGATTCGATATGCCCTCTGCCCATGATATTGTCT
>DUPO01000104.1 GCA_012838275.1 Spirochaetales bacterium
AGTGACTGGTAGGTGTTGTTTCGGTTCTGCATCTCTGCCAACAAGGAGAACACCGCCCCAAAAAGGATGATAACCAGGGCAAGGATAATGCACAGCATGACGATATTGTAGGAGAGGAGCCAGCTTCTGAGGGTGCCGGGTTTTTTAAGGGCCTTGGTAGTATCCAGAATTCTCATGGTCGCAAGTATAGCATGCTGACACTATTTACGCAGTAGGAAGTGTAAGGTGAAGATATTCTGCTTCACACATATATCGTATGGTATACTGAAATAGGGGTTGCCTGAAGTATGGTGAGGTTAGGACAAAAGTAAGAATTTAGGCACTGATTTGTGTTTTATCCGGCTTCCGTGACTTTAAAATCCGGACCATACTTAAGGTAGATTGTATTTCATTCCTTAAGGAGGAACTCATGAAAAAAATTCTATTGTCCGTATTGTTAGTAACTTTGCTGCTTACTCCCATGTTTGCACAGGGTGAAAAAGAGGGTGCTTCAGCTGCTCCCAAGACTGTCGTGCTTCGTCTTGCAGATAACCAGCCCCTTGGGTATCCAACCATAGTCGGCGATGAGGAGTTTGCACGTCTGGTTGGCGAGTATACCAACGGCCGCATTAAGATCGAGGTGTATCCTCAGGGTCAGCTTGCTGACGAGAAGAGTGCCATTGAGCAGGTGCAGTTCGGCGGCATCGACTTCACCCGTGTATCAATCTCCCCCCTCTCAAGCTTCCAGCCTCTGCTCAATGCACTGCAGATGCCTTATCTTTACAGGGACTCTGACCACATGTGGAGCGTCCTCAATGGTGAGATCGGCGATTACTTCCTCGAATCGATGTCTGAGAAGGGATTTGTAGGACTTGTCTACTATGACAGTGGCGCCCGTTCCTTCTACAACACCAAAAAACCCGTGTATACCGTAGCAGACCTCAAGGGCATGAAGATCCGTGTACAGGAGTCAGCTCTGATGATGGGTCTCGTACAGGCTCTTGGTGCTGTCCCGACCCCCATGGCTTATGGTGATGTCTACAGCGCACTGCAGACCGGCGTTATAGACGGGGCTGAGAACAACTGGCCTTCCTATGACTCATCCTCACACTATGAGGTCGCCAAGTATTTCTCCATCGACGAGCACACCCGTGTTCCCGAGATGATCATCGCTTCGAAGATCACCATGGACAAGCTCTCTGCTGAAGATCAGGCCATCATAAAGAAGGCCGCAAAGGAGTCACAGGCTCTGCAGATCCAGGCATGGGCCGACTATGAGAAGAAGTCCGAGGCAAAGGTACGTGCAGCAGGTTCGAAGATCAATAAGATCAACGACCAGGCTGAGTTTGCCGCCGCTATGGCTCCCCTCTATGAGAGTCAGCTGAACGCTGCCCAGAGAGAGTGGGTTGCCAAGATCAAGGCTGTAAAATAAATAATCCTTGTACTGAATGGCGTGGAGTTTATAAAGCTCCACGCCTTTTCTGCTAACTATCCAACTTGGAGGTTCCCATGGAGCAATTGAAAAAAATTCTTGACTCAGTCTTTGTGTGGGTTCTCAAGCTGGCCATGGTGTTGTTGGTTGCGATGGTTGTCCTTGTATTCCTCAACGTCGTATTACGGTACGGATTCAGTTCCGGAGTTTACTGGTCAGAAGAGATATCCCTTGTCATCGTCATCTGGTTTACCTTTATCGCTATGGCCCTCGGCGTTAAGGAGAGTCTTCACATCAATGTGGACATCCTGCCGAAGAAGCTTCCCAAAGGTTTTTTTATAACTCTTGACTGCATAAGGGATCTCCTAGTGATTCTTATAGGCGGCATTATGATTTATTATGGTTGGAAGCTCACCCTCAATGGTGCCAAATCCTTCCTGCCAGCCACCCAGATTCCCAATTCGATCAACTATGTTGTACTGCCTATTGCAGGTATCTTTATTGTTCTCTATGCGGTTGTGCATCTGTATGATGACATACTCAAATTCAAGGGAGGTGATTCCAAATGAATACTAGCATGGGTTCCTTTATTCTGATCGGTTCGTTTGTGTTCATGCTGGTCATGAAATTTCCTATCACCTTTTCGCTGTTTCTCTCTTCAATCTTTGCTGCAATGTTTCTGAACATCCCTCTGATGTCCATCGTTCAGCGTTTGGTTAGCGGCGTGAACTCCTTCTCTCTTCTGGCCATCCCGTTTTTCATCCTCTCAGGTGAGATTATGAGCCAAGGTGGAATATCGCGCAGGCTGGTAGGTTTCGCGAATGCCCTAGTCGGACGTGTTCGTGGGGGCCTTGCCCAGGTGAATATCCTTGCGTCCATGTTTTTCGGAGGGATTTCCGGCTCTGCCGTCGCTGATGTATCCTCCATCGGGGCAATGCTTATCCC
>DUPO01000008.1 GCA_012838275.1 Spirochaetales bacterium
GGATATATATTTATTGGTGGGTCCTGATCTCTAGGGAGTCACGGTCCAAGATGGTGATCTCCCGCCCCTTGCCCAGTTCAATGACACCCTCTTCTTCCAATATCTTCAACCTGCGGCTCAGGGTCTCCTGGTTCATTGCGAGGAGCGAGGCGATGGTGCCCTTTGCAACAGGCAGGTAAATCGTATCCTTTTGGCTCTTCTGAGCCAAATCAAGCAGATAGCCGGCCAAACGTTCTTCGGCTGTTCCCTTGACCACGCTATGCAGGTTGGCATCACTTTGCGAGAGCCTTCGGCTAAGTTCCTGGGTAATCTTCAAGGCGATGAGAGGGTATGTGACCAGAAAGGAACGCATCGCTTCACCGTCGATCATGCACAGCGAGCACTCTCCGATCGCCTGTGCGAAATCCTGAACCGGCTCTTTACTGAAAAGAGCCAGTTCACCTGTAAATTCTCCTGGGGAGAGTATCCTAATAACTTGTTGCTCGCCTTCTGAATCCAGACGATAGATCTTGACCTTGCCGGTGTGAACCACGAGCAGCGAACCGCTGGACTCCCCGGCATAATAGATCAGTTGCCCATCAGTATAGGTATGTTCACGAGTGATCGCATCGACGGTGCGCATCTGCTCTCCATCCAAATTCTGAAATAACGGGACTACATGAAGACATCCGTGATGATCACAGTGCATACAACACCTTCCTTATACCTTATAGGATAGTATATTTTTTCCTTTTAGCAAACCTCAAGATCCTGGTAGCATTGATAATTACTAACAGTACCGAAAGTTCGTGGACCAGCATTCCGATGGAAAGGGTGACCCCTCCCAACAACACTCCGATCAGAAGCGTAGCTGCAACCGCTATTGCAAAGAAA
Organism: Spirochaetales bacterium; assembly: GCA_012838275.1. Lineage (GTDB taxonomy): Bacteria > Spirochaetota > Spirochaetia > Sphaerochaetales > Sphaerochaetaceae > Sphaerochaeta. The sequence continues at coordinate 874 of DUPO01000008.1, forward strand.
ATATTTTGCTTCATGTTCCTGACAGCCATGCGGCTGATACTGATCGCATCTACCAGGGAACCTAACTTCTGACCAAGGAGAACGACATCCGCAGTCTCCATCGCCACATCATTTCCTGCAGCACCGATTGCGATTCCCACATCAGCTGTAGCAAGTGAGGGAGCATCATTGATGCCATCACCGATAAAGGCGACACTGCCATATTTCTTTTGCAGTTCTTTCACCGCTTCAACCTTATGCTCAGGCAAGAGTTCATATCTGAATTCATCAAGCTGCAAGGTATGTGCTACAGTTTCGGCCGTGCCTTTACTGTCTCCGGTGAACATCACGCTTTTGCGGATACCTAACTTCTTCAGTTGCCTTATGACTTCAAAAGCCTCTTCTCTAAGCTTGTCAGCTATGGCGATAAGACCTATCACCTTCTCAGACGTTCCGATGATGACTGCCGTATTCCTTTCATGTTCCTCAGTTTGGATATCCTTGATTGCAGCCTTCATATCAATACCGTTATCCTCAAAGAGTGCCCTGTTCCCAAGCAAGTAGGTTTCCCCTTCCAACATGAAGCGAACACCCTTACCTTGGATATACTCAGGGTTCTCAGGAACCTCGGCGGTAACAATGCCTCGGTTGGCACCTTCCTTTATGATGGCAGTAGCCAGCGGATGCTCTGAGTAGGCTTCGCCAATTACAGCAATCCTCAGCAGATCCTCCTCACTCATACCATATGCATGCAAGGAGACTACAGAGGGCCTGCCTTCCGTAAGCGTGCCTGTCTTGTCAAAGGCAGCGGCCTGGACACGGCTCAGTTTTTCAATTACCTCTCCACCCTTCACCAGAATACCATTCTTCGCACTTGAACCGATTGCAGCAACAATTGAGACTGGCACTGAAATTACCAAGGCTCCGGGACAGGCTATGACCAAGAGAGTGAGTGCCATATGGATATCACGGGTGATGAGATACGTGATGAGAGACAACGCAATGATGGCAGGGGTGTAGTAGCGTGAAAACCGTTCGATGAACTTCTGTGTAGGTGCCTTGGCATCCTGAGCTTCTTCCACCAGATGAAGGATCTTTGCAAAGGTTGTGGATTCGCCGACTTGAGTGGCTTCCACGATCAGGTAGCCGGATGTGATGATGGTTCCTGAAAAAATCTGCTCACCAACTTCCTTGAAGACAGGGACGGGTTCTCCTGTAATGCTTGACTGGTCTATATAGGCTGTGCCTTCCAGGACCACACCATCAGCTGCTATGCGCTCACCGGGCTTGATAACCAGGACCATTCCCTTCTTCAAATCTTCCGGACTGAGAGTCTGCTCCACCCCATCGATGCGAACCCGTGCGGTATCCGGAGCCAGATCCATCAGGCTCTTGAGTGATGAACGGGTTTTTTCAAGGGTTCTGCTCTCTAGGTAGTCGCCGATCATGAAGAGGAAAGTCACCGCGGCAGCTTCCCAATATTCGCCAATGATCAAGGCCCCGATCACAGCGATAGAGACTAGAGCATCGATTCCGACAATGCGGTACCGTAAGGCCGATACGGCCCTGCGCAAGATGGGCCCACCAGCAATAGCGGTCGAAACCAGCATGATGGCGATTGTGATCGGATGGTAGGCAATGGTCTTATGCAGAATATATGAGATGACCACCAATACACTCACTATAATTACCAAGGTCTTTTTACTGAGTTTTTTCATTATGAGATCTCCTTAACGGACAAAGAACCGTAGCCAAGCTTGGAAATGACACTCTTGACGCCTTCTTCATCGATAATCTTCGGATCAAAGTAAAGTTTGACACGTGAGGTGTTAAACAGTACTTCCGGGTCTTTCACACCAGCAGTCTTCTTCAAAGCACTTTCAATCTTTGCCGCACATGTGGGGCAGCTCAGGGTCTCTAGTTGCATTACTATATTTTTCATATCGTTCCTCCTGGAATATTTTCAATCTGTCTTTACAATACCCACAATCACAGAATAAGGATTTGACGCAGGTCAAATACTGGAAAGAATTTTCATTATTTTGAGACCCATTCAGGTTATGGTCTCTTTTTATTTGCATTGCGAAGAATTATCTGCACAGAAATCAAGCAGATATATTTTCTCGATAGTGGATTCCGACAGCAATTCGACCTTGGGTTATACCTACTCACTAATTTCCCGACTAACAAAAACCATCCATGATGCATTGCATTTTTGATGAAGGAATACAAATAAAAAGAGAACCTTGCAAAGCGAAGATGCCGACTGAGCCAGACTAAAGCTAAAATAACCCAGAAACCTATAGAGGATTCCGGGTTATTGGTCTTGGCTTGGCATGCCTAAATTCTAATACTAAGACTTCTCAAAGCCTTTTACCTAATTCTCCTTGACTGATAGCGTACCGTAACCAAGCTTAGAAATGACCTTTGCAACGCTCTCCTGATCTGTAACCTGCTCATCATAGGCAAGCTTGACCCTTGAAGTATTGAACAGTACTGTCGGATCCTTGACTCCGGCTGTCTTTTTCAATGCGCCTTCAATTTTTGCCGCACATGTGGGGCAACTCAGTGTCTCTAGTTGTATTGTAATGTTTTTCATATCGTTCCTCCTGGAATATTTTGTATCTACCCGTATACTACCTACAATTACGTAGAAAGGATTTGACCTAGGTCAAAAACAGAGAAGATTTATTACTGTTTATGAAAATATTCCAGATTAGTGCAATAGTTCTTCAAAAGTGGCATGCCTTAGCAAGTATCGACACAAGAGAATGAATTTGTAAAATTTCTGAGAAGAATATTAAGCAATTATACGATAGGTCGTTTTCTGATAGGAATTCCATGTAATTGAAATAATTAGAGTATTTGAAGTAGAACCTGAAGCTAAAAAATCCGTTATGATCCTAAACCTTGCTATGTTACCTATTGGATGCTTCCAGCTTAGCTGTCTAGAAGAACTGGGTAGGATCAAGAGCAATACCCGACTGCTCTATGCTGAAGAAGAGGGTCGGTTTCTCATAGGAGGTGCCACTGGTGCCGATACTGCCGATGATATCTCCCTTGGAGAGGGTCATGCCTATCTTCACCTCGACATTCTCAAGATGGTTGTATGAAGTACGATAGCCACCTTCATGGCTGATCTCCACAAACCTCCCCCTGCCCTTCACTTCATAACCGGCACTCACTACATTACCTCCTGCTGAGGCGACAACAGCCGATCCCGGGCTGCCTGTGATGAGAATGCCTGTCAGGGACTCGGTGACACCTGTAGCTGGGTTTGTGTAGGGTTGGCCGAAGAGAGCTGTTATGGAGCCTGTAGCGGGCTTCTGGAACTGGATAGGCGCTATGTCGGCCATCTGAATAAGCGAAGCGCTGGAGACATCGGGAATAAAGAGACGCTGTCCTACAAAGAGGTTCTCGCTTTTAAGTCCATTGAGTTCCTGTAAGGTCTTCCATCCCAGGTTTGGGCTGTATTTGCGTGCAATTGTGGAGAGCATGTCCCCTTCCCTAACCGTATATAGCTGACCATCGCGGTCGGGAATATCCAAGGCTATCCCGGGCTTTACCGCCTGGATGTTACGTATCTGATTGACACTGATAAGGGTCTGGGTCTTGAGGCTGTATAAGGAAGCGATGGAATTCAGGTCCTCACCTTCGGCAACCTCATGCTTGGCGTACTGTACTGTCTTTGAGCTTGTTGCCGATCTCGGCTTCACATCACTTAGAGACCTGGCCTGGTTATCAAGAGAGACTGCATCCGTGCTTGATGTGGGAGCCCCTTGGTCGACATTCAAAGCGGTAGGAGGAAGTACCTCCGGTGCATCAGCGACAGTCTCCACCCGTTTGGCCGTTACCTCGGTCGCCAAGGCACTGGTTTCATCACGATCGGGATTGTTGGGGAAAAACTGATACCAGACAATGATCACGACGACGCAGATAGCTATCCCCAAGGCTATGGTCCAAATCAGGCCCTTTGAGGGCCTATCATATCTTTCGCCTCGAGAAGACCTTCTTTCCGGCCTATCCATCATATCGTCATAATTGTCTCTAGCCATAACTCGACATTACCTTTTCTACATAGTAATATAAAAAAATCATGGATACCAGTCCAAATCGTTCATATTACCGTTTCTTCCTCTCCCTGACCCTGCTATTGCTGCTGATTTTACTGATAAGGATAGGCTTTGTCATCCACAGTCAAAATCCAGAGAGGAAAACGTACAAGGACCCCCTTGTCTCCAAAGAGGTAGTAAGGGGGACCCTTTATGACCGAAACGGAAAGATTCTTGCCATACAGACTCCATACTGGGGGGTCTTTTTTCATCTGAGCATGATAGACGACCTGCCTTTGGTATCTGAAGTGGTAGCCCCTTTTGTAGGCATGAGCCCCTCCCAAATACTACAGCAGGCAGCAAAATACACCACCTACGCACAGATCAAGAAAAAGATGGACCCTGCCCTGGTACCCGCCCTGATGGAAGAGCTTTCTCGCACCAAGCTTACCAAGCAAGTATCTGTAGTAAAAAGTATGGGCCGTGACTACCCTGCAACCTTCCATGCCTCACAAACCATAGGGTTCACAAACATTGACAACGAGGGATCGGAAGGGATCGAACTTACCCAGGAAGCTTTCCTGAATCCCTATCCCCTGATAGGCACCGACGAATCGACCTACGGCGAGGATATAACCCTTACCCTGGATATCGACATCCAGTACCTTCTGGACGTACAGATGCAAAACATAGCAGATGAACACAATCCGGACTATGGCGTTGCTATAGTCCTCGACGCCCAGAATGGCGATATCCTAGGCATGTCCAGCTATCCCTGGTATGACCCTAATGCCCTGGCCAGGTCGACGGAAGTCCAAAAACGCAACCATGTAGCCAATTATCTATTCGAACCGGGTTCTGTATTCAAGGTCTTCAGTCTGGCTTCAGTCATGGAGTCAGGACAAGCTGACCTGCAGGAACCCTTTTTGTGTGACGGATCGTATACCTTCACCATGGGCAAGGGAGCAAAGGCGACCATTGTCTGCACCTCCCCTCATGGAGTCGTCGACCCCAATACCATGATAGCGAAATCATGTAACGGGGCCATATCGCACTGGGCGATGCAAACTGACGAGGATCTCTTCTACTCCGTCCTGAACCGATTTGGATTCAACAGAAGCTACGACATAGCCCTTCCCTCAAGGACCCGCAGCTACATCGCTGACCCGTCATCCTGGTCAGGCCGATCCGAAGCGACCATCTCCTTTGGACAGGAACTCTCCACCACAGCCCTGCACATTGCAACTGCTGCAACAGCATTTACCAATGGAGGAGAACTTCTGCAGCCCCACCTGATCCTCCAACGTAACGAAGCCAATGGGGGGCCGATTACCTACAGACGGGAGCGGACAGCCATTGAAAGGGTCATCTCAAGAGAAGTTGCAAACTCACTCCTGCTTGCCATGGAAGAGGCTACCAAAAGTGGAGGCACTGCACGTTCTGTAGCGGTAGGGGGAGTACGCGTCGGGGCAAAGACCGGAACTTCACAAATACTGAACCCTGAGACCAACAGCTATGAAGATGGTACCGTGCTTGCATCGACACTTGCCATCGTCCCCTTGGACAATCCCAAGTACATCATCTATGTGGCGGCAGGCAACCCCAAGGGAGATACCCAATGGGGAAGCAACATAGCAGCCCCTGCAATAGGGAAGATCATCGAGTCGCTGGTAAGTCAGGGCAAAGTTGTGAGCGAACGCTCGGGCAGACGATAAAACACAAACCCATGCGAGTTTGTGTTTTTCTTGCTTTTTTTGCTTTCCAGTGCTTACTGTTTCCCGGCTCTATTGCTTTTGATTCTGGTTATGACCTAAAGCCTGGAGATCGAGGGAAAACCCCCTCAAATATGAGAGAATGACCTCGCTTGTCGCTTTCAGAAGGTTTTCAGGGACCTTCTGCCCATTGGTAAAGAACAACAGGGGAAGATTGCTGGCCTTGCTTACACTCAGTACATTCCCGATATCCTCGGTTTCATCGAGCTTGGTCACCACCAAAGATTCAAGGGGATATGTGGAGAACAGTTTCACAAACCTCTCGAGGTCCCTACTCTTGTGGGATGCGCTGATGGCAAGCGCGCATGAGCACTTCTCTTCAGGCAACACCATAAGCAGGCTCTTCAGGTGCAGGGCAAGCTCTCCCTGGTTCGCACTTTTTCCCATGGTGTCAACCAGGACAAGCTCATAGGTCTCCAACGTGGGAAGCAGTGAGGAGAGTTCCTCCTCACTGTGCGCATGGAACAGGTCAAGGCCAAAATCCTTACAGAAGAGCTCTATCTGGTTAGTGGCTCCGGTCCTGTAGGAATCAAGCGATACCAGGGCAACCTTATCTTCGCTTCCCTTGAAGCGACTTTTCAGGTAGAACATCGCCATCTTGACCAATGTGGTGGTCTTGCCCACCCCGGTAGGCCCCAGGAGCACGAAGAACTGCTTGGGATTGACATACTGGCCATGATTGAAACTGACTGACTCTATGATGTGCTCCAGGAGAGCCATCTCAAGCTCCTCGTGGGTTTCGAACTGCGTGTCAGTGAGCAGAGCTGCCGTAGCTTCTTGGATATAGCTTTCCGTAAAGTCATTCCCGTCAAGCAAAGTGGTTACCAGTTGTTGCTGTTGACTCTTCCCATCAATAGGAGATTCTAAAGGCTGTCCAACGTCTTCCGTTTGGATCTTCCGGACATCCTGGGCAATGGTCTGATCCACATCGGAGGGCTTCTCCTGTAACAGATAGAAGGTAATGGTACAGCGTCTACGCTTTTTCATACCTTTCTTGACAAGATAATCCTTACGGGTCTGGACACGCACAGAGGACCCGTATTGCGTACGGGCCTCTTTGAGTGCGGTTTCGTAATCCTGTGCATCAAGGGTGAGAAAATCCACAACAGCTCCTTGTTAGAGAATGAATTTGGAAAGGTCCTGGTTCTGAACGACTTCACCAAGACGCTCATCGACATACGCGGCGGTGATGGTAATCTCCTGACCGCTGAGTTCATCAGCACTGAAGGAGAGCTCCTCAAGCAACTTCTCCATGATGGTGAAGAGCCTTCTAGCTCCGATGTTGTCATTGGTATTGTTCACCTCATAGGCTATGTCGCTCAGGCGCCTTATGGCCTCATCGGTGAAGATGATCGAGACACCTTCGGTCTTGAGCAACTCCTTATACTGCATCGTGATCGCATTTGCAGGCTCGGTAAGGATCCTGTAGAAATCATTTGAAGTCAGGTCATCAAGCTCGACTCGCAAGGGGAAACGTCCCTGCAGTTCAGGGATCAGGTCACTCGGCTTCGAGACATGGAATGCCCCGCTGGCTATGAAAAGGATGTGGGTGGTGTCGATTACTCCCCACTTGGTCGCTACGCTGGTCCCTTCGACAATGGGAAGGATATCGCGCTGCACCCCCTCACGGGATACGTCGGGGCCTCCGGAGGAGGATCCGCCGGTTTTCGCAACCTTGTCTATCTCGTCAAGGAACACGATACCCATCTGCTCAACACGTTCCTTCGCCTCATCAATGGCCCGGTCGGTATCTACAGCCTTATCAGTCTCCTCTTCAGTGAAAATCTCCCTGGCACGCTTGATGGTCAGCTTGCGGGCCTGGCCCTTGCCTCCACCGAAAATCGACCCGAGGCTCTGCATGGCGTCCTGCAGATCGTCCATGTTTGCCTGTCCCATGACCTCGATGCCTATCTTCTTTCGGTTCTGTACCTGTACCTCAACCTCGCGCTCATCAAACTTGCCTTCCTTGAGCATCGTTCGGAACTTCTCCCGTGTTGCCTGCTTGCTATCGGTGTATGAGGTGTCGGCCTGGATGATGTCACCCTTGTTTCCAGAGCCGGTCTCTTTGCTCACCGAGGGCAACAGCAAATCAAGCAGCCGCTCTTCAACACGAGCGGCAACCTTTTCTGACTGTGCCTCAGCCAGCTCGGTCTTGACCTGCTGGATTGCAATGCTCATAAGATCTCGGATGATGGACTCGACATCGCGCCCGACATACCCCACTTCGGTGTACTTGGTCGCCTCTACCTTGATGAACGGTGCATTGGAAAGTTTGGCTATGCGCCTTGCGATCTCAGTCTTACCTACTCCTGTGGGTCCTATCATGATGATGTTCTTTGGGGAAACCTCATCTCGGATAGCATCAGGAAGGCGCTTGCGCCTGGTCCGGTTACGGATTGCCACAGCAATGGTACGCTTGGCCTTGTCCTGTCCAATGATATATTTATCCAGTTCCTCGACGATCTGTTTCGGTTTCATCTCATCGAGTTTCTTTGTTACGCTATATTGCATGTCTTTACAGTTCCTTGACGACAATGGAGTCATCGGTATAGATGCAGAGTTTTGCAGCTATCTGCACACTCTTGACGGCGATCTCCTTAGCACTTAGCTCAGGAGCTGCTTCCAGGTAGGCCAGGGCGGCAGCGAGAGCGTAGTTCCCTCCGCTACCAATCCCAATGGCGTCTCTTTCAGGATCAACGACATCCCCTGCCCCGTTAATGAGAAAAATCTTGGTGCCGTCACTGACGAGCATCATCGCCTCAAGCTGGCGCAACTGCCTGTCGGTCCTCCACTGCTTGGCAAGCTCGACGGCAGAACGGGTCAGATCCCCGTTATATTGCTTCAGCTTCACTTCAAACAGCTCGAAAAGGGTGAAGGCATCGGCGGTTGTTCCAGCAAATCCAGTGATGACCTTCCCATCATAAAGGGTTCTTACCTTATGTGCATTCGACTTGAGAATTGTATCTCCGGCAGTTACCTGGCCGTCTCCGGCTATGGCGACCTTTCCATTCTTTCTGACAGCGACTATCGTTGTTCCTCTAAAACTAATCATTGTGTTTCCTTCCATGCGGGTGGGCCGAGGCATAGACCTTAGCCAGCCGCTTCTGTGATACATGGGTGTATATCTGGGTGGTCGAGATGCTTGCATGACCAAGCAGTTCCTGCACCAAACGGATATCAGCACCGTTGTCAAGCAAATGGGTGGCATAGCTATGCCGAAGCACATGCGGAGTAAAGCTCTTCTGCCACCCAAGTGTTTGCCTATACTTAGCAAAAATACTACCAACAGTGCTTTGCGGCAACTGTTTTCCCGAATCAGAACAAAACAATCGGTCAGTATGCCCAAAAAGGGAGTGTTTCAAGGAGAGATAATAATCCAGAAGCTGTTGTGTCCTCTCTGTAAAAAAGACGTATCTGACCTTCTTGCCCTTGCCCATCACCCTGATCTGCCTCTCCCTGTTCGAGACATCGGCCTCAGTGACACCGAGCATCTCACTTATACGGCATCCCGTATCATAGAGCAGGGTAAAGAGCAGCATGTTCCGTGTAGAGGGAAAATCCTCATAACTCAGAGAGAGCAACTGGGCTACCTCAGCTGCGCTCAAGACAGAGGGCAGACTGGAACGGGTCTTTTTCAAGGAGATAAGAGAGAATGGATTTACCTCAACCAGATCGTTTCTCAAGGCATAGGAATAAAACGAACGAGCCGAGCTCAGCATCCTGTTGACAGTAGCTTCGCCGTACCTCTTCTCTGTGGTTATGTATCGGACATAGAGACGGGCATCAGGGCTTGCCATTTCCAACAGTGTGCATCCATGGTCCTGCAAAAACAGCAAGAGCTTGCTCATATCGGATGCGTATGCTTTGAGGGTGTGCTCGCTCGATCCTTTGACATGCCTATGGTAGTCAAGGAAAGCTTGCAGTGCCTCCCGGTCATCTTGTTCCATGGCTTAGACTATAGCATGAGTTGCCAAAACGGTATAGCGGACCATACTGAGAGGGCCTGATGAGTTTTCGCTTATGGGGATAGCCCAAGAAGGTTGCTATCTCCCCATATCCGCTTACCACAGGTGCACCCTCCTCAACCAAAAGGCGGCTCCCCTCACACCAAGGCAGAGGACGCAACCCGCTTTGATGGACTACAACCTCGCGTCCCATATCCAAGGCCAAAGAAGCGCAGTGCAGCGAACCGGAACGTATAGGAGCCTGTAATACCACCAAAAGAGGAGAAAGTGCGGACGTGAGGACATTTCGTGAGAGGCACCTATAACGCAGCGGTGCATCGTCAGGCTCGAAGGCAGAGATCAGGTTCATCCCCTCAAGCAGCCTGTTACCTCTGACCCTAGGGGTGTCCAAGCCACAGTCACAGGGGACAAACCCGGTGAAACCACCGTCATTGAGGGCATAGAGGGCAGCCCTATCTATACCCGGGCTGTGACTAGTCACCACAGAGACATTATTCGCCCCAGCCTCCAGGGCGAGGGCATAGCAGGCCATCTCCCCTCTAAGGTCCGCCTTACGCGTGCCGCAAAGCGAGAGAAGCTGTTCGCCAGGGGTGGGGAGCCTACCCCTGTAAA
>DUPO01000105.1 GCA_012838275.1 Spirochaetales bacterium
GGGCTTACTTATTACCATGTAAGGCCTTGACAAAGTGCCATACTCCTAGTTTAATGAAGTTGTCGGTTTCAGATTTTAGTGCTCAATCATGCATTTTAGAAATCTTTTCAGGTTTCCTTTACCAAAAATATTGCATGTTCTGGAATCGGCAAACGTTTTATGGAGGTAAATATGAAACGAAAAACACTTCTTGTATTATTTTTAATTGTGCTTTTTGTCCTGCCTGTTTTTGCTGGTGGTGACAAGGAAGCGAAATCTACAGAAAAGGTTATCAGGATTGCTGAACAGGTTCCTGGCCTCATTACCCCCGGGGTATGGGACGGACAGGTCTTTTCCATGAACAGCTCCATGTATGAATATCTTGCTGAAATCAATGCGGATACCGGAGAGCTCGATCCTGTTCTAGCTACAGAGTGGTCAACAGTCGATGGAAAAAAATGGGTTTTCAAACTTCGAAAAGGTGTCAAGTTCCATGACGGCTCTGACTTTACTTCAGCTGATGTGAAGTACACACTTGAAAGAACCCAGGACCCCAGCATCGGGCATCTAAAGAAACAGGACTTTGAAGTCATGCAATCCATTGAGACCCCTGACACCCATACAGTCATTATCAACCTCAAGGAACCCAGACCTACTTTTGTCTATCAGCTGACTGACTACAACATGGCGATACTCTCAAGCAACTATGACTATGTTAAGTTCGGAGAATCAAAACCCATGGGTACCGGCCCTTTCATGCTAAGCCAGTACATCCCCAAGGAGTCGGTGGCCATGGTGAAAAATCCTAACTATTGGGACCCCGCCCTTCCCAAACTTGATAAGATACTGATTTATTTTGTTGGTGATATTGATGCCAGCGTATCAATGCTGGAAGCTGACCGCGTTGATGTAGCCACCTTCCTCACCCCAGTAATCAAGAACCGTCTTGAAAATCTTGAAGGGATTTCCGTCATCTCCCCATATCAGGAACAACGCTTTGTCTCAATGAATGTGGATGAGAAGCCTTGGGATGACAACCGTGTCCGTCTGGCATTCAAATACTCCATGGATCCTCAGATCCTTGCCAAGAGTGTAACGCAGATGGATCTCGGCCAGGGAGCCCAATACAACGAGACTCCCATCATGAACATGCTAGCAGAGTATAAGGAACTTCCTTTGCGGGCCAGGGACATTGAAAAGGCCAAAGCGCTCCTCTCTGAGGCCGGCTATCCCAATGGTGTGACGGTTGAGCTCTACTATGCATCTGATCACCCCTTTGGAAAGGAACTGGCACAGACGCTGAAGGAACTCTCCGCACCTGCTGGCTTCAATCTTGACTTGAAGGGTTATACACGAGACGTGTATCTTTCACAGTACTGGCTTAATGTGCCGACTTCCATAACAGGATGGGGTGGAAGAATCGATCCATCCATGCTCTTGGCTCTCGCCTTCAAGGGTGGTGGGTCCTGGAATGAGTCACATATGGACAACCCTCGTGTAAACAAGCTCATAGATATGGTGACTGAAGAGATTGATGATGCCAAAAGACTTGAGTATTACCATGAGTTGCAGGAGATATTCTATGAGGAAGGTGCGTTGTTGAACGTGCAGGTTCCTTACTTGGTGGGAATAAACGACCGTGTCATCGGCTACAAACAGCCTCTGACAATGCTTCCCCAGTACAAATACACTGATATTAAATGAATAGAACACTAACAATAATTGTAAAAAGGCTTGGGTCACTTCTTGTGACCCTCGCCGTTATGTCCTTCATCATCTTCATGCTGGTCGAAATCATGCCAGGAGATGTCGCCCAGATGATTTTGGGGCAGAGCGCCACCGATGAGGCTGTAGCAGCCCTTCGTGAAGCACGAGGTTTGAACGACCCGGTATTTCAACGGTATTTCCGTTGGGTGGGGGGTGTTCTTACCGGAGACCTTGGAGATTCGATCTATATGCAGGGAGTATCGATCAATTCGATCCTCTGGCGCAGGGTTGGCCACTCCATGATCCTCGCCTTGACTGCCTTTATCATATTTGTCCCGCTCTCCATGTTCTTTGGAGTACTTGCGGGTGTAAAGGAGAACAAGACCACAGACTCGATAATCTCGTTTTTCGGGTTGGCCACCATGGCTTTGCCGGAATTTGTCTCCGGTGTTTTCCTGATCACCATCTTTGGCGTACAGTTGAAATGGCTACCCATTGTTAGTGTAATTCCCATCGGAGAGAGTTTGTTCACCAATCTGGAAATCCTGATAATGCCAGCACTCTCAGTCACTTTTGTGATGTTCGGATACATATCCAGAATGCAGCGATCTTCCATGATACAGGTAATGCACTCCGATTATGTCAGGGCTGCTGTTTTGAAAGGGATGCCTCGAAAATATGTAATTTTGCGACATGCCATGAAAAACGCCCTACTTCCTACCATCACCATTATCGGAATGAATATGGGTTGGTTGTTCGGAGGCCTGGTAGTCGTGGAGACCCTCTTTGGTTTCCCGGGAATGGGAAGCTTGCTTATGACAGCGATCAAGACACGTGATGTGCCCCTGATCGAGGCATGCGTTCTCCTCATCACCGTGATCTTCTCCCTGTCCACGATGTTTACAGATGTTCTGTACAGTTATCTAAACCCAAGAGTCCGATTACAAGGAGGTCAGAAATGATTAAATACCTTTTATATCAACTAAAAAAATACCCCCTTGCAATTGCCGGGATCGCTGTCCTGATTTTGTGGGTACTGATAGCAATCTTTGGTCCGCTTATTGTGACCCATACCCATACGGAGATGGACTCCGCCAATCAGATGGTCTCTCCAGGAACAGCAGGACACCTTTTGGGAACTGACAGCATGGGTCGTGATATCCTGGCTAGAATTGTCTATGGAAGCAGGTCAATCCTCACCGTAGCTCTTCTGACCTCAATATTCTCCACTTTGTTGGGAATCGGCTTTGGATTCATGGCAGGGTATTTCGGTGGGAAGCTTGATGCGGCATTCTTACGGGCCATGGATATACTTATGGCAATCCCCCCCTTGGTACTCTCCATGGTGGTATTGGGAATACTGGGGGACTCAAGCATCCTTACGCTGACTCTCATCGTCTCAATCGCCTTCATCCCTGCCACGGCAAGGGTTTCCAGAGGTGTGTTGTTGACAGAAAAGAGCCAGGAGTACGTCTCTGCTGCAAGGATCAGGGGCGAGAGTCACCTCTACATCATGTTCATTGAAATTCTTCCCAACACGACAGGGCCCATCCTCGTAGAGGCTACCGCCCGTTTTGCCTACTCCATCATGATGGTCGCATCATTGGGCTTTTTGGGTGTAGGTCTTCAACCACCGACTCCAGACTGGGGAATGATGGTCATTGAAAACAAGCCCATCATCTCACAAGCCCCGTGGGCTGTCCTCTTTCCCGCACTTGCTATCGCCTCTCTGGTTATAGCAATCTCGATTTTCTCTGACTTTGTCAGCAAGGTACTAATTCATGAACGATAACATACTTGAAATTCAAAATTTGAATGTACAATTCAAGACCTTTGAGGGTAAATTCTCTGCTGTGCGTGACGTTTCACTCACTTTGAAGAGAAATGAATCCATAGGCATAATTGGAGAATCGGGGTGTGGCAAGTCCACCCTAGCCTTCTCCATCATGCGCTATCTCGCTTCAAATGCAGAGATGGACGGGGTGCTCAACTTCAACGGCAAGGATCTTATGGAGAACACGGAATCCGAAATGGACAAGATACGGGGTAACCGTATCGCCATGGTGTTCCAGAATCCCTCCACCAGCCTGAACCCTTCACTTACCATCGGGTTCCAACTCGACGAGGTAGGGATCATGCACCAGAAACTTTCCAAGAAGGATGCGAGAAAAGCCTCAATAGCCGCCCTTGAGCTGATGAATATCGGCGATCCAAAGGGCACCGCTAAACGATATCCTCACCAGATAAGTGGTGGTATCCAGCAGCGCATCTGTATAGCCATGGCCATTCTCTGCAAGCCGGACGTCATGATCCTGGACGAACCGACCACTGCCTTGGATGTGACCACAGAAGCTGTCATCCTTGACTCCATCAAGGACCTCAAGGACAAGCTTGACATGTCCCTCATTTACATCTCCCATGATATGGGTGTCATCAATAAGGTCTCCGAACAGATAGTGGTGATGTACAACGGTGAAGTCGTCGAACAGGGGCCCAAGACAAAGATCTTTGAAAACCCCTCCCATCCCTACACCCGTGCCCTGATCAACTGCATGCCACGTGGTGGGGTTGTAAAGGAAAACACGAAGCTCAACACCATCAAGGGATATGTACGCCGTCGTGGTATCATTGAGAGTGGCTGCCCCTATGTGGACCGTTGTGATGCCCGTAACGATACCTGTGAGGCCAAGTATGGTATGAGGATGATAGAAGAATCACATACAGCTGCTTGCGACCGCGCATACGCAGAAGATATCGAAGACACTATCATAAAGAAACGCAAGCCTAGGGTACGGATTGAGCAGCCTAAGGAACTCCATACAGTTCTGGAACTCGAAGACCTGCATAAGGTATATGGAAGCAGACGCAAGATCTATGCAGTCAATGGTGTTGATGTCGCAGTCAACGGCGGCACAGTCATCGGCATAGTCGGCGAATCCGGTTGTGGAAAATCCACTACGGGTCATATGGTTGCTGGTCTTCATAAGCCCACCAAAGGCAAGATGATATTCAATGATACCGATATTACCAGCGGCTGGAGAAAGAGGTCACCTGAAACCCTCAAGGACATACAACTCATTTTCCAGAACCCAGGCAGGAGCCTCAACCCTTCCCATACCGTAGAGCAGATCATAGGAAGGCCTATGCAACGGCTGTTGCACATAAACTCCAAAGAGGAGAGAAGAAAAAAGATAATCTCAATGTTGCACAAGGTTGACCTGGGCGGCGAGTACCTGGCCAAGAAGCCTAACCAGCTCTCTGGAGGGGAGCAACAGCGTGTAGCCATTGCTAGGGCCCTCTCTATCTCTCCCAAGTTGATTGTGTGTGACGAGCCAACCAGTGCCCTGGACGTATCAGTACAGGCATCGGTACTCAACCTGCTCAACGACCTGCAGCATGACAGCGAGGTAACCTACTTTTTCATCTCCCATGATCTGAACGTAGTCAATTACATCAGTGATACGATCATGGTAATGTATGCTGGTAAGATCTGTGAGTATGGAAAACGTGATGAGGTGATGAGCAAACCATTCCACCCCTACACTGAAGCCCTGCTCTCAGCGATGCCTGAAGTTGACCCGACCAAACAGAAGGACCCTATCCGTCTGGAGGGAGGACTCCCTGACCCGGCTAAGAAACCCAAGGGTTGTCCCTTTGCCGGCAGATGCCACAAGCAGGTCGGTAAGATCTGCGAAGAGCAATACCCGCCTATGGTCAAGTTCAGCGATACGCATTACTACAACTGTCATATTGCAAATCCTGAGATGTGAGGGATGTGTGTCCTAGCATTGGAGAACAATTCGACGCGAGACAACGAGTCTTCCGCTTCATAGCATAGCTACAAAGAGTGCCCGGATCCACATAAGGTCCGGGCACTCTTTGTAGCACGCATCACAAGCTCAAGGGGCATCCTAGCAGTAAAAGTTACCGATTATCCTGTGCAACTCTCCTCTCATGCTCTTTCATCAATCTGCCGAAGAACTCAATGTAGTCCTCTTCCCAGGTCCCTGCACATATACTTGTACGCCTGATGGTCAGCTTAGAAGCTATGGTGAACTTGTCCACCTCGGTACCAAACAGAGTCTTGACCATATTCTTCTCTCCAGCAATCCGAACCTCATAGAGATACTCCCCTTTCTGGGTGACCGAAAAGTCTTCACTCTTGCTTGCGAGATAGGAGCGTAGCACCTGTTCATATTCAGGGCTTTTCTCCGTATTGATCTGATAGATGCTCCCTTTTATGAATTTGGCGAGGGTATGTTTCTTTCCCAGGTCCACAAAGAGCACCTTCTTCAGGGTATACCCTTCATTCAGGTTCTTTTGCAGTATCTCCTTAACGGTCTCTTCATCCATATCGGTGGGTATCATCAGTTCAGCAAGCATCACCTCGTTGTCTCCGCTGACACCCAAGGCCAGGGGGTTCACAAATTCAAGTCTTGGCTTGGGATTGAATCCTTGGGTAAACTGCAGGTTCAAGCCACTGCGCTGGAATGACATTTCGAAGTTGCGCATTGCATTGATGTGACTGATGAACAACGCCCTGCCGGTTCTCTTGTAGGTGATGATGAGCTGCTTGGGAGGATAGGCGCTAAGCTCTCGCTTAGGGAATTTCTCACCTTTGGACTTGAGTTCTTCCAATAAGGTATCCTTGTGTTCGGTATCAATTACCTCAACCTGCTTGTTACAGACTCCGCACAGATGATCACATTCAGGGAGACATCGGCCGGTAAGCAGAAGGCTCTTAGCCTGTTCAAACTCACTCTTGAGGTATTTTTTGCTGACACGCAGTGATACGGAGTCCCAGGGGAGGTCCTCATCCATCGGCAAGGGCTTGAAGATCGCCTCTGATGGATCATAGTCGGCTTCGGCGATCGCCTCCATCCAGAGCTCTTTTTGAAGGTGTTCGTCCCACGCATCCAGACGGCATCCCTTTTTATAGGCACTCTCGATGATGGAGCCGTATCGCTCATCCCCTCGGCTGACAAGACCTTCCAGATAACTGATATGAGGGTCATGGTAACTTACCTTGCAGCTGCGTATCCGCTCTTGAATGCTCCGCTTGAGCGAAGAGAGCTGCTCATACGACTCTTGTGGTGTAAGCTGCTTTGCCCACTGGAAAGGAGTGTGAGCCTTAGGAATGAACGTACCAATGTTGATATTCATATTGAGGCGACTTGCATCATGGACAGCTCCGAGAAAGTCTACAATAGCTTGGTTTTCCAACTCCCTGTCCACAAAGGGAAGGCCGACCATAAAGTAGAATTTTGCCTGCTTCCATCCCCTACTCTTCGCTTCTTTTGCTATGGCTATGACCTGCTCGAGAGGAACCGGCTTGTTAATGGCGAGCTGCCAGCTCTCCAAGGGAGTCTCGATGGCAAAGGTAAGTCCGCTCTTGCGAACTTCGGAAAGCTGTTCGAGAATCCCAAGGGCAAAAGAGTTTATCTTGAGACTCGGCAGGGAGAAGGAGACATGGTCCGCCCCAAATTCCGAATGGAGGTTCTCGATGATCTCCTTGATATACGGGTGGTCGCCGCTGGAGAGTGAAGAGAGTGTGATCTCCCTGAAGCCGAAGTCATAGACATTCTGGGCCACTTGAGCTCTTATGGTCTCATACTGTTTCTGTCTGTAGGGCTTGTAATACTGCAGAGCGTGGCAGAATCGGCAGCCGTTGGGGCAACCGCGCATAATTTCCACAACCCCATTATCTTGGGTAACCTTGAAGTTGGGGACCACGTAGTGCTTGTATGTGTGGTCCTCAAGAGCAGCAAAGTTGGTGTCAACAGAGCGTTTTGCCAATCTTTTTCCTGGATACCAGAGAGAATCAATACTTTTCAAGGCCTCTATCTGGCTTGAACGGGTGAAACCCTTTTTCTTGCCAGCAATCATCAGCTCTACGAGCTCCTGCAGCCCACCCTCAGCCTCACCGATATAGACAAAGTCAACAAAGGGAGAAAATGGAAGCGGGTTTGTTGCGGCAGGGCCGCCACAAATAACGATGGGATCACTCTCCTTGCGATCTTCAGCCCGTAGGGAAAGGCCTCCAAGCTCAAGAACCTGCAGGATGTTCGTCGCACAGAGTTCATAGCCTATGGAGATGTTCAGAAGATCCAGCTCATTGAGGGGGATATACTTGTCCAGCGTATACAGAGGGACTTCCCTTCTTCTGAGCAACTCCTCAAAGTCATGGGCGACAGAGAAGACCAGGTCGCAATAGACTTCCTCCATCCTGTTAAGAATATCATACAGTATCCTCACCGCATTGTTGCTCATCCCTATCTCATAAAGATCGGGGAAGCACATGGCGGTATGGAATGTAACCTTGCTGTAATCCTTGTCTCCGTAGTGGAACTCCCCCCCTGTGTAGCGTGAGGGATTCTGTATCAGCAAAAGATCGTCCTTGATCATTTCAAATGCATTCATGAGTACCTTCTTATGTGAAATTCTGTGCAAGCGTGTTGTATTTTCTTTGCTGGACTCTCATATCGGCATACCCGTAGAGAGATGCAAGCAAGCTGTATACCTGAGCGAGTTCTTCCCGACCTTCGAACGCTTGCTCCAAAGGGGTGGCAAGAGGGAGCAAAAGGGTCGCCCTCTCCTGCAGAACAATATCAGATGTGATGCTTTGAAGCAATGTTAGCTGCTCTTTTGCCGTTAATGGTGCGAAAGCCTCTTCGAGTTTAAAGCTGTCAGTCAAGGTTCCTATCACCATCTGTGCATAAGCGTAGGCATTGATCGTATCCTTTAGGAAAGTGTCAAATACCCGGGTAGCCTCAGCAGTATCGCCGACGGCAAGCAGACTCCGGTAGTACGATCTCGCCTCTATTTCGTGCAGCTGGCCCCTCTCTTGTAACCACTTGGCACTGACAATACTCCGGTGTGGACTTTTCGCATCAAAACCAAGGATGCTCATCATCCGGTGAGCATCTATCATGTGAGGGTCTGCTGTCTTGGCCATGGCAAAATAAAGATTCAGCACATGAAAAGCATCTTCGGACTCGCCAGTCTGATAGAGAGCCAAAGCACGATAGAAAAGAGGTTCGGCTTCAATACGTCGAAAGAGCAACGCTGCTGATTTTTGTTCAAGCTCTTCGTATCTTCCTTCGGAAGCAAGCTTGGAAAAGCCTCTAGATGATGGGATAAAACAGGAAGAGAGCGATGCAATGAAAAAAAGGGAGAAAAGCAAATACGCAAGAACATGTTTTCTTTGCATACGCCATTCCCCCTCAAATATCATAAAAAAGGCAAGCAATAAGCCGGGTCCTGTATCTGATGATCATCTATCTACGCCCATTGTTACCAATGGACTCTAGCAACCTACCCGCAGGCAATAGACGGACAGCCCTACCTGCTGTTTGGTTTTGCTCCTGATGAGGCTTGCCATGCCATCTCTGTTACCAGAGATGCGGTGGGCTCTTACCCCACCATTTCACCCTTACCGGTAAACCGGCGGTATATTTTCTGTGGCGCTCTCTATAGCGTTACCGCTCCCGGGTGTTACCCGGCATCATGTCCTGTGGAGCCCGGACTTTCCTCTAGCGGTCTTGCGACCGCCCGCGATCATCTAGCTTGCCTTAAAAAACCTAGAGCAAATCGTCAAATTCACTGCTGTCGACAAAATTAGCAAGTCCGCCTTCCTCATATTCGAGGTCCTCACCAGGTTTGGCGAAGAGGTCGGATCCACCTTCTATGTCCTCATAGTAAAGGATTCTGCTGCAGTAAGGACAGAAATTGATCTGCTTCTCACTACGGACATCATTGACAAACTGGACAGGAAGTACGATATGGCACCCCTGACAAACAAGACCGTGAACGGGGACGATGCCCTTTCCTTTCTTGTTCTTCACAATGTTGCCGAACTTGTTAAACAAGTCCTCGGTGATATCGGCACCAATATAGGAGTTACACTTCTTGGTCAAAGCAGCAAGCTGTTTCTTCTTGTCAGCTAGCAAAGCCTCGATCTTTTCAGATTCGGAGTCGACTTCACCTTGCTGCAGATTCATCAGCTGTTCTTTTTCCGTAAGGCTTTCCTCAAACTCATGAACCTGTTTCTCCTTGGCATGCAACTGCTTCAAGAGGCTCTGTTCCTTGGAGGCAGCGTCCTTAATCTCTTTTTCAAGGGCTTCAAACTCACGCTGGGTGGTAATGAGCTCCATCTGTTTTTCGGAATTCTCTCGAGCCCGGACAGAGTCTTCATACTGGATACGAAGGCTTTTCAGATCTTCCTTCGCAGCTTCGCTCCTATCGTTCTCATCGATATATTCCTTGTTGATCTTGTCCAGCAGTTCCTGCTTGACTTTCAAATCCCTTGGCAACTTTACAATCTCGTCCTCAAGGGAGAACCTACCGGTGAGATCCTCCTGCAATTGGTTGAGTTTTGCGAATACTTCTGCTTCTTCCATCATTCTCTCCTGGTATATATCAAATGAAATCCTTAAGTTTCCTACTGCGCTTGGGGTGACGCAACCTTCTCAGAGCCTTGGCTTCAATCTGCCTGATACGCTCCCTGGTCACTTCAAAATACAACCCTACCTCTTCAAGTGTCAATGAGTATCCGTCTTCAAGGCCGAATCGCATCTTCAAAACCTCCTGCTCACGAGCAGGAAGAGTTGCCAACACGTCCTTCAGCTGTTCCTGAAGCAGTGAATATGCGGTCTGAGTCGCAGGGTTTTCAACTTCCTTGTCTTCAATGAAGTCTGAAAGCAAGGAGTCCTCCTCCTCGCCTACCGGCGTCTCAAGGCTTATGGGCTCACGCGCCACATTCTTGACTGCCTTGACCTTGGCTTCAGTCCAGCCGAGCTTCTCGGCAACCTCTTCATCGGTGGGTTCCCGACCGAGGGACTGCATAAGCATCCTGGATTCACGCACAACCTTGTTGATCTGCTCGATCATATGTACAGGAACACGGATTGTCCGTGCCTGGTCACTGATTGAGCGGGTGATCGCCTGGCGTATCCACCAGGTCGCATAGGTGGAGAACTTGAACCCCTTGCGGTATTCAAACTTTTCCACAGCCTTTATGAGACCGATATTCCCTTCCTGGACTAAGTCAAAGAAGTGGAGGCCACGGTTGGTATATTTCTTGGCAATGGAGACTACCAGACGCAAGTTGGCCCTGATAAGCCGATCCTTTGCATCCTTCATCATCTTTTGCCCGTACTTGATCTTTGTCGAGTGTACGAGGATGTTTTCACAACACTCCTCAAACTGGTACTCGATCAGCTTCAGGTCCTTGTCGGTGAGCTGAAGCTCGCGGATAAGGTCCTTGATGGTGTCGCTGGTAAGATGGAGCTCCTCTTCAATAAGGGCACATCGGCTCTGAGTTGCCAAATCACGGCCCAACTGGCGCAGTTCCTTGGCTGTGGAGATGTGCAGCTTGTTTTCCAATTGCTGCTTTTTCTCCTTATACGAACGGATCTTGTTCTCCGATGAGACAAAATCATAGGTAAAGGAGGTTATCTCTTCAGGCTGCAGGTCGATCTTGCCTAGCTTCTTCAAGAGTGTCGCACGACTCTTGGCCAGAGCTTCATCATGGAATACATCCTCACCACTGCTGATCATCTGCTCTTTCTTAGCAATATAGTTCTTCAATGAGGCCTGGACTTCCTTCAGGGGTTCTTTGTAGTACTGGGTAAAGCGCTTCTGATTAGTCATCAGGTCTTTGTACTCTTTAGCGTTGTACTCTTCTTCCTGGCCTTCCATTTTGGTATTGAGCGTCTTGATGATGTCATGGAAGCGCGTGATCATGATCCCGCTTTCCTGGATGACTTCCTTGATTATTGCAGCTCCGTCCTCCATCTTCTTGCTCAGTTCGACTTCCTGCTCCGCAGTGAGAAGATTTTCCTTTCCTATCTCACGAAGATAGAGACGTATGGGGTCGTCTCCAGAAGATTCACTCTTGTCTGTTCCCAAGATGGTATTGTGACGCACATGCTCAGGTTCACTGTCATGTTCATTGAGGGATGAGATATCAACAAAGCGGTTTCCACCGGCTGAATCGTCGTCGGTGCTCATGCCGCTCCAGGCACGTTTCATCGAGTCGTCACTCTCCTCTTCGTCCTCATCCTCTTCGTCGTCATCGACATCTTCATCGGCGGCTACCTTTTTCTTGGCAGGCTCCTTTGTGGGATAGTCATCAATGGCCGTCTCCTCAATGATATCTTCCTCTTCGTCTTCGAGGGCATCATCGATCAGGTCCACATCATCGAGGTCATCTTCAATATCTGTATCTATATCATCCTCCGTGGGATCTTCAACGAAGGTAGCGGGAACTTTTGCTTTATCACTCTCAGATACGGGGATTTCAAGTTCCCCTAAAGCCTGCAAAATTTCATCAACCGCCTCATCAGTAGCTTTATCCGCACCAAGAGCCTTGCGGATATCATCTTTTGAGACATGTCCTTTTTTAGCGGAACATGCGACTAAGTCTTTAATGATAGTTTGCGAAATATTTTCATCGAGCATCTGTATAATTACCTACCTGTTATAGTGTCCTGACCAAGAGCCTGTCTTAGGAGGGAGATCTTTGCATCGATCTCTGTCTTCTCCCGGAGCAAGTCCTCGATCCCGTCATCTGATGTGCCATCACTGAGGCTGATATCTAGCAACCTTTTGTTGCTGACCCTTTTCTTTTCGTAGTTTCTGAGTCGAATCCGATTCACCGCTTCATTGAGCACCTTCTGAGGTGCCATCTTAAACTCTTCCATTGTAAAGGAGAGAGCCACATCACTGCGAAGTTGCGGATCATCAATCATCTGCAAAATATATTCGTCGTTCTTACCGACATCCTCTCGTGCAGCATCTTCCAGAACGTTGTACAGAGCTTCAGCCTCCTTGTCCTCCAGATCCTCCACAACCAGTTTGTACCGTGTCTGCAGATACAAACCCCTATTGTTCACCAAAGTCAACATGGCATACAAATCGACGGAGATGGTTGCAGGATTCAGTGCCCTGATACCAACATCAGTCACTTCTGTACGAACATCTCGTTTTGCAACGAATTGCTTACCACGTAAATAGTCGTCAATTATTGACGATTCGTCAACATTAAGCAACATGGAGAGATGTTTTATGAGTGCTTCCTTCTCAATCGCTGACTCCGTAGCATCCAAATATGGCCTTACAGAAGTAAAAACAGCAGACTTTCCTTTGGACGTTGTTGTATCATACCTGTTTACAGCATTGTTTACAAGATAATGGAACCCCTGCATAGGGCTTTGAAGGTCACTTTTTAAGGCTTCTTCCCCCTCTTTCTCAACCAGCTCTGCAGCATCCTTTGCCTTGGTAAGTCTGAGCACCTTGTTTTCCATGCCGAACCTCTGGGCTAGGATCAGGGCTTTGGCTGTGGCGCTCTGTCCTGCATCGTCGCTGTCAAACAGGGTGGTTACCTTGGAGCAGTAGCGTCTGAGCAACTTGATCTGCTCTTCTGTGAAGGAGGTCCCCAAAGGGGCCATTGCATTGGTGTAGCCGCTCTGGTGCATGGCAACCACATCAAAATTTCCTTCACACAGGATTGCATGCTGTCCTTTTTTTATGGTGTCGAGGGACTCATACAGCCCGAAAAGATTGTGTTTCTTGCTGTAGATAGATGTTTCAGGGGTATTTATATATTTTGCCTTGCTCGTACCGGAGAGGTCACGAGCCCCGAATGCCACGGTCTTGCCCTGCCATGTGCGGATAGGGAACATCAAACGATCCCTAAACAGGGGGTATGTAGCATTTTTCTGACTGAAAAGCCCGCTTTGGGAAAGAATCTCATCACTATAATGCTGTTTTTTTAAAAAATCATAGAGCCAGGCCGGATCATCGGGTGCATACCCGAGATTGAACCGTTCCCACATATCGGGGTGCACATTCCTCTGCAGAAGGTATTGCCTGCCCTTCTCCCCTTGTTTGGCTTTGAGAAGGATGAAGTTAAAGGAACCTGCTATCTTGTCGTAGAGTTCATACAATGTCTCGTTCAGGTCCCTTTTCTGTCTTTCATCGGGACTCTCTTCTGCAAGTTCGACATTGGCCTTGGAGGCGAGCATCTTCACTGACTCCACGAAGGGGACCTTTTCCATCTCCATGATGAAGTCAAACATCGAGCCGCCCTTCTTGCAGCTGAAACAGTAATAGAACCCCTGGTCATCGACAACTGAGAAGGAAGCGGTCTTTTCCTGATGGAAAGGACAAAGTCCCCAAAGACGTCCACCCCTGTGTGAGAGGGTGACATATTCGGAGACTACTTCACTTATAGAGAGCCTTGCCTTGATCTGATCAAGGACATCATCGGAAATTTTAGCCATACGGGCCTAAAACTTCATAATCGGCTGGTTGCTTATTCTATCCTGAAGCAACTTCTCTATCTCTTCTTTGGTGTACAGTTTCCCCTGTCCCATACCAGGACACGAGGCCATTTCGGCATCCCATGCAGCTTTGTCTTCCACTATGCTACTCCAGAAAGGGTACGTGCGACACTGCTCAGGCCTACCTTCATAGACCGAACAGCCTTTTTCAGTCAGAAAAATGCAATCAAAATTCTTTTTTTCTTGCAGACTAATCATTTTTACACTGCCCATAGGGACGGACCGGCAGTAAGTAGCGATACACTGTTCTTCACTGATGCCCAGATGTGATGAGAGTCTCTCAAGATCTGATTGAGAAAGAAACACGAATCCAGGCTCACAACCGCAACAGTAGTTACATTCGGTACATTCGAATTGGAGACCATTCTCATAAAAACAGCTCATTGAAACCTCTATATTTGTGTAGTGTGACGGAAAAAGAGGCCTTCCTCTGAGAAGAAGGCCTCCATTTGGAGAGAGAAGGATTCGAACCTTCGAAGGTATAACCAGCAGATTTACAGTCTGCCCCCTTTAGCCACTCGGGAACCTCTCCGTTTGCCAAAGACAACCGTACATTACCTAGTATTGGGTTTTTTGTCAACCCGATTAGTGAAAAAATCAAAAGCGTCAGACAGCAACATTTATTGTCTTCTAAAAATGGATATGAAACCAACCTCTCCGGGTCTTTTGCAGAACTGAATGGTCTGCAAACCAAGCGGACTGTTTTATAAATTACATTCAGAAAGATACGGACCGTTTTTAAACGGTCCCAGTCCCAGATACGTCAGTCTATCGGAGAGAAGTCCGACTGAGGGGCACCACAAAGCGGGCATACCCACTCTTCAGGAAGATCGTCAAAAGAGGTCCCAGGTTTTACATCGTTGTCCGGGTCACCTTCCACCGGATCATAAATATAACCGCACACATCACAAACATATTTTTGCATACATTTCCTCCACTATGAACTCTAATTTTAGAATACCGCGACGTAATGAGAAAAGCAATGAAATTATATGAATTAACTAACTTCAAATACAGGCCATTTGGTCATTTTTCCGGAAACCCTTGACATGCTCGTTGACCTACCGGTATATTGCAGTTGTTCTTTTTGCCGTCTTAGCTCAGTTGGCCAGAGCACGTGACTTGTAATCTCGGGGTCGTCAGTTCGAATCTGACAGACGGCTTAAAAAATGTTAGGGA
>DUPO01000106.1 GCA_012838275.1 Spirochaetales bacterium
ACTTCAGGGCAACTGAATAGATGATAGGGGTAAGGAACAAGAGTACCAATACAGAGATGGTCACTCCGATAAAGCTTGAGACAATGCCGGTTGCAATCGCCTTGCCACCCTCACCACGCTTGGCAAGCACAAAGCCATCCAGGGCCGTCGCTGCCGCTGCAGGCGTTCCTGGGATATTAATCATGATGGCTGAGTAGCACCCTCCCATAATGGCACCTACATAAACACTCAGAAGGAACGCAACTGCGTACTCCAGTTTCATGGTGTAGGTCACATTGATAAGAAGCGCCAAAGCCATAGTTCCGGTAAGACCGGGAATTGCACCGACTACAATACCCATAGTCGTTGCAAGTAAAATTATCAGCAGGGTCATGGGAGTGGATACAATGCCTATTGAACTCCACAACAAACCCATTTGTGATGCAAATGATGTCAACATATTATTCTCCAATCACTTAGTTAGGTAGGGGAATTCTAAACCCATACTTGAAAACGACACTAATCGCTACACTGGCAACAATTGAAATGATGAGTGCCAGCCACCATTTGGTGGATTTAATATAGAGCATTGTCAAAAAGAGATAGATGGAGGTTGCAACGGTAAAGTTGATCCTTCCTATCAAGATATAAGCGTACGTAAACATCAAAGCGAGGAGAACCGTTACGCGTAAAGTCTTGTCATTCTTGAAAAATTCCATAAGGTTGGTTTTGGAAAATGTAGCTTTCACTGATGAAAAACCAACCTTCTTGAGTGCGGGAAAGCTTAGGGCAGCACCCAGCAACACAAAAATACACCCAAGGATTAAAGGGAAAAAACCAGGAGCATCAAGGAAATTTCTAAAGACCTTCATCCCTAAAGCTACTATTGCAATAGCAACACCACCTACCATGAGCAAAAATCCCATGAGGATATCGCCAGTCAAATCCTTCTCATTGTCCATACATACTTCCTTATACTAATGGATAGTGCACAAATAATGCTGACCCATCGGGAGCATCAAGCTCCCGAAGAGTCAGCAATCAACCATTATTTGTTGAGTTTTTTCTTCTCAACTTCCCAATCGAAGTCTTCCATTCTGGGGATTCCCAACGATGCGGGAGAGATCTGCACCAGTCCTGCATCATACTGAGTCCAAGCATAACCAGAGGTCTGGATAGCCATGAAGCGGTCAGCCTCCTCACCAGTGTAAGCAACAATATTGAAAGCCATGTCAGCTGCATATTTCTTGACAGCATCAGTGGAGAGTGCATAGTGGAATGCCTCTGTGAGCTTCTCAATGATGTGTGCTGGAGCATCTCGTGGGATCAGGATAGGCCATGTTTCACAGAACTGCGGAACGGTCTCAGATCCGGGAAGAACGCTTGTGATGGAGGGAATGACTTCGCCATTGTCCAGTGTCCAAGGATCTTCAGTTGTAACACAGAGCACTTTAATCTCGCCTGCATTTGCAAGGTCGATAAGTGATGAGAAAGAACCGATACCTGCTACAGAATCCTTAGCGATAACTGAAATACCGACGTCTCTGCAAGCACCGAGGGTCGTATAGTTAGGAGTCGGAACACCAGCAATCTTGAGGATAGCCTCGATCTGTACGTGAGGTCCGTTTCCAAAGGATCCGATTGCAAAGTTAGGGGTACCCTTTGACAGGTAAGCCATGAGGTCATCAATGGAGTTGATGTCAGAGCTCGGGTGTACGATAATCGCAGCAGGGCCACTGTAAGGGTGGAAGGTTGCCCAATCGACCCAAGTTGACTTACTTGTTCCGTTTACACCAAAACCTGCAAAAGCACCTGAACCGGTTGCAAACATGTTGTAGCCATCATGGGGCTTGGCAAGCACGTTGGTTGCTGCAACAGCTGAAGCGCCACCAGCCTGGTTTACCACGTTGATGGTCTCACCAAGATACTTTTCCATTTCTGCAAGGACAGGACGAACAGCGGTATCTGTTCCACCACCAGCACCAAAACCAACTGTTACAACAGCATTGGTCTTAGGCCAAAGCTTCGATGCTTTAGCTTCAGAATCTCCAGCTGCAAATACAACTGAAACCGCTAGAACTAGAAAAAGAGAGACAGTTAAAAACTTTTTCATTTCTACACTCCTATATTTTTCCTATGGATACCCATAGGTTATACACTTATCAGTCATCCTACAAGTAGGACTAATAAAAATTATTGCCGCTCCTCAAGCAACCAACCTACAGTCAGTCATGGGGTAATCTCATCAATCCGCATCACGGTCTTCTCGACATGCGCCCGCATAGCGTCTACGGCACCGGTCCTATCATGCTGCTTGAGTTTTTCCAAAATCAGCCGGTGAAAGTGTTTGCCATCTATCATTCCTAATGTGGTAACGATATGTTCCATACTTGCAGACATCAGTTCAAACACGAAGACACTCACATTAATTATCAAATCATTCTTCGATGCCCTGGCGATGGAGTTGTGGAAGGCAAGGTCATCCGAAGCGAACTTCCTGAAATTATCATTGTTCTTTTCCATCCTGATGACTATTCGCTCAAGGTCTCGAATCTCATCCTCCGTTATACGGTCACAGGCCAGTCCCATAGCTCCGACTTCCATGATGGTACGATATTCAAGAATTTCCTGAAGGGTGTTCTTGTTTATCATGAATGCAGGAAACAGCATGTCCTTGTAATTGTCAGAAGTTACTTTTTTAATAAAAGACCCTTCCCCATGTCTCGTCTCAACTATACCAAGAGCCGTAAGTTTCTGGATTGCTTCCCTGACGCTGATCCTGCTTACTCCCAGCTGAACCCTCAGCTCATTCTCCGAAGGCAACTTCTCCCCCTCGCTCCACGTGTTATTTTTTATCTGTGTCAGCAGCTGATCATATACCTGATCGGAAACTTTCTGCTGTTTAAGGACTTTCATCGGTTCGAAGGTTGCCATAATTTGGGAGGTCTCTCTTACGTTTATCGTTGATTCACTTGTATGATAACATACAACAGAAATCTGTCAAGAAGAAAATTAACTTTCTTTTTGGGATATTAAATCCATGCCGTGAGTAGACATATGAAATATAGATTATTAAAGGGAGCATCCAGAACGGATACTCCCTCAATGAAATCAGAATAGTAAATACATATCTATCTTCGTGTTATGCCTTATGCAAACCCAATTGCCTAGCGAAGAAGCTTACTTCTTTTTCTCTTCTTCCTGCTCGTTCCGCTTCTCTTCTTTCTTTTTGGGCTTGCCCAAAAACAGCAAGACCACATAAATAATGAGGATGACAGCAAAGATACCTATCATGCCTCGTCCCATCAGTTGTAATGACAGAGAAAATGTATCACTCATGTGCAAACCTCCTTTATAGCATCCCTGGGACCAAGCCCAGGATGACTCCACCGGCTATGACCGATGCTATCTGCCCCGCCACATTGGCTCCCACAGCATGCATCAGCAGGTGGTTCTGAGGATCGGCCTCCTGGCCCATTCTCTGTATGACACGTGCCGACATGGGGAATGCCGAGATGCCGGCTGCCCCTATCATGGGATTGACCTTTGTCCTGCTGAACAGGTTGAGCACCTTGGCAAACAGGACTCCGGCAATGGTGTCGAACACAAAAGCCATCAAGCCCAGGCCCATGATCATAAGGGTCTGGATAGTGACGAACATTTCAGCTCGCATGGTGGATGCGATGGTGATGCCCAGCAACAGGGTAATGAGGTTGACCAACACAGTCTGGGCAGTAGTGGAGAGCGAATCCAGGACAGTACACTCCCGTATCAGATTTCCGAACATCAACATGCCCACCAAGGATACTGATGCAGGAGCCACATACCCTGAGACTATGGTGACGATGATGGGGAAGAGGATCTTTGAGCGCTTGGAGATTGTACGGGGGTTGTACGCCATCTTTATCGCCCGCTCTTTCTTGGTTGTCACCAGCTTGATGGCGAACGGCTGTATGATGGGCACCAGGGCCATGTACGAATAGGCAGCGATCGCTATAGGGCCGATGTACTTGCTTCCCAAAACTTGGGAAACCAGAATTGAGGTCGGCCCATCCGCTGCTCCGATAATGCCGATGGATGCTGCATCAACAAGACTGAATCCCATAAGGGTAGCCAGGGAGATGGTGGCGAAGATACCCCATTGCGCTGCGGCCCCAAAGAGGATGAGCTTGGGATTTGCAAGCAGGGGCCCGAAATCAATCATTGCCCCTATTCCGACGAAGAGCAGCAACGGCATCGCTTCTGCAGACTCTATACCCATACTGAACAGCCAGTCCAGGATTCCTGTGACCTCACCGATACCGACCATATTCTGGGTGACGGCACCGGAAAAAGGAAGGTTTACGAGTATCGCTCCAAACCCCATGGGAAGCAGTAACGCCGGTTCCAGTTTTTTGGCAATCGCCAAGTAGATGAGAATGCCGCCCACACCGAACATCAAAAGCTGTTGCCATGTGGTATTGAGCAGTCCGACTAGTAAGAAACTCATGGAGAACCTCCAGAGAACAGAAATAGGGGGAGAAGTTGACTTCGCCCTTGGGCTGTGAAGCTCCCCCAACACCAACCAATCATAGTGGGATAAAAGCTCGAGGTCAAATGGATACGGTTGAAACCGTAGCAGTGGTGATAGGAGGAAAAACAGGGCCCCTTCGCTTGATTCATCCTTCATGCAAAACGTATACTGCAACCGTTCACCTATGTGTAGGAGTTGGCCATGTGGGACAGCAGATCGTATATGAAGCTTTTTTCACAAGCAGTGCGGAAAGGGGATTACTACCAGCTAAACGCCCTCAGGGTTTCGGTATTCTCAGACACCGTCGAGCACATCAAAAGAGAGCGCTATCTCGATCAAAGGGGCAAAACCGTACCCTTGCCGCTAGACAGGCGACTGGCCAAAGAGAGCAAGCTCTATACAAAAAAACTGGAGGAGACCTCCTCCTTAGGCTTGGAAACCCACATCACGGTAGTGAATGCCGACTGCCTCGCCATTGCGCAACAGGAGCAAAACAACCCCTTGGTCCTAAACATGGCGAATCCTCACACCCCAGGGGGCGGTGTTGAAGTGGGATCGGGGGCACAGGAGGAACACCTGTTTCGCTCCTCCAACTATCTGCTCTCCCTCTACAGCTTTCACGAAGGGCTTGCCAAAAAATACAGCGTACCCAAGTCAAAGGAGTCCTACCCCCTCCACAAAGCGTATGGAGCTGTATATTCTCCAGAGGTCACTGTGTTCAGAGGAAGGGAGGAAGACGGCTACCCTCTGCTTGACCGGACCTACAAGGCAAGCTTCATCGCCATTGCCGCCATACACTCCCCCCCTCTGCTCAAGAACAAGGAGGGCCTCTACGATATGGAAGAGGAGGACCGGCTGCTTACCAAGGAGAAGATCCGGACTCTCTTCAAGGTCGCCAAGAAGCATAACCACCAGACCCTGATCTTGTCGGCACTGGGCTGTGGAGCCTTTTGCAACCCTCCCGACCAAATTGCCCGCCTCTTTAGGGAGGTGATGCAGGAGAGCCCCTACAAAAGCGCATTCGCCAAGATCATCTTTGCAATAAAGGACGACCACAATACTCACAAGTGGTATAACCCCGAAGGAAACTACGCTCCCTTTGCCAGGGAGTTCAAAGACGGAAAATTATGATTACCATACGAAAACTAGCCAACAAGGACCTCCCTGCGGTATATGACTACATCAAAGGGGAACCTGAAATCAATCTCTTCATCCAAGGGGACCTGGAACTCTACGGCCTCCAAGGAGAAAGCGTATCAATGTATGCGGTTGGGGAGGAGTGGGACAGCATCCTGCTCAAGTACTACTCCGACTTCATCCTCTACAGCAAAAGCCCCACCTTCAATACGAAGGCTGTAGGCGCTCTGCTCGCACGGCAGGAGAATATCTTGGCTATCAGCGCAAAGGAGTCCCTGCTGATGCAGATGCAGGGCCACTACCCCAAGCAGAAGATACAGGGTACCTACCTGTGCCGTTGCAACAAGGGCAGTTTCATTCCCAGAGCTGAATCATCCGGGGATGTCCGGAAACTCACAAAGAAGGATGCTCCTGCCATTGTAGCCCTCTACCAACAGATAGAGGAGTTTGCCCAACCCTACCTAGACCATACAAAACAGAAACTCGCTGAAATGGCCAACAACCTGGAACAGGGAGGTGTTGGATTTGGGCTGTTTGAAGGGGACAAGCTGGTCTCTTCCGCCTACACCACAGCCACCACAACCAGTGGGGCCATGATAGTAGGGGTAGCGACGCTATACGGGAGCCGTAACCGTGGATATGCATCCACGCTGGTCAGCACTCTCTGTTCCCACTGCTTTGCAAGCGGTCTTGATTTTCTCTGTCTCTTCTTTGACAACCCTAAGGCCGGAGCCATATACAAGAGGCTCGGCTTTGAGGTGGTGGACAGGTGGGGGATCATGAGGTTCTAGCTTCAGAGGTCCAGAATCGTCTTGCCCTGGTAGACCTCGTCCCAATCCCTCCTGAAATCGCTGACTGCCTTCTGGATGGAAGGCATGCCCAGGCCCATGGAAAGCACTTCGGGACGCACCGTGCAGGCCCCTGCCCCACTGGCATACGAGGTGGTTATCTCGGTAACATTCTTGAAACTTGCGGCAAGTACCTGGGTGTTGCTCGTGTTAGTCCAGAGCATGTTGGCCAGCTCTCTGATCACCCGGGGAGCATCAATGTCATTGTTGAGCATCCTGTTATAGAAGACGGCCACGTACTTCACACCGCTGAGCATCGCCAGGATACCTTGTATGGTGGAGAAAACAGTTGTGGCGGTAATGTTGAATCCCCGTTGAGTGAGGTCCCTTATCGCCTTGAGCCCCTCTTCAGTGACGGGAACCGAGATGTAGGTCCCCTCACCCAGGATCGAGCAGATCTTCTCCGCTTCCCCTATGATGGTACGCTTATCCCTGCCCAGGACCTGCACATGCAGCGACCGGTCATCCCCTATCAGGGAACGAATGCTTTTGAGGTGCCCGAAAAAATCGATGCACCCCTCGCCCTGTATCTGCTGAGGATTGGTGGTGACCCCACTGATGGGGTAGATTTCCAGAGCCCTTTCAAGATCCTTAAGGTTTGCACTATCAAGCATCAGGCGCATGGCATCTCCTCCCTTTCGCTTATAGTGGCATACTATGAAGCAGAGAACAAGAAGAGCGTATACCTGGATTTTATTGACAAAAAGAGACCAATGGCTGAACATGGGGATATGAACGGTCCCATCCTCACAGAAAATATCTTTTTCTATGAACCTTCACTGCAGCTGAAGGTGATCAAGCGTGACCCCGAAATCCCCTTCAGTTTCCACAGCCATGAGTTCAACGAGCTGGTACTGGTGACGAGAGGGACGGGCATGCACTACTCCAAGAGCGAGGAGTTCCAGTTAGGGGAAGGCAGTGTCTTCTTCATCCCTCCCGGAGTACAGCACGGATACAAGGATGTGGAGGACCTAGCCCTCTATAACATACTCATAGGCGAAAGCATGTTTGCAAGGAACTTCCTTGACCTCTCGGACCTTCCCGGTTTCAACTCGCTCTTCAAGGCTACCGATACGATACCCACCCTGCTGCTCAACCCAACCCAGCTCTCGCAGGTGCTCCCCATCCTCAAGAGCATGGAGAAGGAAGTCGATGACCAGAGCTTCGGATCCGGGTCGAAAACGCTCGCCTACTCCTACCTGCTCAATCTCATCATCCTACTCTCACGCTTCTACGATGAGACACCCCGAAAAAGCAACCAAACGGCCCACCGACTCTGGTGCGTAATGGCATTCATGGAGAAGCACAAGAACAGGGGCATCACCACAGAAGAGCTGACAACTATAGCGAACATGAGCACAAGCACACTGAATCGCCACTTCAAGCTCGCTACAGGGCTCTCACCAATAGAGTTCCACCTCCACAAGCGTATCGCCTACGCCTGCACCCTGATACAGAAAAGAGGGATGTCCATTGCTCAAGTCGCTGAAACTTCCGGCTTCACCGACCCGAATTACTTTTCAAGGCAATTTCGCAAGGTCATGGAGACAACCCCCAAGGACTATCAGAAGATATTTACCAGCAGCCTCAGTTAAGCGCCTCCAAAGCGATCACGACGCTGGTATAGAAGTTGGTCTTGCCGAGCAGATCTACAAAGTCCAACCGTTCGAACATATGCATCACCGGCGGTTGCACACCACAGAATAAAAGCTCCACATCATTAGCCCTGCACACATTTACGATATCAACAAACTCATTGACTGAGCTGTGATCGATATTGGGAACTCCCCTGATTGAGAAAATGATTCGCCCGACCTTCTCCGACAGCATCTGCTCGACCTCCAGAGTCAGCAGTTCCTGCGAACCGAAGAAGAGCGACCCGTCGACATAGACTACCTTGGTCTTTCTTGAATTGTCGAGCAGGTCCTTGGTAACATCATCTATCTCTATGGATATCTTGTTGCTCTTGATGACGAACATGATCATGGAGAATGCGATGCCCAGCATGATGGCAATAGTCAGGTCAAAGACGACTATCGCCAGCATGGTGATCAGAAACTGTGCCATTGAGGTTTTGATCCGCTTCTGGAATATCTCCCTGATGGCTGGCCAGTCGTTCATCCTCCAGGAGGTGACCATGAGCACCCCACTGAGTGCGGCATGGGGAATCCGGCTCATGAAAGGGCTCAACAGGAACATGGAGGCAAGCAGTCCGAGGGCATGGATGATACTGGTGAGGCGGGTCTGTCCCCCACTCTTGATGGCTACGCTGGTGCGGGATATGACTGCAGTTGCCGGGATACCGCCAAAAAACGGGATGATGGTATTCCCCACCCCTTGGGCGAGGAGCTCCCTGTTAGCCTTGAACTTCTCTTTACCGCCCTTCATCTTCGCTCCGGAAGAGCCACAAAGGAGCCCTTCGATCATGCCCAATGCCGCAAGGCTTATGGCTGGTGAGATGACATGCTTGAAATTGGCCAGGGTGATGGTGGAGAGCTCCAGCCGATGCTCGCCCAGGATGGAGCGTGGAATCAGACCAACCTCGGAAACGTCGAGGTTCAGGATCATCTGCAGGATCAGGGCGACAATGATACCGATCAGGGAGGCTGGGATCTTACCTCTCAGTTTTTTTGGCCAGAAGACCATCATCAGCACTATCAGCATCCCATAGAACAGCGTGGGAAGATGGGGGGAGAATCCAAGCTCCCCATAGGAGAGCAATTTCATTATATAGGTATCACCTTGGCTGGTGGTTCCGAAGAAGCTGTCTACCTGTCCCAGTGCAATGATGATGCCGATGCCGCTGGTGAATCCCGTGATGACCGGGGATGGTATGTAGTTGATCAGGGCTCCGATGCGAAGCGTTGCGGCCAGGAGCAGGATGAGGCCGCTGACCATGCCTGCAAAGAATACCCCTTGGGGCCCATAGGCGGTTGCAAGCCCGACGAGGACCGCACTCATCGCACCTGTCGGTCCGGAAATCTGAAAGGAGGCTCCTGCAAGCCCGCCGATGACCAAGCCTGCAATGATCGCAGTAATGAGCCCTGATGCGGCATCCAAACCGGAGCTTACCCCGAAAGCAAGCGCCAGAGGCAAGGCCACTGCTGTGACAGTAAGCCCTGCCAAAAGGTCCTTCGAAAACTTTACACCTGTATATCCGGAAAACTCTTCTTTCAAGTCGTGAAGAAACGACACGTTTGATAACGTACCTTTGCTTGCCATCCCACCACCCTTCCTATGAATTGTAAGTGATGGCTGTTATTCTAGCCTTTATAACGAAACAATTCAATCTTCCGGATATTTTTTGCAGATGTGCCAAAACAGGGAGATCCTATCTCTTCTCCGGGATGATCTCGATCCAATATCCGTCAGGATCAGAAATAAAGTAGATTCCCATCGCCTTGTTCTCATAG
Source organism: Spirochaetales bacterium (assembly GCA_012838275.1). Taxonomy (GTDB): domain Bacteria; phylum Spirochaetota; class Spirochaetia; order Sphaerochaetales; family Sphaerochaetaceae; genus Sphaerochaeta. Next base: position 9,891 of record DUPO01000106.1, read on the forward strand.
CAGATGCAATCCATCTCGCGATGTTTTGCCCTTGCCCCTTCCAGATCATCTGTCTCGAAAGCGAGATGGAACTCGTTGTCGCCAAGGTTGTAGACACCCTTCTCCCAGTTTTTCAACCAGGTAAGCTCAAGTGTATGCTTGGAGGAGCCATCACCGAGGAAGACAAGGGTGAAGGAGCCGTCGGAGGCGTCCTTACGACGAACTTCCTTTAGGCCTAGGGCCTCTTGGTAAAATGCAATTGAAGCTTCAAGATTGGTTACGTTGAAGTTGTTGTGTGAAAAACGAAAATTCATGGAATCCTCCAGGTTTGATTTTTATCTGAAATCTGCAAGACTTTGGTTTCGATTGTTTCTTGCAACTTTTCGCATACGGTGAAATCTCCCCAGAAGTGCATGGGGACAAGAAGCGAGACATCAGAGTGAGCGAGCAGCTCCCTGGCACCCAGGGAGAAGGATGCGCCAAGACGGGGGTCCACCGGGACAAAAGCAAGGTCGATGCTCTCGGGAAGCTTTTCAACCTCACAAAGATAGTCCTTGGCCATCTGCACATTCCACCAGTCAGGTTCTCCCTCCCAGTGCCAGTGGTTGAGGTCCCCGGCATAATAGATGGTCTTGCCTTCCAACTCCAGGACAAGGGCTATCCCCTCATCGGTCGACTTGAAGGTCATTACCTTCATGGCATCCACGACATAGCTGGCGTTGCTCTGCAAAGACAGGACTTGGCCCTGCCGTTCTTTCGGAATGCGATTTTCAGGGATGTCGAAGGAGAGCAG
>DUPO01000107.1 GCA_012838275.1 Spirochaetales bacterium
ATCAGGTGCGGGATGCCTGTTTCCGTTTCATAAACAGTATTAGCACCACTGTTGATGCCAGTATGACAATGGCTCCCCATACTGTGTTGATAACCACAGGATAAGCCTTGTCGAAGACAGTGTTATGCTTGATGAGGATCCCTGCAAACGCCCAGATAAGTGTGGCTATGTAGGGAATGTCCCTTGCGAGGATACCGGTAGTGATGCCGATGAGCGTTCCGATGATGATAAGGGTGCTTGCCCAGGTCGCTTCACTGAGGCCCCATCCGCCCCATCCCATATCGACCAAAAGAGCTGTGAAGTTGGCTATGGTGGCAACGGTTATCCACCCAAAATAGATGGAGAATGGTAATTTGATGAAGAACCACTCCTTGGGTGTCATTGCCATGTTCCTGAGTATCAGGTGGATGCTTATAAGGGAGAGCAAGATGAACAGCATCAGGATAAGTGAGAAGAAAACCAGCTTGTAATGCCAGCAGAAGATCCAGATGGAGTTTATCAGCGAGGAGAAGGCGAAAATGTTGCCCAAGCGTGTGAGGAGGGCTTTATCGGTCGCCTGCTTCTTCTGGAAAAGCCCGAGCTGATAGAGGGTGTAAAGAGCAAGCAGGAGGTAAATGACACCCCAGATGGAGAAAGTGATTCCAGCTGGTGCGAAAAGGTTGGGGAACGAGTCTGAGACCGCCCCTGTAGTGATCCCTGCTATAGGAAGGATATTGGCAAGGGTATTTACGCTAACCATCAGGATAAAAGTGATGGCGACGATAATTGATGTCGCATTGATCTTTTGTTTCTTATTCATGTATCTCCCCTACATCATGCAGTAGTATGAAGTAAGCACCTCATCTACTGCATGTTTGTTTGCTATGTTGAGGATTGACTGCTTGAGTTTGGGCAAGGATATCTTCGCCTGCTGATACTCTTCAATCCTTTTGGCGATTCGCTTCTCTTCCGCACTTGTCCGTGTGCACTTCTCGGCCATAGCCTTGGCTGTGATGGCTGCCTGCGACCTCGTCACTTCCAAGGTGAGTATCTCATCCAGAAGGCGGTAGAAGGCAGTGCTAGCACCCGGGCTTTCCTCTGCTGCGTCTATGAGCTCTTTCACTTCCCATACCTTTGCAGGCTCTCTCTCTGTCACCAGCGGCCTGTACTTTCCCCATTGCTCCTCGAGTTGCTCCCTGGTCGCTCCGCTGGTAGCGTGCATGCATTTCAAGGCGGAAACGTTCTTGTCCTTGACTTCGAGCATGATGTCTATGGTTTTATCGGTTAGAGCGTCATAAAATGTAAGGAATTCATCCAAGGCAATCGTAGGGGAGTGTGACCCTGACCTTTTTGTGTGATCTTGCTGGGAGTAGTGGATCTTCTGTTTTCCATCGCCTTCCTTCCAGGTGGATGAGCATGCTTCGATCCACTGTTGTTCAGTCATGCTCTCCTCACTGGGATTGCAGGCATGATGCAAATTGTCAAAAACAGCAGGACATCCGAGATCTCTTGCAATGGCAAGGACTTCGCTGATGGTGTAGGTCGTATCATCATTTTCAAGGATGAGCCTCGCTCTGACCTCTTGGGGGAGGCTTTGGTAGGTGGATTTGAAACGCCTCGTCGCTTCCGCCTTATCCTTGTACCCGCCTCCGATATGCAGCACTATCTTATGCTCGGTGCCAAGGCCCATGCTTGTGAGCACCTTGGTATGGTAGACAAGGTCGGCGATGGCATTGTCGACGACTTCCTTTCGTGGGGAGTTGAGCACGGTGTACTGCCCCGGATGCATGGAAAGGCGGATGCCGCTTTGTTTTGCTAGCAACCCCAAGTCAGACAGCTCATGGGCAAACAGCTCCCACCAGCGGAGGGTATTGGCCGTGCTGGATCCGAATGGGATCAGGTCACTGCTGATGCGAAAAAGCTTGAGCTCCTGGTCCCTGGTATAGCGAAGCAGGTTCCCCAGATGGGTGATATTAGCACTGCAGCTTTCATAAAGGCTCTTATCTGAAACCCTGCTGAGGGAGAGGTGTGTCATCTCACTTTGAGGCACTCCCACAGCGAGGCAAGCATAGCCGATAGCCATTTGTCCTCCTTCTCACATCGTCTTTTACAGTGTAGACGTAGCCCAAACTATTGTCAAAACAAAACAGTGCGGTAAACAGGGGCATTGACAGGAGATGCTCTAGAGGTGATGATTATAGTGTATACTGATGGAAAGGATCTTATCCCTTCTGTCATTTCATAAGGAGGATTTATGTATATACCTTCAGCAAATCGCTATGATTCTATGTTGTATAATTATTGTGGTAAGAGTGGATTGAAACTCCCAGCCGTCTCTTTGGGACTCTGGCATAACTTCGGGGATATCACCTCCCTAGCTAACGCCAGGGCAATGATTCATACAGCCTTTGACCTGGGAATTACCCACTTTGACCTTGCCAATAACTATGGTCCCCCTGCAGGGTCCGCAGAGTTGAACTTCGGCAAGCTTCTCGCCCAAGATCTGAGTGCTTACCGTGATGAACTCATCATCTCCTCAAAGGCTGGCTACGACATGTGGCCCGGACCTTACGGGGAGTGGGGTAGCCGCAAATACCTGCTGGCCAGTCTGGACCAGAGCCTCAAGCGCATGGGTCTGGAGTATGTGGATATCTTCTACTCCCATAGGTTCGATCCTAATACCCCTCTCGAAGAGACCATGAGCGCATTGGAAACCGCATACAAACAGGGCAAGGCCCTGTATGTCGGCCTCTCTTCCTACTCAGCAGAGAAGACCCGGGAAGCCCATGCCATCCTGAAGGCCCGCGGTGTCCCCGTCCTTATTCACCAGCCTTCCTACTCGATGCTCAATCGTTGGGTGGAGGAGGACCTGTTGGATACCTTAGGTGAATTGGGCATAGGAACCATCTGCTTCTCCCCTCTGGCACAGGGAATGCTCACAGACAAGTATCTGAAAACCATCCCTGAAGAGAGTAGGGCCGGCAAGGAAGGTACTTCCTTGTCCACCAAGATGCTGACCAAGGAGAATCTCGATCGTATCAAGGCTCTCAATGCGATAGCTAAAAACCGCAAGCAGAGTCTCGCACAGATGGCTCTGAGCTGGGTCCTCAGACGAAAGGAAGTCACTTCGGTGCTTATCGGAGCAAGCTCACCTGAGCAGATCAAGGAGAATGTGGGGGCGTTGGACCACCTGATCTTTACCGATGATGAACTGAAGGAGATCGACAAGTATGCCCAGGATGGCAATATCAATCTCTGGGCCCGTTCCAGCAACGAGAAGTGATGATCGGTATCCAGTGACATTAAAGGAAGGCCACGTCCGCTCTCGGATGTGGCCTTCAGTTTCCCCTCTCTTGTATAATACAGAAGGGGCGATAGAACTCTTTGGATTTTTCCAAGGAAGGCTACCCAAGGTTTTTGTCCGGAGCGGAAGGACCCTGTCCCTCAGGTAGTTGCCTCTAAGAGTTCGTTGTTACATTTCCCTTGAATCGCCGTACTCAACACCGCCGGTGATCGACCATCCTCCGTCCACATGGAAAACTTGTCCTGCGACGAAAGATCCGTCTTGCAACAGGTATTCTATGATCGAACCGATTTCATCAGGCTGGCCCCATCGGCCGATAGCGGTGGTCCCTGAGCTGTTCTTGGCTCCCTCCTCAGTTTCAAGAGTTGCCTTGTTGATCGTAGTCTCGATCGTTCCGGGAGCAACACAGTTGATGAGGATCCCTTGGCGACCGTATTCGACCGCAGCCTGTCTGGTAAGCGCTTCCACCGCACCTTTTGCTGCTGAATATGAAGCAAGTCCCTGGAGCCCCTTACTGGCTGCCAGTGATGAGATGTTCACAATCCTGCCGCTGCCTCGCTCAAGCATGCTTGGTATCACAGCCTGCATACCGAGCCACACTCCCTTGGCATCCACATTCAATACCGTATCCCAAGCTTCTTCAGTAAGATCGAGTATTGTGTCAGCGCTGATCCTGTTGACAATGCCAGCCACAGCTACAAGGTAATCAACACCCCCAAACTCTTTATTCACCTCAGACATCATCTTTTTCCAGTCGGCCGGTATGCTTACATCTAATTTCTTGCTCACTGCATTCCCGCCTTGGGTTTTGATACCCTTCACTGTCTCTTCCGCACCCTTAAGGTCGGCACATACCACTGAGGCTCCTCTTCCCGCGAGCCGCTGTGCGACAGCTTAGCCTATTCCTCCATAGGCTCCGGTAACAATTGCTATTTTCCCTTTCATATCCATATACTTTTCTCCTCTGCAAGGCAGGGGCTAAAAACCTTATACATGTGTCCATTATCCATACGCATAACGTAGGAATACACTGTTTTGGAGAGATTTATACTCCCTAGGTTATTATCCTACCGATAATTATTTCGGCCTAGCCGATACACTGAAAGATAGTGATAATATAGCGCAACGTCAAACCGCCAACCTAAGCGGATCTCTCTGCAAACGGACGAACTCAAGGTAAAGATCCGTATCTTATGTAGTTAATAGGGTGTTTTGTGACTTTTTTACGACTGCGGCAGAGTGTCAGGTACCTTGACAAACACTGTTGTACTCTGTTATATTTTACACAACTAAATAGATGATTGGAGTATGCCGTATGGAAACTTCCTTATATGATTTCACAGTAAAAAGTAATGACGGATCAGATATTTCCCTTTCCGCGTTTCGTGACAAGCCCGTCCTTATCGTAAACACAGCAAGCAAATGTGGCTTTACCGGCCAATATGCCGGCCTTGAATCACTCTACCAGGAGTATAAGGAGAAAGGCCTTGTGATACTTGCCTTCCCTTGTGACCAGTTCGCTCATCAGGAACCAGGCAGTGATGAAGAGATTGCAGAGTTCTGCCAACTGAACTACGGGGTGACCTTCCCCATCATGAGTAAGATTGAGGTCAACGGAAAAGGAGCTGACCCGCTATACGTCTGGTTGAAGAAACAGGCCCCCGGGCTCCTTGGAGGTTCCATCAAATGGAACTTCACCAAATTCCTTGTTGGCAAGGATGGTAAGAGCGTTGAGCGATTTGCCTCCAAGGTTGAACCGGTAGAGTTGAAAGGCTCTATAGAGGGGGTGCTCTGATGGCACATCCACAACTGATGCTCTCGAACCAACTCTGCTTTCGATTCTACGCTTTGGAACGTGAACTCATGGCAGCATACCGCCCCCTTTTGGACCAGCTTGGACTCACCTATGCCCAATACATAACGATGCTCTATCTTTGGGAACACAAGAAGGCAACGGTAGGCGAGCTCTGCTTTGCCCTCAGCCTCGATACCGGTACGGTTTCCCCGCTGCTCAAGCGTCTGGAAGGAGCCAAGCTGGTCGAAAGAAAGCGCCTTCCTTCCGACGAGCGCACCGTTGAGGTTACCCTTACCAGGAAAGGACAGAAGTTGGAAGAAAAGGCACTCTCCATCCCGGAGCATATCGCCTCCTGTCTGCTGACCGGTGATAAGGGCGAACAGAACAAGAGGGCTTCGGAGCTTCAGGTGATGCTTGACGAAACACTCGAACAGTTGAGGACTACCCGAAAACAACGATCTGACAAGTAATGCGAGTTTTGGAGGAATGACAGTATGGCAACTGAATTGACACCGCTACAGACGGTTCCCGCCCTTGATCTTGAAAAATATCTGGGACGTTGGTATGAGATCGCCCGGTTTCCCCATGGATTTGAGAAGAGCCTAGTCGGGGTGACCGCCGAATACTCCCTTCGCAAGGATGGGAAGGTCAAGGTGGTAAACAGCGGCTTCAAGCATACCCTTGACGGTAAGTACAGCAAGGTGAATGCAGTTGCCTGGAGAGCTGATGACGCTGTACCCGGAGCCTTGAAGGTGAAGTTCTTCCATCTGTTCACCTCCGACTACCTGGTCATCGGCCTTGATGAGGAAGACTACAGCTGGGCTGTGGTGGGTAATCCCGATCGCTCGTTCATCTGGTTCCTTTCCCGAACACCCGAGGTCTCCTCCGACTTGTTGCTTCTCATGAAGAAAATTGCGACTGAGAATGGCTACGACCTATCAGGCCTGGCTATGGTCCTGCAGCAAGAGCGGTAGATCTTCCCTGTCACATCACATCTTTTTTCCCGATCCTCAGGAAGTTCTTTCTGAGGGTGTTTTCACATCATCAATGTTTCCCTCGCCACCGACTGCCTTGGATCATGCCTCTCTCAGGTAAAGATTGGGTAAAGAAGTGAAGGGGATAGTGAATTCCTTGGTTTCATTCTTGCTTCGCATATCAGGCAGGCGTACACTTGAGCCATGATATATGTAGTGGAAGACAATGATGCCATACGCGAGACCATCGCCTCCTACCTTCAGCTTGCCGAGTATGAGGTCGAACAGTTCAGCAGGGTGGCTTCGGTGGTAGAGTCCCTGAAGTTCAAGACCCCACGCTTGTGCATTCTGGATGTGATGCTTCCGGATGGGAATGGTTTTGAGCTTGCCAAGCGCATCCGTAAGGCCAATAGCGACGCAGCGTTCCTGTTCCTTACCGCTAGGGAGGCGGAGAGCGACCGCATCCTTGGTTTGGAGCTTGGTGCGGAGGATTATATTGTAAAGCCTTTCTCGCCACGGGAACTGGTCCTCCGTGTGCAGGCTATCCTGAGAAGGCTTGATGCGAAAAGCAAACAGAAAGATGGGGCTAAAGAGTGGGTTCTTGATAAGGATACCATACGCCTGGATGAGACTACCCATGAGGTGCTTGTGAATGAAGAGCAGGTCTATCTCACCAAAGTGGAGTGGAAGATCTTGTGGTTTCTCTCCTCGAATGCGGGTGACCTCATCAGCCGGGAAAGAATCCTGGGGGAGTGCCTGGATTATCTGCATGATGGTTCCAACCGTACGGTAAACACCCATCTGAAGAACCTGCGTTCAAAAATCGGCCCTTCCCAGTGGATAGAGACCGTGAGGGGGTTTGGCTATAAATGGGTAGGTGAGGCAGTCAGATGAATATGAAAAAGTTCCAGGATTTCTTCAGGCGCCTTTCAGTCCGCTCATTGGGCCTGGTGCTTTTCTCCTTAGGGGCCTTTGCCTTGGTCCTTGCCCTTCTGCTGACTTTTGGTCTTGGTAGGATCATGGAGATTTGGCATGAGGATGAGAACATGGCCTTGCACCGGTATGTGCATGTCACGTTGGAAGACCTGACGGGAAAAGCAGGTGAAGTGACCCAGGCAGATCTTGTTCGAGCCTTTGAAGGGCTTCCCTTCACCCCTGAATACCTGGTGGTCACCAGAGCTGACGGCTCCATGCTGTATTACTATAGGGAAGCGGAAAGGGGTGCGGGCAGGGCAAGGATGGCCCTTAAGAACCTTAAGGATATTCAGCAGTGGAATGAGGTCCTTCTTCCCGATGGCAGGGTAGCCTTTCGCTTTGCACTGTATCTGCCCGCTTTTGATGAATTGGAATCCAATGGGTTCCTCATCGCCGCTTCCAAGCTGTTGCTTCTGTTGGGATTGGTCATTGCGGCACTGCTTTCCCTATTTTTGGCATATCTTTTTACACGCCCGCTGAAACGTGAGAGCAGAAGCGTCGTCCGGGCTTTGCAAGGTATGGCAAGCGGAAGGAGAGATGTCCCCTTGGTAATGGGCAAGGTTGCCGAATTCAACGAAGTCGTTGTCGCCTCTCAAGTGTTGCAGGAGAATCTGGCAAGGGAAGAGCAGTTGCGCCGGCAGTGGGCGGAGGATGTTGCCCATGACCTGCGAACCCCTCTGTCTGTCTTGCGCGCGCAGCTTGAAGCGATGGAGGACGGGGTATTCAAGGTAGAGCGCTCACGCCTAAGAAATCTGTTACTTGAAACGGAAAAGTTGGAGACTCTGGTCAACAGCCTCGCTCTGCTCTCTCATCTTGAGACCCCCGGTTTTAAGCCCGCTCTCCAGGAGATCAGACTCGATTCATTCTTGCATGGCTTGCTCGAACAGTACAAGAAGCAGGCCGGGCTAAAGGGTATGGAAGTGGAGGTAAGCTCTCCGGAGGCGGTTCTGTCAGCTGATCCCTCCTTATTGGAACGCTCTTTGGGAAACCTCCTAGCGAATGCCATCAAGCACGGTAAGGAGGGAGGGTTTATAAGAGTTAGGGTTACTGTAGGGGAGGGCGGCAACGCAACCTCACTCGCTGTTGAAAATGAGGGGACAATCGATGAGGAAGTGCTCAAGCATATGTTTGACCGTCTCTATCGCGGTGAGGAGGCCAGGTCTACAGAGGGAGCCGGTCTCGGGCTCTCCATAGTACAGGCTATAGTTGAAGCGCATCAGTGGCAGGTTACAGTCTTTTCAGACGACATTACCAGAGTAGTCCTCTCGTTTACCTAATCTTTACCTCATGGTAGCGGTAACTCCATCGCACAGTAGTATTGTTAGGCTATCAAAAGACTGGAGGTCTTCAATGAACAAAAGAATCATCAGTATGGTAGCCATCCTTCTGGTACTGCTGTCGGTAGGGGCATTTGCCGCTTCAAATAGTGATCTGGTGGGAAAGGATGTGGTCCGTTTGGGACCGTTAGGCATTGTATCGGGCCGACTCGCTGAAGAGGATGGGAAGTGGTACCTCGTTACAAAGGATAATGAGTACTCCCTGCACCTTGGGAAATATGAGGTCGTCTACCCCAAGGGCCTCAACCTCACAGAGGGTTCTGAAGCTGTAGTCAGGGGCTTTGTACTTGATTCGGATATCTCAACGGTAACCTTGGTTTCTGACGACACACGGTATTCCTTCCGCAGCCCGGCAGGTCTTCCCCTGTGGTCAGGGCAGGGAGAGAGGCGGAACCAACAGGCTTTGCAATATGACAGGGCAGGTCAGGCAAACTACAGGCAGCCAGCTCAAATGGGACAAAACAGACAAGCGGGCCTGCATATCCAGAGTCCTGGGATGCAAGGCGGGCAGGCAGGTTTTCAAAGTCAGAAGCAAGGGATGCGGCCTGTGCAAAACAGAGGGCCCAATTATCAGCAGACACCACAAGGTGCCCGCTTCAGGCGCTGATGAAACCACACCATGATAGGTGGGAATGAGACAAAGAGGAAGGCCGATCCAACATATGTTGCATCGGCCTTCTTCCGTCATCTCTGTTTCGCATCCCATATATCTCATTGCAAGAGGGGCCAGCTTGCTAAAATCAACCGACTTTGGTCTCTTCCTTCTTGGCTATGCCGCTCATCAGCACACGCAGGCCTTGTTTTTCAAACACTGCCTGAGCCATGGCCAGATCCTTGGAGTTCGGCTCCTTCACTCCCTTGAGAGTGTATTCAAGCTTGAGCTGCTCCCATTTGTATTGCCCCATGCTGTGATAAGGCAAAAGCTCCACCAGCTCGATGCAGGAGAAACCCTTGAGATATTCGGCCAAATTCTCCAGGCGCCCCTTGTCCAGGGTCCATCCGGGAACCAGGACATGACGCAACCAAACCTTTTTTCCGATGCTCTCACAATACTCCAGGGTGGCGAGGGTATTGGCATTTCCCATTCCCGTCAGGCTAAAGCTCTGCTGGTCATCAAGGCTCTTGATGTCCAGCAGGACCAGGTCCACCTCGTCGATGACCGGCTTGGAAAGTTCCAAGGGAACGCTGCCAGATGTATCTATGGCGGTGTGAAGCCCCTCGTCCTTGCATTGGCGTATGATATCCAGGGCAAAGTCAGGTTGCATCAGAGGTTCGCCGCCGCTTAAGGTGACTCCTCCTTTTCCGATAAACGATCGGTAGGAGAGTATCTCCTTCACCACACTGTCGCTATCGGTGACGGACTCGCCTTTCATCGTCCAGGTATCGGGGTTGTGACAGTATCGGCATCTCAAAGAACAGCCTTGGAGAAAAAGCACATACCTAACTCCAGGTCCGTCAAGGGTGCCAAAGGTCTCTACTGAGTGTACTCTTCCTTGTATGCTCATACCATCCTCCTTACAGGTGGTCATGGAAAGTCCTGTGAATGACATCAAGTTGCTGTTCGCGAGTCAGCTTGATGAAGTTTACTGCGTAGCCACTGACCCGGATGGTCAGTTGTGGATACTTCTCGGGGTGGTCCATGGCATCGAGGAGCGTGCTCTTCTCCATGACATTGACGTTGATGTGGTGCCCGTTTTCAGCGAAATAGCCGTCCATGAGGGTTACCAGGTTCGCCTTTTGCATCTCCCTGTCCTTGCCCAAGGTTCCTGGGATGATGGAAAAGGTATAGGAAATGCCGTCCTGGGCGTAGTCGTAGGGGATCTTGGCCACACTCTTCATGCTTGCCACACACCCCTTGGAATCACGGCCGTGCATGGGATTCGCCCCGGGAGCAAAAGGTTCGCCCTTCTTCCTTCCGTCGGGTGTCGATCCTGTCTTCTTTCCATAGACCACATTGCTGGTGATGGTCAGTACCGACAGGGTCGGGACGCTGTTACGGTAGGTATGATGGCTTCGCATCTTGGTGATGAACATCTTCACCACCTCCATTGCGATCTCGTCGACGCGGTCATCGTTATTGCCGAACATCGGGAAAGAGCCTTCAATTTCAAAATCCACCGCAAGGTTCGACTCATCGTAGACGGGCTTGACCTTGGCATATTTGATGGCGGACAAGCTGTCTGCGACCACACTGAGCCCTGCTATGCCTCCTGCCATGGTCCTGAGGATCTTCTCGTCATGCAAAGCCATCTCTATGCGCTCGTAACTATATTTATCATGCATGAAATGGATGACATTGAGCGTATCTATATAGAGTTTTGCCAGCCAGGAGCTCATGGACTCGAACTTCTCCATCACCTCGTCATACGCAAGATATTCACTTGTGATGGGCTGGGTCTTTGGCCCGATCTGCTCTCCGCTCTTCTCGTCTCGCCCGCCGTTGATGGCATAGAGCAGAGTCTTTGCAAGGTTGACCCTGGCGCCGAAGAACTGCATCTGCTTGCCGATCGCCATTGCAGAGACACAACATGCGATGCCGTAGTCATCTCCATAGTCAGGGCGCATCAGGTCATCGTTCTCGTACTGGATGGAGGACGTCTCGATGGACAGGTTTGCACAGTACTGCTTGAAGTTATCCGGAAGACGCTGGCTCCACAGGATCGTGAGGTTGGGTTCGGGTGCCGGGCCGAGGTTGGTGAGGGTATGTAGGAACCGGTAACTCATCTTGGTCACCATATGCCGCCCGTCATGACCCATTCCCCCTATGGTTTCAGTCACCCAGGTAGGGTCTCCGCTGAAAAGCTCATCATAGGCTGGGGTCCTGAGGAACCTTACGATACGCAGCTTCATGACGAAATGGTCGATGAACTCCTGTATCTGGCTTTCGGTGTATTTTCCGTCGGCCAGGTCCTTTTCGCTGTAGATATCCAAGAAGGTGGAGACTCTTCCCAAGCTCATTGCAGCTCCGTTTTGCTCCTTGATCGCAGCAAGGTATGCGAAGTAAAGCCACTGTACAGCCTCTTTTGTGTCTGTCGCCGGCTTTGAGATGTCGAATCCGTAGGAGAGGGCCATCTGGTGGAGCTCTTGAAGCGAACGTATCTGTTCGCTGATCTCCTCCCTATCCCTGATGGTATCGCTGTCCATGACATCAAAGAGGAAGTTCTCTTTGGCCTGTTTCTTCTGTGCTATCAAATAGTCGGTGCCATACAGGGGGACGCGGCGGTAGTCTCCGATGATCCTGCCTCTGCCGTAGGCGTCGGGAAGGCCTGTGATGATGCCGGAATGACGGGCTTTTTTCATCTCTGGGGTATAGACATCGAAGACCCCATCATTATGTGTCTTGCGGTAGTCGAATACCTCTGAGATGTTTTCAGGAAGGGTCTTGCCGTAGGCCTTGAGTTCGGTGTGGACCAGGCGGATGCCTCCGAAGGGCATGATGGCCCGCTTGAGAGGCTCATCGGTCTGCAACCCCACAATCTCCTCAAGACTCTCATCTATGTAGCCCTTGTTGTGACTGGTTATGGTGGAGATGGTCTTCTCATCGATACCGTACATGCCTCCTCTCTCCCGCTCGATGGCAAGAAGTGAGGAGAGCTTCTCCCAGAGCTTTTTTGTCTTGGCAGTGGGGGGAACCAGAAATGAGGCATCCCCATCATAAGGGGTGTAGTTATCTATAATGAATGATCGGGTATCGATTTCGATTTTCTTCTGTTGGGTTTGGTCAGCTGTAGCGTTCATATGTTTCCTCTGCTATAGTATTTGGGTGCATGTCTTCATGCCCTCATGAGTAAGTTTTACCATGTAGAGTTTATTTATACTGTGATTCAAATCACATTTGCATACTAAGAGAGGATTTCCTGTGGATAGCTTAGAACCCTGCAAGGGTTGTTACAATGACCTTTGCATCAGAAACGTACCATTGTTTGCTACTCTCAACCGCGAGGCGATGCATACCCTCACGGCCCAGATGACCCATAAGACCTTTAAGAAAGGGGAGATCCTTGTCCATGAAGGGGACCGCCCCCTGGGCTTCACCGTCATTCGTCAAGGCAGCGCAAAGGCGTACAGGACAACTTTCGATGGCCGGGAACAGATTCTCTATATTTTTCCTGAAAATGACTACTTTGGTGCCCGTTTCCTCTTTACCGAGGAAAAAGTGCCCTATTCGGTGGAGGCTCTGGAGGTGACCAACGTCTGTATCCTCTCCAAGGAGCAGTTCTCTTCGCTGCTGATCGAACACAGCGGTGTAGCCTTGCAGATCATCGAGGCGATGGCCAACCGCATGAGCCGCCTCGAACTTGTCCTGCAGAGCATGGGCGGACGAAATGCCGAACTGAGGATCGCCTCGCTGCTTCTGGAGTTCAAGGATACCTATGGCAATAAGAACGGGCAGTACCTGGAGATAACGCTGCCCCTCAGCAGGGAAGGGCTGGCCAACTATCTCGGACTTGCGAGGGAGACCCTCAGCCGTAAGTTGGCACAACTGGAAGAGGAAGGCATCATTGAGAGTGTGGGGGCGAAGGTCATACGGGTATTGGACCTCGAACGCCTGCAGAACCTTTCACTGACTTCCGATTGAGCCCTTACGCATGCTCAGCTCTCTTGTACAGCTCCTCGATCTCTGCTTTTGGCATCAGGGCTGCGAGCAGGTAGGCAATGATGATTATGCCCGGGATATCGATAAGCAGCCTCGTGATGGCAAAGACAGGGCCAAGGGATGCAACCTCAAAGA
>DUPO01000108.1 GCA_012838275.1 Spirochaetales bacterium
ACCCTACCCTGTTTGCCTATAGCAACGCAAGTCTGTTCTGAGCCAGTTTCCCAAACTCGGAAGCTGGAAACTGGTCAGCTAGCTGTTGGAACGTAGCTTTTGCCAATTCCAAGTTACCAGCATTCTCTTGTAGCCTGGCTTGGGCGAAGAGTGCCTTGGGAGCTTCAGCGGCTGAGAATCCGAACTCATCAATGAGCTTGGTATAGTATTCAAGGGCGAGGGTCGCGTCCTTCAGCTCTTCAGCAGCTGCTGCAGCATTGGAGAGTGACAAGGATCCCATATAGGTTTCCTTGGATTTCTCATATACTGAGTAGAAACTGTCCAGAGCATTCTGAAACTCCTCTTTCTCAAATGAAATCATGCCCAACAGATATTCTGCCTTGAGTGCAGGATAGTTGGATTTCTTTCCAGCGAGGTCCTTCAGCTGAGCAAGAAGCTCATCATACTTCGTCTGGTAACCATCCGCTTCACTGTCCATTGCCTGGATTTCTGCATATGTAGCCTCAAGCTCGTCAATCTGATTGAACTGCTTGTTAAGGGTACTCTTGGAAACACTTGTACCGATACCAAGACCCACAAGAACCACAACTAAGACAACCAGAGCAATGAGCAGAACTTTCTTATTCTTTCCAACAAAGGAATTGAGTGATACTTCCATGCGTTCCGCTAGTGTGAGCTCTGTATCAACCTTCTTTTTATTAATCATGCTATATTCTCCGTTTCAAGGGTTATACATACAGGCGGCTTATGCCGCCTGTATCATTCAAAAGGTCAGGGTCTAGTTATCGCCCTTCTCTTTGTCTTCGTCCTTGTAACGCAGCATATCTGCAAGTGAGTATGTATCCCCATCATCATTGTCGTCATGGATGTACTTGGCAATTTCAGACTGCTGGGAGCGCTTTACCATCTCTTTTATAGAGAGGGAGAGCTTCTGCGTGCTGGGATTACACTCTACGACCATAGCGGTGATAGGATCGCCAACGTTGTACTTTTTCAGTACTTCGTCAGTGAACTCCTCATCTGGTCCGATGAGATTGTACTTGCTGATAAGTCCTTCAATATCGCCAGGAACCTTAACAAAGACACCGAAATCGGTGACGTTGGTGATTACGCCGCTGATCGTACTGAACTTGGGATAGTCCTGGCGCAAGGTCTGCCAGGGGTTGCCCTCAAGCTGCTTGACTCCGAGACGGATCCGTCTGTTATCAGGTTCGACACGGGTTACAACAACATCAATGACATCACCCTCTGCACAGAAGGAAGCCATGTTTTTGATTTTCTTGGTCCATGAGATATCATCAATATGCAAGAAGCCATCAATTCCATCTTCCAGGTTGATGAAGGCACCGCTGTTGGTGATCTTCACTACTGGCTTGGAAAGGGTCATCCCGGTTGGATACCTTTCTGCGATTGTGTCCCAGGGATTCTCTTCGAGCTGTTTAAGCCCAAGGGAGACACGCTTCTTGTCCAGGTCATATCCGAGAATCTTCGCTTCGACCACATCACCAACATCCAGCACTTCCTTAGGGTTGTTGATTCTCTTGGTCCAAGAGAGTTCTGAAATGTGGGCAAGGCCCTCAATCCCAGGTTCGATCTCAATGAAGGCACCAAAAGTTGTGATCTTGGTGACAGGGGCCTTGATGACATCGCCTACATTGAACTTGTGTTCGAAGGTTGTCCAAGGGTCTTCCTGCATGTGCTTCAGTGAAAGGTTGATCTTCTGAGTCTCAGGATCGATATTGATGAGGCGGAGCTGTACGACCTGGCCTTTCTTTACGAAGTCCTTGGGTCGGGTAACATGTCCCCAGCTCATATCGTTGATATGCAAGAGTCCATCAAAACCCCCAAGGTCGATGAATGCGCCGAAGGAGGTGAAGGATTTGACCACACCCTCTACAACGTCACCGATCTGTACGGTTGAGAAGAACTTCTCTTTATTCTCTTTTATCTTAAGGTCAAGGTATTCACGTCTGTTCACCACGCTCTTGAGCTTGGTGCCACCATGGAACTTGTCAATGATGAAGTAATCGGAGATTCCGATCATCGTTTCTGGGTCTTCCACGCGGACAACGTCAGCTTTGGACAGAGGGCAAAAACCCTTGTACTCTCCACCGAGGTCAACTTCAAACCCACCCTTGATCACTTTGTCAAACTTACCCAATACGGGAGACCTGGTCTCTGCGGCAGCTTTCAATTCATCTGTGCGTTCCTTGAAGTCCGCACGTTTCTTGGAAACTATGATTTGACCGCCCTTCCCTTCCTTGCTGATGATGACAACTTTTACTTCATCGCCAACTTCTGGAACCGATGGGAATTCATCGAGAGAGATGCGTCCCTCACTCTTGTAACCGACATCCACAAACACAAACTCGTTGTTTACCTGGACAACAGTACCGGTCACGAGCTGACCGTCTTCGATTCCATCAAGAGATTTAAGATACTCCTCCTGCAGTAAATTCTGCATTTTGGTCATTTTTACATCTACTTCTTGTTCTTCAGCCACTTGATTTCTCCTGATCCTAAATTTACCTATTTGCTTCGCTTTTTAGCGCAAAAATAGCAGATAACACTTTCTCACAAACTTGACCTATAGTCAAGTGCGAGGTATCGATGTATAGGGCATCTTCAGCAACTTTTAGAGCCCCGAATTCCTTGTTCCGATCGATGTGGTCCCGTTCAATTATTTGCTTGAGGACAGACTCATAGCTCTGTCCTTCAGGATGTTGCTTGAACCTTCGCCTAGCGCGGACTTCAGGAGTTGCATCGAAGAAACACTTGAGTTGTGCATCAGGAAAAACAACAGTCGTGATATCCCTGCCTTCCACGACAACATCAAGGCCCTTGGCGATCTCACGCAGTTGTGCGTCGACATGATTTCGAAGTTGTGGATTTGCCGAAACTTGTGCTACCACAGCGTCCACTTCAGGGGTATGAAGCTTGTCTTCGACACTTTTGCCATCAATGCAAATCAATCCTTTCTCTACAGTTAAGGGGGTTTTCCTGGCGGTATTCAAGACACCATCATTATCAAACGGGTCCTTGCCTGCTTTCAGGTGTGCATAGGTGTATGCACGGTAGAAAGAGCCTGAGTTGAGGTAATAGAAATCACACTTGTCTGCTATCATTTTTGCAATGGAACTTTTACCTACACCGGCGGGTCCATCGATGGCAACAACCATTATCTGCCTCTCCCTTTCTTCGGATTGTCTGTAGCACCGCTGAGCATTGTCTGTATCTCCATAGCTGTTACCTGACGGAACTGGCCGATGGGGAGATCACCCAATTCGATGTTGCCAATCCTTACCCTGATCAGCTGTTTTACATCATAGCCAAAATAACTGAAAATTTTTCTGATCTCTCTGTTTTTTCCCTCGGTGAGCACTATTCGCACCCATCTCTTGGAGAGGATTTCAAACCGCTTGATCCTGTATGGTTGGGGGATATCGATATATATTCCTTTCAGTGCGTCCTCAAGATCCATGCGCTTCACTTCAGTGGTGCAGTTGACCATGTACTCTTTTTCAATCTGTTCTGAAGGGTGCATTATCTTCTGGGCAACCTCACCGTCATTGGTGAAGAGCACCAGGCCTGTTGACTCCTTGTCCAGCCTTCCGATGTTGAAAAGAAGGTTTTTGTCTGCGATGGTAATGAGGTCCCTGGCATAGAGCTTCTCATTAGGATCGTAATTGGTGCAGACATACCCCTTGGGCTTGTTCAGTGCATAGTAGTAGGTCTTGTCGCTGGGCTCTACCAGTTCATCGTCCACCATGACCACATCATCCTGGTCTACCTTTGTGCCCAAGGTGGTCACACGCTTGGTGTTGACCGTAACCCTGCCGGCGGTGATCAATGTTTCGCAAAACCTTCGGGAACCACAACCACTCTTTGCCATATAGACTTGCAAACGGATCGGATATTCTAATTTCATACTGTTTCTTTCTCCTGTTCATCGTCCCATTCGAACCGTTGCCGATCTATGTCGGAGAGCTTTGGCAATGCGCTGATGCTGCTCAAGTTAAATTCGAAAAGAAATTTCCTTGATGTCCCGTAGAGACAGGGGTGGCCAGGGACATCTTTCCGGCCTACCACTTTGATATATTCACGGTCACGTAACAGCCGTACGATCGTGTCGCTTGATACACCACGGATGTTGTCTATCTCGCGGCGGGTCACCGGCTGGCTGTAGGCGACGATGGAGAGGGTCTCCAAGGCCGCCTTGGATAGACGACGGTCCACCCGTTTGCCGTAGAAGGACTTGAGTCTGTCATGCAGGTCTGTTGAAGGCAGAAACTGGTAGGAACCCTGGCTTTCGACAAGGTCCATCCCATGCATAAAGAGGTTGTAGTGTTCCTTGAGCTCTGCAAGCGCATCAAGGGTCTGTTCCTGGGTCATCGAACCCATCCTCATAAGCTTTTCCAAGGATACCGGTTCATTTTCCAAAAAAAGAAAGGCTTCGGCAAGCCTTGCCTCCATGCTGAGTATAGGACCACTCTCCTTCTGGACGAGTGGCAGTTGTGCACCCTTTTTCTTCAAATCGGACAAACCTCCGCTCCCATTCTAATCCTCATCAAAGAGGATCTGTTCTTCTTCGCTCTGATCATCATACAGAATTATCCTACCATCGTCAGCAGTTGTGACCCCACTTTCTTCATCTAGGTAGGTATCTTCCTGATAAAATTCCGATTCTTCTTCCTCACTGATAGGATAGAAGCCTTCCACTTCGTCCTCATCGTCATCATATGCTTCATCCAGCGATTCCTCTTCGACATCTGTACGCTTGCGGATAAGTATCTGCCCATATGATTCTGACTGTTCAAGACCTATGAGATGGAACTTGCAAGCATCCAGGATGGCCATAAAGGCACAGACGATGTGAAGCATATCGCCAAGATGGACGATTACATCCTCCAGCGTGATGTAATCCCTTGTTTCAAAAAGTTCATGCATCAGGGCGATCTTCTCGTTAACGGTCACAGATTCATAGACATTGAATACCTTATTGGGGGTGATGCTGGTCATCATCTTGGTAAAGGTTGAGAGGAGGTCTTGCAAGCTGATCCCTTCAAAGAGTTCCTCATCGCCGAAAGGAAGCCGGAATTGGGAATCTTTCCGCATGATGAACATCTCTGAGCCGCCACCACCTTTGGTAAGCAGCTCCGTGTACTTTCGGAACTTTTGGTATTCGAGCAACCGTTCGACGAGTTCCTGGCGAGGGTCTTCGTACTCCTCGTCAAACTCAAGGTCTACAGGGAGTAACATCCTGCTCTTGATGTAGAGGAGGTCGGCGGCCATTTTATAGAATTGGGTGAGATTGCCCAGATCCAGGTCCTTTGCACTGTTCAGGTAGTCCAGGTACTGTTCGGTTATCTCGGAGATCGGAATATCGTAGATGTTGATCTCGGATTTTTGGATGAGAAACAACAGCACATCCAGAGGCCCCTCAAAGGATTCGAGGAGAAACTCTGTTCCGTCCGGTTCTTTATTTGTGTTTTCAACTGCCTGCAATATCTGCCCCATTAAAGGTGAGTATATCCAACGATTGCGTGTATGACAAGAAAGCGGGCTCAATGCCCGCTTTCCTTCCTAAAGCAACAACAAAGAATTGCTTGAGAAATCTATTTCTTTTTTTCTGTTTTCTCTACTGCGGCTTCAAGGACTGGGACCGATCCCTTAGGAGGGAACATGAGAACCCTGAGTCTCTTGTCCAGATCTATGGCTATGTCAGTGTTCTGCTTGAGGAAGTCTATGGACTTGTCCCTTCCCTGTCCTATCTTCTCTCCGTTGTAGGAGTACCAGGATCCGCTCTTCTCAATGAGGTCGTACTTGACAGAAGCATCAAGGATGCTGGCAATGTAACTGATGCCTTCCCCGAACATCAGGTCGACCTCGACTTTCTTGAAAGGAGGGGCGACCTTGTTCTTCACCACCTTGATCCTGATGCGGTTTCCTACGATGTCGTCAGCTCCCTTGCTGAGAGTCTCTATCTTACGGACCTCAATTCTCACCGAAGCGTAGAACTTGAGGGCGTTTCCTCCGGTAGTCGTCTCGGGGTTGCCAAACATCACACCGATCTTCATACGGATCTGGTTGATGAAAACGATGGTGGTGTTGCTCTTGGAGAGCAGGCCTGTAAGTTTACGAAGGGCCTGGCTCATCAGCCGGGCCTGCAGGCCCATGTGACTGTCTCCCATGTCCCCATCGATCTCAGCCTGGGGGGTGAGAGCGGCAACCGAGTCGACGACGATCATATCCACAGCACCACTGCGTACGAGGGATTCACAGATTTCAAGGGCTTGTTCGCCACTGTCCGGCTGACTGATCCAAAGCTCGTCAATATTAACTCCAAGCTTCTTCGCATATGTGGGATCCAGGGCATGCTCAGCATCGATGAATGCGGCGATTCCTCCGGATTTCTGGCTTTCTGCGATGGCATGCAAGGCCAGGGTAGTCTTTCCGCTGCTTTCAGGTCCGTAAATCTCTATGATACGGCCACGGGGATATCCTCCTACCCCCAAAGCCTCGTCAAGCAGCAGGGAGCCTGAGGATGTCGATCCGATATCCAGGGAATCCTTGTTGTCTCCGAGCCTCATCAGCGAGCCTTTCCCAAACTGCTTGTCAATCTGGATCCTTGCCGCTTCCAAGGCATCGTGCTTTTGTGAAGTGTCCGTAGGAAAACTTCTTTCCTTATTTTTTGCCATGCTATGCTCCTGCTCAAATCTATATTTTTATCTTCTTAATTCAGTAAGGTAACCACCTGGTGCTGTTGCTTCAGCTCAGCTATCCAACAACAGGGTAACTGGGCCGTCATTGGTATAGGTGACGTGCATATGTTGTCCAAAGGCTCCATTTTCAACATGAAAACCCAGATTTCGAAAGGTTTCCAGAGCCTTTTCGTACAAGACGACTGCATCCTCTGGGTCTGCTGCATTATTGTAGGAGGGCCTGTTTCCCTTTGCTAGGTTGGCACACAGGGTAAACTGGCTTACCACCAGCAACGAACCGCCGACATCCTTGAGACTCAGGTTCATCTTTCCTTCGCCGTCATCGAACACCCTCAGTTTGGTTATTTTGGAACAGAGCCAGTGCAGTTGTTTTTCACTGTCTTCCTTCTCTACTCCCAGATAGACCAACAGCCCCCTATCGATACGACCGACACACTCTCCATCAACGGTCACAGAAGCTTCCAATACCCGTTGTATGACACTTTTCATCGTGTTTGGCCGACTGTCCCTGCCTTGATCATATCAGAGACGAATTGGGGTCGGTCCTCTGCTGTGAAGAAGGCATTCCCGCAGACAACAACATCAGCTCCGCAAGAAGCTACATCCCTGACTGTACGCAAATTTATTCCCCCGTCCACACTTATGAGATAGTCATAGCCCTCGTCAGAACGAATCTGTTCGAGTTCGGAAACCTTTCTCATGGTTGAGGGGATCAGCTGTTGACCGCCATATCCTGGATTTACGCTCATCACCAACACAAGGTCCACAATATCCAGGACCTGTTCCAGCATGCTCACTGGGGTTGAGGGGACAATGGAGACACCCGCCTTGCAACCACAGCTTCTGATAAGCTGGAGAGTCCTGTGCAGATGTACCGTAGCTTCAGCGTGGACAGTGATGTAGTCACAGCCGCTCTGAGCGAATATCTCCACATGCTTCTCAGGGTTTATCACCATGAGATGCGTATCGAACACCAAGGGCGAACAAGGTCGCAAATCCTTGATGAACTTATGGCCGAAACTGATGTTCGGCACAAAAGACCCGTCCATTACATCCAAATGGACCCATGAGGCTCCGCTTGAATTAACTGTTTCCACTTCTTCTGCGACACGTGAAAAATCGGCAGAAAGCATGCTAGGTGCTATAAGTATAGGTGCTCTGTTCATACACATTGTTATAGCAGGTAGCGGGCATTTTTGCAATATATAACACGTAGCCCAAATCTGAAGCAGTCTCTCTAACCATAATCATATTCTCGTCTTACTGGATAGAGAGATTGCTAAGGAGTAGTATTCATGATATAGTATATCCAATGAAATGAAACATAAAACCGAGCAGGCTGTGTTCCGATCTGCCCGGTTTTCTTTTACGTCATAGATTTAACGCATATTTTGGAGGAAGACATGGGATTCCAGGAAATTGAGAACTTACTGAAAGAAGAACAGTGGACAAGATCCACCATTACAAACTACACAATACAGAGCTTTGAGGAGCTGGATCAGCAAATCAGTGAGTTGGATGATGAGGAGAAGACAGAGGTGAAAAATCTCTGTGATACCCATTTGTCTGAGAAGGAACGCAATAGCATCATATCGATGTATGTCAGCGGTTCCATTCAACTTGAACGCAGGGGTTCTGAAGACTATCTTCTTCTGCTCAACCTCATTGAACTCTTTGCTGAGCATAAGAAATGGAACATTGTCAATTTCCTCAGTCAAAAGATCCTGCGTAAGACAGAGAACAAGCACGCCTTGAGGCTGCTTGCGAACAGCTATGACCAAAACGGACAGGAAGAAGAGAAATATGCTATTTGGGAACGTCTGGTCAAGGTTGACTATGATGAGATCGAGATAGTCAAGCAGATAGGTGCCTACTCACAGCAGAAAGGAAATGTCGAAAAGGCTGTTTCCATGTATCGCAAGGCTATCCACAGACTTCTCAAAAGAAAGGACACCTCCCCTATCCGTCCCATTTTCAACACGCTTTTGGAACTTGATAACGAGAACTTCGAATATTTTATGAATCTTGTCGACCAGGTCGGTACCTTGAGCCAGAGCACAGCCATCGCCATGTTGCGCGATCTCGAGGCTGCCAACAAGAATAATGTCGACAACCAGATCGAAGCACAGAAGAAGACTCTCCAGTATGATCGTGAGGACATATATGCGAAGGAAAACCTCATCAAGAGCTATAAGGTCAAGTATAAGAACCACTCCCGCCTGAAGAGCTGTCTTGAATCCAGTGCTCTGACCAGCAATTTGGTCAGGGACGTACTGCACAGCATTGAGGATTTTGAAACCAACATTGCCTTTGACAAGGGAACCTTCGTATTCCAGAACAGCACAGGCAAGATCGGGCGTATCCGCTCCATTGACGAGAATGACGTCATCGTCGACTTTGCAGGACAAAAGGGCAAGGAAGGCAACCGCCTCTCCACAGCCATGGCCTTCAAGAGCCTGATGCCCCTGGCAAAGAGCCACATCTGGGTCCTCAAGAGCGCCCTACCCAAGGAAAAGCTCAACAAGAAGGTCCTTGAAGACATTCCTTGGACCCTGAAGACCCTGTTGACCAGTAACGGGGGCAAAAGCTCCCTCAAGGAGATAAAGGCTGAACTTGTCCCCTCAATCCTTGAGCCGAAGCAGTGGACTACCTGGTCCAACCATGCCAAGAAGGAACTGATGAACAACCCTGTCTTTGACCTTTCCGCTCAAGATGTCGATACCTACATACTCAGATCGACTCCTGTCAGCTATGAGGAGAAGCAGCTTGCTGTCTTCCGCAGTGAAAAGCAGTTCTATGACAAGATCAAGAGACTGAAGGAGTTCCTCACCTCCAAAGGTGATGTTGAAAGTGATTTCTTCTATGAGATGGTCAAGTATTTCAGTGACATGTTCCTGGAGGAAAATGGTGCTCTCAAGCCGATGGGCGAGGTCACAGACTACACCTTCAGCGCATTCCTGTTGCTCGAAGACCTTGTTGAGAAGCAGAACATGAACTTCATCAACCGTGTCGAAGGCCTCTCTTTCAAGGAACTTTTTGAACGGACCGAGAATGTAGAAGAGAAGTTCGATGCCATTAAGGATCCAGAGCTCAAGAAAAGTTTCATCGACCATGTTGTCGAGGAGATCCCTTCCTGGAGCAAGGTGCTGGCATCACTGTTCCAATACTATCTCACCAGCTATATCCCCGAAATTTTCCGCCATTACAAGAAGACCGCTGAATTCAACAAGGTGTTCAAGGATGCAGTGGAAAATTTCAAGGAGAAAGCCTCTACCCTTATCTATCTCATCAAAAATGCTGAGGAGAAACAGTGGGAAAAGGCAGGAATCTCTTCCGAACAGCTTCTGTTCACTGAGCTTCAGCTGCTAGACTACACCAACCGTTGCATTGACTCCCGCAAGGATGTCCAGGAGAACCGCAAGAATACCAAAATTCTTATGAACGTCCTGTTCAATGAGAAAAAGGTCCTTACCTACATCGAGAAGGGAACAGAGGAGACAGCACAGAAGATCTACAGCCTGGTAGCCAATGTGTTCAACCTTCCCGGAGGAAAGAAAATTGAGATCAAGCACGCCATAAGCGAAAAGTATCCCAATTTCCGTTTCTTTGATGAAGTGAGCCCCATCGACAGGGAGACATTGGTTCCAACCGGTCTTTTCTGTACTGCTGCAGCCTATGAGGCCAAGAAAAAGGAAATGGAGCGTATCCAGCATGTGGAGCTTGTGGAAGTAGCCAAGGAGATCGGTGAAGCCCGTGATATGGGAGACCTTCGTGAGAACAGCGAGTACAAGTACGGCAAGGAAAAACAGTCCATGCTTAACAACACACTTCGCAGGCTCGCCGAGGAGCTCGATAGGGCCACCATCATTACCAAGGACAAGGTCGACCCCACTCGCATAGGCTTCGGCACCAAAGTTACGTTGTTCGACAATCTCAACGGGGAAGCGATCACCTACACCCTCATGGGTCCCTGGGAATCCAATCCCAATGAGAACATCATCAACATGCTCGCACCCTTTGGAAGGGCCCTGCTCAACCATCAGGTGAACGAGAGGTTTGTGTTCACCCTCAACGAGCAGCCTTACGACTTTACAGTGCAGAACATTGAGGTCATTGACCTCTAGGCTCCCCTGCTAATATTTGCTTATTATTGAAAAGGCCCTTGGCTCCAATTTGGAGCCAAGGGCCTTTTTCAGTAGTCCGGCACTCATCCTGGTTTTCAAAATAGGGGGATCAAGTTACGGTCGGCTTTGCAGCAATCACCCTATATTTCCTGATATTTGTTGATAAGGTCGGGTGAAAGCCCCATCCATTCCGTCACGATGAGAAACCTCTCCCTTTCCGACAAGGGAAAAAGCATATACCAGGTAGTTGGTGCGGATAGTGACTCTGTCTCAATTCCATACTCTTTTGCATAGAGGGAGGCTCTGAATTGATGGTAGTTATTGGTGACGACCAGGAACCTTTCTGGCAAATTCTCCCTTTTTGCGATTTCCTTGGAGAATTGAAAGTTTTCAAGGGTGCTCTGGGCACGATCTTCTTGTAGTATCCGATTAGAGTCAATTCCATGGGCTACAAGATATTTCGTCATTACTTCAGCTTCACTATACTCACCTCTTCCCTTCCCTGTCACTATGACCTTCATAGCAGGAGAATCCTGTAAATATTCGATTGCCTTGTCCAAACGCAGCTTAAGCAGGTCTCCAGGCTGATCGCCCTTCGTATCCGTTCCCAAGATAACCATCGTCACTTTATTGTCGGATGAAGCATCCGGCTGGGCTACCTTGAAACCGATTATCATGAGGGCCACATCAAGAAGCGCGAATATGAACAAGATCCCTACGGCTGCCATCCTGATCTTTTTCCACAGTGGTGAGACTGTACCATCCTTGGAGGGGCTTTTGAAAAAATTCCAAAAAATTGACAGGAAAAGTATCAGGATACCCGCTACCAAAAGGTGCCATAGATGATCCCGTATACCAAGGATGCCAAACACGATGAACAACACTGCCATGATGCCAAGTAGGATCCGTACTACTATCCCAACGGTTCTTCTCATCCTCAACCTCCCTTATTACTGTACTTCTCTAGATATCCATTGCTTCTGGGAAAGCATGCAAATGGATTGTCCTGAGCATTTTCAGCCCTTCTCCGATACCCTTCCCTCCTGATAGCCGGTTCCCTCTCATGGTGAAATAAACCTTGTAAAGGCTGAGCAATTCTTCGTTGATTTGGGTCTCATGCAGTGCCATGGCTTCTACCTTCCTATCGAAATTAGAGGTGATATCGATGATGGTGTTAGGCGCCGCTGTAAAGTAGAAGCCTACTCCCTGAAGCACACATGGGGGGGTAAGAGTTCCCTCAGGATAGGTTTTCAAAGAGCAGCTGATAGCCGCTTGGGCAGTTGCCCTTCCCACAACGATATGGTCATGATGGGATTCATACCTGAGCCAAGGGTCTGGTGAGAAGATAGTGTCATACTGTTCCTTTCTGATCAGTTCTCCTATCTCCCCTGCCAATTTGGGGATATCGGAGAGGGTACCATCCTTATAGTCAAACCAAAAAAACTTTCTAGCACCAAGAAACCTGCCGGACTCTTCTGCTTCAACCTTTCTCGTTGCCGCCAGCTCGTCGGGGCTATGGGGAGTCCCTGAATTTCCCAACCGTCCGTCAGTGACAGTGAGGTAATGGATCTCACACCCCTTTTCAGCTAAAAATGCAACAATTCCACCCATTCCAATCTCATTGTCATCCGGGTGAGGCTGGATACATAAAACTTTCTTGCAGTCATCGAGTACAGGAGGTTTCAGTAATGCTTCAACATCTGTATTATTCATGTTCGAACTCCTTTCACAGGTAACGTCTAATATTTTTCTTTAAGCATTCCACGGATGGCACCTTTTTCCTCAGGGCTTATCTTGTAAAAATACAAAGGCACCATCGTGAGCAGGAAACATCCTGCGGGGACCAAATACATCATTGCACTGAAACCGCGTACTGTAGTGGCGGTCACCGCTTGCCCTTCGGTATAATTCATAAGGACCAACCCGATCCCAAGGATGCTCTTGGCAATGGTTCCACTTAGTTTCGTCAGAAAAGTATTCATGGAAAAAACCAGCCCTTCGCCGCGGAAACCAAGTTTCCACTCCGAATAATCTATAGAATCAATAAGCATCGAAGCGCTGACTATGGTTGTCATCCCGGTAAAGGCGAAGCTGATCCCCAGGAATACCAGGCTGAACAGGATGCTTTTACCGCCGATGAAAAATGGGATGGCGCTGAAAACACTGCCTAGGACGCATGCTGCGATAAATACTTTCTTTTTCTCTATCTTTTCAATTATCTTCGGAGAGATTGCCATCCCCAGGACCATTCCCAAAATCAGGCTGATGCCGACATTTGTCAGTTGGCTGGAGTCTCCCCAGACATAAACCACAAAATACATCTGTGCGCTTTGCCGGATACCGTTGATAAGGTTGACTATGAGCAGGGATATCATCAACATCATCAGCGGCTTGTTTTTTGTGATCGTTTGGATGTTCTTCCTCATCGAGATGACTTCCTTATCGGGGAATATCCTCTCCTTCAGGGTAAAGCCGGTAATCATTATCATGGAGACACTCAGCACGGCTATGATGACAGCAGTTTTGGTATAGGCGGAAGCCAACCTTTCCCCACCAAAGCTGTTGATGATGATTATGCTACCTACCGTAACGATTGCGGTCCCGACGGTCCCGCCAATCTTCCCTAAGGTGACCATTTTGTTTTTCTCTATGGGATCTTTGGAAACAACTGAGGAAATTGCCCAGATAGGTATGTCGATAACTGTGTAGGACATCCCCCAGAGGATGTAGCATATGCCTGCATACAAGAATACGGCGGTTCCGCTGAGATCGAACTTGATGTAGCATAAAATGGTGGTCAAGGCTAACGGGATAGGTCCGAAGATGAGATATGGTCTGAATTTTCCCCATTTGGTTCTGGTCTTGTCCGCGATCATTCCCATAATCGGATCATTGATCGCATCCCACAAGCTGGCTGTGACCACTATGATTGTAGCTACTGCCGGCTTGATGCCCAGCAGATCGGTGAAAAAGAACATGATATACATAGCCATAAAATTATATAGTATGTTTTGACCCAGCAAACCGCTCGTGTAAGCTACCTTCTCTCTCGATCTAAGTTCTTTTTGCATTTCTGTACCTTTTTAGGGAAAGATATTTGTTCGCCCATGGAGGGCAGAGGCCTCTACATCTCTTGAATCCACTATACAATACTATAAAGGGCATCCACTTGCCTTGCAACTAAAACTTACGCAAGGGCAAATCAAGGAAACGATTACTGCAAGCCAAGCAAATATTTACAGACCGCTACTGGCACAAAACATCCCAGTTTTCACAATGAAGATTGACCTGAAGAAATGTACAGGCTTTCATTTCAGCTAGATTGCATTTTGTATTATTTTTTTCCCTTCAACAGACGAAGGAATGGAATGTCTGTCATGGCATACAATACCAATGTCACCACCACCCCCACACTGCCTAAAATGACCGTCAAGGCGAGGTTGGAAAAAGTTGACCCGGTTTCATGCCAACGTAGTCCCATGAGCTTGTAGAGCACTGAGAGGGCCAATAAGGGGATGTTTGCCAGTGTTACCCTCAGGACTCCCCTATAGAGTTCCTTGTCCTTATACAGGGGATAGATATCCCTGAGTATGTAGGCGAGGATGACAAAGCA
This sequence comes from Spirochaetales bacterium, assembly GCA_012838275.1. Taxonomy (GTDB): domain Bacteria; phylum Spirochaetota; class Spirochaetia; order Sphaerochaetales; family Sphaerochaetaceae; genus Sphaerochaeta. The sequence goes on from DUPO01000108.1 coordinate 14,460, forward strand.
GAGGGCGAAGGAGAAGATCGATGCCAATGGCAGTGAACGGATGCCAAGTCCAAGTCGGATGAAAAGCCACATCAGTGCAATGTCAAAGATACTCATCAAGGCGGTTACCCTTGTCATTGTCCTATGCCTTTCGGCGCTGTAGCCTACCCTCTGCAGCAGATTGAACCACGAAGCGAAAATCATTCCCACCAGGTAGTATCTGAGTATATGGGCTGTGAGGTTTGCATCAGCAAGGGTATAGTTTCCCGTCTGCAGGACAGATGAAACGCTTTCGTTGCTGAGGGCAAATAGGATAATGGTGCTGGGTAACAGGAAAGTGAGCAAGTTTATCAGTGCCTCCCGGCTGACTTTCTGCAGTTCATCATGGCACCCCATCCCAAAGGCACGGCTCATCGCAGGAAAGGATACGGCGACAACAGCATTGAAGAATATCCCATAGGGCGCCTGCCAGAAGATCAGGGAGTTGCTGAATGCAGTGACGCTCCCTACCGTAAGCGATGAGGCGAACCAGAAGGCAACCATCTGGGCAATGACGAGGATAATGGAGCTGATAACCATCTGGGCCCAGGATTTCATCAGAGGCTTGAAAGGAGTCCCTTTCGTCTTGAAGGCGATTTTCAAGCGATAGCCGTATCGGCGTACGGCTAGGTAAGAGTACGTGCCCTGTAACAAACCCCCGACAAGGGCAGAATAAGCCATGCTCATCGCGCCAAAATACGGATGGAGGAGTTGTACCCCTATGATTACGGAAAGGGAGAACAACAAGGGTGCTGCATGGGAGTGGAAGAAACTCTTATGGCAGTGCAGCAGCCCGTTGAAAACCGATCCTATGCTTATGGTGAGCAGGTATACCATGAAGAACGGAAGCAGCCTAGCACCCAGAGCCAGCTTGGGTGCGTCGAAATCGGAGAAGAAGGAGAGCAACGGCTCGCCATAGAAATACGACACCAGTACCAAGGGCAGAAGTATGACTGTCTGGTAGGTGCACAGCAGGGCAAAAAGACGTTTGGTCGTTTTGGTGTCATCACTCTCTATAAGACGGCTGAAATATGGGATGATGGAGGCGTTGATCGCCCCCTCTGCAAAAATCTTGCGGAAGTTATTGGGGATGTTGAAGGTGAAGTTAATGACATCGGCAATGCCACTGGCTCCGAAGATGGAGCCTATGACCCTTGCCCTTACAATGCCGAGCACCCTACTGATAAGGGTGCATACCATGACTACTACGCTGCTTCTGGCCGCAGCCTTATCTTGAGTAGAATCTTGCAAGGTAATCCCTCTTGAAAGAGGAGAACCTGTCTTCGGCAATTGCCAGCCGGACCTTCTCCATCAGACGATAGAAATATGTCAGGTTGTGTTCGGTTGCAAGCATGCCGCCGAGCATCTCTCCCGCTTTTATCATATGGTGCATGTAGGCACGCGAATACTTGGTGCATGCAGTGCAGGTGCACCCCTCCTCCAAAGGAGATTGGTCAAACTTGTGTATTGCCTTCTTCAGGACCACTACCCCATCATCGGTATAGATGGCGCCATTACGTGCCATACGGGTGGCCAGGACACAGTCGAACATGTCGATGCCGTTCTCTACAGCCTCGAGAATGTAGTCGGGGCTTCCGATTCCCATGACATACCGGGGCTTTTCCCTGGTTACGATAGCTGCTGTGTAGGCTAGGTATTCGCTGAACTGTTCGCTGGTCTCCCCTACAGAGAGCCCTCCGATGGCGATGCCGGGAAAATCCATGCCATTGAAAAATTCAGCGCTCTCTTTTCTCAATTCCTTGTAGAAATTTCCCTGCACGATGCCAAAGAGGTTGCCCTTGAAGGCATCTCCCAGGTTTTCACGATGAGTCAAGGCACGCTGTGCCCAATCGTGTGTTATGTGCATCGCCTCCCGGGCTGCTTTCAGACGGATGTCAGGAGGTGTGCATACATCGAGGCACATCGCTATATCACTGCCGATGGTACGTTGGATATCAACAACCTTCTCTGGGGTAAACAGATGCTTGGATCCATCGATATGGCTTTGGAAGTTAACACCGTTCTGACTGATCTTACGCAGTCCGGACAGGGAGAAAACCTGGAAACCGCCACTGTCGGTGAGCAGGTTGTGATTCCAATCGGAAAATTTGTGCAATCCTCCAAACTGTTCGAGAACCTCCATTCCCGGGCGAAGATAGAGGTGATAGGTATTCCCTAGGATAAGCTTGTAACCGATCTTGGCCACATCCTGGTGATACATCCCCTTGACGGTTCCATTTGTGCCCACAGGCATGAATACGGGGGTCTTTACGACCCCATGTCCTAGAGATAGCAAGCCTAGTCTTGCATTGCTGTTTTTGTCTTTATGTGTTTCTGTAAATATTTTCTGCATGATGCCTCAACGAAGAACAAGCCGTTCTGATATTGCTATCGATACTATCACAATCATGGGGATTACCATACCCCAAACAGGTCCGATGACCCCTTGTTTTGCCATTATAAGGGTCACCATCTGTACTACATAGTAGATGACCGCAATGAAAAGGCTGGTGATGATACTGAACAGGAGGACATTTTTCTTATACCTGTAGTTTATCGTACATGCGATGAATATGAGGATCAGCGGGGTCAGTGATCCCAGCACCCTGTTAGCAAAATCTGTGGCGGTCTCATACCAGAGCTTTGGGTTGAGCAGGTGTATCCTCTCCAGATATTTCACAGCCGCAAACAACTCCATTGTCTTGATATCACTGGAGATGTTTCTGAAATAGCTGGGCTCGAGGTCAAAAATTTCTATGACCACTGAGTTCTCCCTTCTGGAAGCGACACTCTGGTTTACCGGATCCAGGTCATGGGTGACCACGTCAAAGAACGTCCAAATCCCAAGCCCTTCATCCCAGGATGCGCTGGTGGCGTCGATGCGGCTCTTTAGCTGTCCTGTCTCATCCTGGAGGATCAGAGTGAGGTCCCTTATGGTTTTCGTGTTGTCGTTGTAGTGTGAGGCATGAACTACAAATCTCTGTTCAGGATCGCTGAGGGTGATGTTGCGATTGTCAAAGGTACTGCGAAGTCCGAACAGTTCATCCTGCATGACCTTACTATCCCTTGATGCGGGAATGGCCACCATTTCCGTGAAGGCGAATTGAAGCAGTGAGAAGACAAGTCCCAAAAAAAGGATGGGGATGATGATTTTCCTGTAACTGATTCCTGCATTGTAAATCGAAATGAGTTCGTTGTTTGCCTGCATCTGTGACAAGTGGTAGGTAGAGGCGAATAGCAAGGAAGGGGCCAAGGCAAAGATAAGGGCCTCCGGGGTGTAGAGAAGAGTCAGCTTGAAGATGGTAAGAAATCCCAGCTCACTGTTAACATAGGAGTCAAGGTTCATGAAAAGGTTCACACTGACCAGCATCAAGGTGCAGAGCAACAGCGTGATGAGTCCCACCTTTGTAATTGAACCGATGATATGCCTGGTAAGCAACCTCATAGGCGCCTCGTGAAGAGCAACAGCAGCAAGCCGATGGTGAAGAGCAACACATTGGGTGCCCATATGAGAAATGCTGGATTGAATGAGACGGAGAATATCTGCATCTGGGCAAAAAAGAGCATATACCAGTATAGCACGGCTATGAGCATGGAGAGGCCAAAGCCTATGAGTCGCCCATGCTTGACCCGAAAGAAGGAGATGGAAAAGGTGAGGAAGACCAGCATGAAGCACGCAGCGGAGAGGGCATACTTCTTGTTCAGCTCCGCCCTGTAGTACTGGTAATAAAAATTTATAGGTGGGTTGTTTTTAAGCTCGGTAATTTTCTCCTGCACCTCTAGTGCCTGTCCTGTCTCACCCAAAGCTTGCAGTAGTGAAAGTTCCTCCTCCTGAAAGAGAATTTTCTTCGCATGGATATCAAGGTCTTCCTGCAAGGCGATCCTGTACGTCTCGATACGCTCGCTCAGCTCTGCTATCGAGAGCTGGGATGGCAGTGCTGTAGCCAAGGAAGCTACCTGGCCTGAGAAGTCCAGATAGAACTGTGCCTGCTTCGCTTGGGAGAGATTCCATGAGGAGATGTCTTTTTCGTTTGAACTGAAGATGAGGGGGTATTCAAGGTCGAGGCGATATATGAAATTCTGCAGGTCTATGAGGGTGACCTCCCCTTTTGGCGAGCTGAGGACTTGGCTTTGACCCTTCTTGGCAAGGTCAAAGAGTATGATGTCATGGACGGTGGAGCCGGTGACCTCTTTGTTGACCATCACCCTCTCGCCTATGGTATTGGTGGTGTTGCTGCTGAGTTCCAGGGTCGGCAGGTCCCGCATAAGGTCGGTATAGAGAACCTTGTACTGACGGGTGCTCCAAGGAAGGGCTTTGTCTGCTGTGAGGAAAGTTGCGAAAGAGAAGACGAGGGAGAGTGCAATGATCGGAATGAATATCCGTCGCATCGAGATGCCGGATGCACGCATTGCCAGTATTTCATTGCTGCTTGAAAGATCGCCTATGACCATGCTCGATGCGGTCAGGGAGCTGAAGGGAAAGGTATAGAGCAAGAATTGGGGAATGGAGAGGATAATGAGTTGGAACACGGCTAGAAAATCCACGTTCTTAAGTAAAATGCGTTGGGCTATGAGCAAGATCTGATTGATGAAAAAAATAAAGAAAAAAAACATGAACGCCACGACAAACGAGAGCAAATACTCCCTGCCTACATGTCTGTACACCAGTGTATGGCGTTCATTACGAGCCACTTTAAACTCCTGTAGAACCGAAGCCCCCTTGCCCGCGTTCGGTATCGGTGAGGTTGTCTTCTCTTTTGAAGGACGCCTGTACATACCTGGCTATAACCAGTTGGGCAATACGGTCGCCATGGTGGACGATAAAATCCTCCTTGCCATGGTTTATAAGCAGCACCTGTATCTCTCCACGATAGTCAGCATCAATGGTGCCAGGACTGTTGAGTACTGTGATGCCAAACTTTGCAGCAAGCCCCGAACGTGGTCGAACTTGAGCCTCGAATCCTTCGGGAAGGGCTATGCAGAGGCCGGTAGGAACCTTTTCGTAGGAGCCGCTAGCAATGGTCAAATCCCGCTCAAGGCAGGCACAGAGATCTGCGCCTGCGCTCGACTGGGTTGCATACGCCGGCGCTTTGGCACCGGCTTGCAGGGTAATCGGTACAATCTCATCCATGATTATTTGGATGGAAGAGCATCGACATAGCTGAGGTTGAGTCTGTTCTGACGGTCAATTTCCATCAGTTTCACAGGGATGACCTGTCCGACGGTCAGGACATCCTCAACATTCTGGACCCTCTCCTTGGAGAGCTTGGAGATATGGCAAAGACCTTCCTTTCCAGGGAGGATTTCAATGAATGCACCGAAGTCCATGATGCGCTTGACCGTACCTTCGTAGATTCTTCCGACTTCCGGCTCTTCAATGATAGACTTGACCAGCTCCTTGGCAAGGTTGGCTGCGGCACTTGTCCGTCCGTAGATGGTAATCGTACCGTCGTCGGCGATGTTTACTTCAGCACCACTTTGGGCAGCGATTGCCTTGATGGTCTTGCCTCCGGTACCGATTACGGCTCCGATTTTCTCTTCATCGACCTTCATGGTCAGGATCTTGGGAGCAAGCTCGCTGATATCTTCCCTAGGTGCCTTGAGGGTCTTGTCCATGATATCAAGGATGTGCAGTCTTCCTTCCTTGGCCTGGGCAAGTGCCTTGGTCATGATCTCAGGGGTGACTCCGGCAATCTTGATATCCATCTGGAAAGCGGTAATGCCATCCTTGGTACCAGTTACCTTGAAGTCCATGTCACCGAGATGATCTTCCTCGCCGAGGATATCAGAAAGGACGACATACTTGGAGTAGTCGGCACCTTCGGTGATAAGACCCATAGCGATACCTGCAACAGGTTTCTTAATGGGAACTCCGGCATCCATCAGGGAGAGACATCCACCACAGACAGAAGCCATGGAGGAGGAACCATTCGATTCCATGATCTCACTGACTACACGAATGGTGTATGGGAACTGGTCTTTGCTTGGGATGACGGGAATCAAGGCGCGCTGAGCGAGGTGACCGTGTCCGATCTCCCTTCTTCCGGTGCCAAGACGTCCTGTCTCACCTACACTGTACGGAGGGAAGTTGTAATGAAGCATGAAATTGCTGAAATACTTGTCCCCATCGATAGTGTCGAACATCTGTTCGTCACTGGAAGTGCCCAGGGTGGTTGTTGCGAGACTCTGGGTCTCTCCACGGGTAAACAGGGCGGAACCGTGAGTTTTTGAAAGCAGGCCGACTTCACATGTGATGGGTCTGACCTTGTCCACAGGACGGCCGTCGGTGCGAAGGCCATGATTGAGGATGGAGTCGCGTAGGATCTCATATTCGAGCTCTTCAAAGAGATTTGAAAGCTGGCCTTCCCTCTTGGGATCTTCTGCCAATTCTTCTGCAAACTTCTCCTTGACCTGGTCTTGGGCAACGCTAAGAGCGGCATAGCGCTCCATCTTTCCCTTGACGAAGGATGCAACCTTGATAAGGGGCTCTGCAAAAGCTTTTACCGGAACGAGCCAGGAGAGGTCCACTTTGCTTTCGATGATGGGAAGCTTCTCTTTCCCCGCAATCTTCTGAAGCTCGAGCTGGGCATCACAGAGAGCTACGATGACAGGCTGGGCAGCATCAATCGCTGCGAGCATCACCTCTTCACTGACCTCTTTTCCTCCGCCTTCAACCATTGTGATCCCACTGCGGGTTCCGGCAACAATGATGTCCATTGTCGATTTCTCAATCTCGGCAAAGGTAGGGTTCACAACATATTTGCCATCGACCATGGCAATCCTTACAGCACCGATAGGGCCGTTGAAAGGGATGTCACTGATCAGGACGGCAGCGGAAGCTGCGTTCATGGCAATGACGTCTGGAGTGTTGCTCATATCAGAAGAGACAACAGTCGGCACTATCTGGATCTCTCGGCCAAAGGCCTTGTTAAACAGGGGACGCAGGGGGCGGTCGATCAGGCGGGAGACAAGGATCTCCTTGTCTTTGGGTCTTGCTTCCCTTTTGAGAAATCCCCCGGGGATTTTACCGGCTGCATAGTATTTTTCATTGTATTCAACACTTAGGGGTACATAGTCGAGGGGTTCGGAGGGCTGACGGCCACTACAGACAGTTGCAATAACGGCACTTCCTTCGTAGTGTGCATATACAGTACCACTGGTCTGTTTTGCAATCTTACCGGTTTCAAATACCAGTTCACCCTTACCAATCTTAACGGAAACTTTCTTTACTTCTTGCATTTTCATTCCTTCTTTGTTCTTTTTCCTACTTCGAAAATGAAAATAGCTCCTACAACCTGTTTGGTTGACGGAGCTATTTTGCTATTTTTTAGAGAATACCACCAACACTACTTTCTTATACCGAGTTCTGCGATCAGGGTACGATAAGCATTGATGTCATTATTTCTCAAGTACTTGAGCAGTCTTCTGCGTCTTCCTACCATTTTCAAGAGTCCGCGAGTACCTGCATGGTCCTTGGGGTTTCTCTTGAAGTGAGGCTGGAGCTCATTGATGCGAGCGGTAAGCAAGGCAATCTGGGCCTGTGTCGAACCGGTGTTAGCAGCATCACCACCAAACTTTGTGATGATTTCTTGTTTTTCTTCTTTCGAGATCATAAAACACTCCTCTTAGCAATGCTAAGACATTTTGTACGTACCGCTTCAATATCCCACATACCCCCCACTGCCTTGATCAGCAGTTCGGATTCGGCAAAAATTGCAAGAACCCTCCATGTCTGACCATCAGAGAGAAGCATGGTACCTTCATAAGCCCCCGCCAGCGGCAGGAGCTGCATGAATGAAGCTGTACGATACAGCAGGCCTTCTTCAGTGAATTTGGAAGGGTAAGCAACCAGATCCAAGGCATAGGGTCTGCCGAGCATACTTTGGACTTCTTCCAAAGCGCCCTCTAGAAGTTTTTGCCGCACCAATGAACTACTTGCAATCTCTCCTTCTGCCGTACGGACAAAAGGCGGGACTTCAACAATAGCACCAGGTGCTAATCGGGACAGATGTTCCTGCAGCTGAACAGGTCCGGCGCATAAAGCCGGGGCACCGCAGCGGAAATCCTCACCGACAACCATCGCCTTCAACTGACAAAAAGAACAGATGAATGCGAGGAACTCCTTAGGTTTGAGTTTACTGAATTCAACAGAAAAGTCAATGACAACCAAATGATCGATGCCCATTTCCGCCAAAATCTCTTCGGTTTGCACTGCAGTTGTAAGATTTTTACGTTCGACCTGACTTTTCATGAACATTTTCGGGTTCTTGTTGAACGTGATGGCCATTGATTGCCAACCCCGTTCCCTGGCCAGTTCTACATTTCGGTTGAGAATTTTCTGATGACCCACATGCAATCCGTCAAACACCCCAATAGAGACACACATTTCTGTCTGCCAGAGTACCGGGTGTTCGCACAGATGCATGAAATCATACTTCTTCATCTAGGACCTCACTTGTTCACGATGAATTTGTGCAATGATACGATTGTCAACCAAGTCAAGGACACATCGGAGCTTACCGTCTCTTGAGTATACGGCCCCATACCGACTTGCATCCGATTTCCTGACTGTCCTGTAGGTTTCCGGGTACTTTCCGTTACCTAAGGAGAAGAGTTGGGAGTCGTCAACTTCAAGCAGTGCCATATCCTCAATGCTCCGTATAAGGGTATCAGTTCTTCCGACGGAAGCCAACAATGCGTCAGTGTCATTTGAAGCTATAGCGTCCTCAAGCATAAAAGGTCCTATTTGCGTGCGAACAAGATCTACCAGATAACCGCGGGAGTTGCAGGCGAGTGCAAGGTCCCTAGCCAAAGACCGAATATAGGTACCCTTGGATACATGGATATCAGCGACAAGCAGGTTGTCTTCAAATGAGACCAGTTCAAAGGAGAAGACGCTGACAGGTCTTTTTTCCATCACAACAACCTTCCCTGCCCTTGCGAGCTTGGAGGCGCGTTTGCCTCCAATGTGCAGCGCACTGTACTGGGGGGGGCTCTGCTGGATGTCACCTATGAACTGTGGGATCGCTTCTTGAATCTGAGCGAGGGTCGGGATACTTGAGGTGGCGATGACCTCCCCTTCTGGATCGAGGGTGTCGGTTTCCTGACCAAAGCAGATGGTTGCACGGTACCGCTTGTCCATGGTCGAAAAGACCTGGTTCAGCTTGGTCATGCTCCCTGTCAAAACAATCATTAGTCCTTGTGCAAATTTATCAAGCGTACCGGCGTGTCCCACTTTGGGATCGACAGTACGCTTGATGGCACCAAGGGATGTAAAGCTGGTGACTCCACTGGGCTTGTGAACTAACAGGACGCTCGCTCTATTTCCCATTATCAACCAGCGAATCAATCAGTGCATTGATCTTCTGGCCATCTCTCAGAGAGGTATCCGCCTTGAACTTAAGCACTGGAGTATTGCGGGTCTTGAGGAAAGAACCCACACGCTTTTGAATGAATCCACTGGCACTCTGCAACCCTTCAACGCTCTTGTTGAGAGTCTCTTCGTCCAATACTGTGGAAATGAAGACCAAAGCATAGGAGTTGTCGACTGAAAGCTCGACTCGACTTACTGAGCAGAGGGTGCTTACATTCGGATTCTTAACTTCTCCTTTGACTATCAGCATGCTGATAGCCTCGGAGAGTTTAGCTTCTATACGTTTGCTGCTGTATTCACTCATTTCTTTTCACTTGTCTCCAATTTGCGTGCGATCTCTTCGGTTTCAACAATCTCCAGGATGTCTCCAGGGCGGAGGTCATGGAAATTCTCCAATCCGATACCACACTCGAATCCTTCAACGACTTCCTTGGCATCATCCTTGAAGCGTTTAAGGCTTGAAATCTTGACCATGGTGGGGTTGAGCTGGATTGAATCACGAATGACCCTGACCAGGCTGTTGCGCTTGACCTTACCGCTGGTGACCATAGCACCTGCAATGGTACCGATTTTGGGTACCTTAAAGGTCTCACGAACTTCAACCGTACCGATGTCAACTTCTCTGATCTCAGGAGACAGCATACCTTCCATCGCATCCCTAACATCGTCCACTGCATCGTAGATGATGTTGTACTTGCGAATTTCAATCTTCTCCTGGTCAGCAAGGGCCTGGGCACGAGGAGTGGGCCGGACATTGAATCCTATGACCAGGGCATTTGATGCACTGGCAAGGGTGATGTCGCTCTCAATGATGGCTCCGGCCGAAGCGCGGATAACGTTGAGGTGGATCTCGTCATTGGAAAGCGCATCGAGGGTTCCCTGCAGTGCTTCAACTGAACCTTGCACGTCACCTTTAATGATGACGTTGAACTCTTGGATGGAGCCTTCCTTGATCCTCGAGTAGAGGTTGTCCAAGGTAATCTTCTTGACGTTGCGGCTATCACCAACCCTTTCAAGTTCCTGTCTCTTGTTACCGACCTGACGGGCTTGTTTCTCACCGGCTGTCACCTGGAACGGGTCACCAGCTCCAGGAATATCGGAAAGTCCGATGATCTCTACTGGTGTGGCAGGGCCTGCTTCAGTAATCTTATTGCCCTTGTCGTCAAACATCGCACGGACCCTACCTGGGTAGATACCTGCAACATAATAGTCACCCTGACGTAGGGTTCCGCGTTCGACCAGAACACTGGCAACAATACCACGTCCCTGGTCAATCCTACTCTCAATCACCTTTCCTTCTGCACGGCAATTTGCATTGACCTTAAGTTCAAGCATCTCTGCCTGCAGCAATACGGTATCAAGCAACTCGTCGATTCCAATCTTCTTCAAAGCTGAAATCTGGCAGTAGAGTGTCTGACCACCCCATGCCTCCGGCATCAGGCCGAGGTCACTGAGCTGTTGCATCACCCTGTCGGGCTTTGCCTCAGGAAGGTCAATCTTGTTTATTGCAACAATGATGGGAACATTGGCAGCACGCGCATGGTCAATAGCCTCACGAGTCTGCGGCATCACGCCATCATTGGCGGCAACTACGAGGATGACTATGTCGGTGATCTGGGCTCCTCTGGAACGCATCATTGAGAATGCTGAGTGTCCGGGGGTATCCAAGAATACGACATCGCCCTTACCTTCAAGTGCAACCTTGTAAGCTCCGATGTGCTGGGTTATTCCCCCGAACTCACCATCTGCAACCTTAGTGGAGCGGATGGCATCGAGCAATTTGGTCTTACCATGGTCAACGTGTCCCATAATCGTAACAATGGGGGCTCTGTCGACCATATCCTTGTCGGTTTCAGGTTCGCGGGAAATGAGTGTCTCATCATATAGGGAGACAAGCTTAACTTCACAATTATAATCGCTACAAATTATTTCAGCTGTCTCGTAGTCTATTTGCTGGTTGATAGTGACCATCATGCCCATCTTGAAAAGCTTGGCGATGATATCACTGGCCTTCAGGTTCATCTTCTTTGCCAAGTCAGAGACAGAGATGACTTCCATCATATCTATCTGCTTGGGAACGGAAGCGAGCTTTGCAGCAGCCTGTTCTTTCCTTCTCTGGATCTGGAACTCTTTCTCTTCTTCAGCATTCCTCTTCTTGTAGGAAGCGGAATTTTTCTTCTTGTAAGATTTTTTAGGAGCTCTCTTATTCAACGTATCGAGATTGGAACCCTCACCACCACCGGGCTTCTGAGGGCCACCCTGTCTAAAAGGAGGACGTCCCGGACCACCACCTTGGGGCCTGAACCCTCCGGGTGATCCACCCGGACGCGGTTGGTAACCGCCTTGGCGCGGCTGATAGCCTGTTCCGG
>DUPO01000109.1 GCA_012838275.1 Spirochaetales bacterium
AGGTCATATGATGACCTCAAAGGGTATTTTGTTACATAAAACCAGGTTTAAATACTAGTATTAGGCCTCTTTTATCTGACGGGCCATCTCTTTGGCCATCTCAAAAGCACGCCGCTTGTCCTCTTCGGTAGCAGAGCCTTGGTACTCTACAACACCAATACATTGAAGCTTCATGGATTCTGAAAAGACATCAAACTGCTTCTGGGCGCCACCGGACCAACCGAAAGATCCGAAGCGCATGGTCTTACGTCCCTTCACATGGCTGCGCTCGAGGATATCCATGATGTGATACATCGGGGGGAACATCTTGTACTCGTAGGTAGGCATGCCGATGACCAGCCCTTCCGAACGCCAGACTTTCTCCAGGACAAACGACTCATGGGTCTGGGGAATCTCCAACACATGTACGGCCAGGCCTTCACTCTCTGCCCCTTCAACTATATAGGGAACCAAGGCGCCTGTATTACCATACATGCTGGACCAGACAACAGTGATCTCCTTTTCCCTTGGGCCGTCCATGTAGGTAGCCAGGGTCTTATACCAATTGATGATCTTCTCCGGCTCACTCCTCCATACCACACCATGGCTTGGAGCGACCTGTTTGATGGCAAGCCCGTCAAGCTTGGCTATGCCTCTCAGCACAAAGGAGGAGAAGGAGGATACGATATTCGCATAGTAGCGTTCGGTCTCTCCCTTCAGCAGATCGAGCTCCTTCTTGGTCAGCTGATCATCGAAGCAGTGATCATACCGGCCGAAAGATCCAAAGGCATCACAGCTGAACAGGACTCCATCCTCTTCCACATAGGTCATCATTGTCTCTGGCCAGTGTATGTTTGGGGTCATGAAGAACTGTAGGGTCTTCCCGCCAATGTCGAGTTTCTCCCCATCTTTAACCGCCCGTACATTCTTTTCAATTTTATAGAAGTGCTTGATAAGGGGTACGGCCTTCGCTGAGCAGAGGATCTCGACATTGGGATGCTTTTCAACAAAGGAAACCATGGCTCCGGTATGATCGGGTTCCATATGGTTCAGCACAAGATAGTCAAGCTGGCCGTTGGGAAGTCCAAGTTCCTTGAGCTCCGCATCCACAGTCTCAACAGCCCCGTCCCAATCCTTGACCAGGTCGATCATGACGTTTTTCTCACTGCCCTTTACCACATAGGCATTGAGCATGACCCCATGGGGTATTGGCCAGATGCCTTCAAAAAGATCCCTGTTTCCGATCTTTGCCGCTACGCGATATATTCCATCAGTCAATGTATCAGGTTTCATATAGCTCTCCTTCCCCTCAACGATACACCAAAAAAGGCTTCAAGGGAATTGCTCACATATTTAGGGTGTCAGGTCCGCTCGGCGTTGCAACGAGTACATCTTCTGCTGGTGTTCCTTCCAGGCTGGCAGGTGCAGGTCAAGGAAAGCATAGAAGCGTGCGCTATGGTTAAAGTGCACCAGGTGTGCCATCTCATGCAGCACCAGGTAAGAGAGGTCCTCATCGCTGAGACAAGCCGAGCGCAGGGAAAAGTTGAGGTTCCCCCTTGAGGAGCAACTACCCCAACGTTTTTTGGAATCCCTGATTGTTATCGGTGGGATATCGAGACCGAGCTTTTCCGCCCAAATGTTCACTAATCTTTTCACCCTCTCCCTTGCCGCTTTCCGGTAGAGTCCTTTCAAGGAAAGGGAGATGGCCTGCTTGCTCGGAGGAAAGTCCGTGTATGTAATTGAAAACAACCCTTTTGAAACACTGAGGGAATCCTCAGCTCCTGGTAGGATATGTAGGGTGTGCGGCTCCCCATGAAACAGGAAGGTATCGCCATGCTCCCAAGTGTGCCCATACAGCTCATGCTCTTGTTTCTGGATGACAATTGTCTTCTCTAGTTTTTTCTTGTTGGCTTTGATGACCCGTTCCACTGAACTTATAGGCTCTTGAAAAGGCGCGCTTACCCGGACTTCCCCATTACCCAGCACTCGGACGGTTATGTTCCTACACCGCTTGAGACGGGCAAGCCTGTAGGTGATCCCTGCCACTTTACCGACTGTTTCCATTTTGATACAGTAACTCCTATGCTAAAGATATCACCCATGTTACTCCATTTGCTTCAGGATATTCCATACATTTCTTTTTCCGACCTACCTAAGGATGGGGAGAAAGCTATCGAAAAGATGCTCGGGTTTTTGGACAGTGCTCCTGTAGGCAGCGAAGCGTGCCTGCACATCACCAGTATACTCACCACCTTGGAGGGGGGGTATCAGGACCCTCCTGGCGAAGAAATGCGCTTGGCTGTGGAAAAGGGGGAGATCCACCCCCATGCCGAGGGTGATTTCAGCATTGAGGCAGGATCGTACAAATTCTTGCAACTTCCCATAGCCCCCCAGGCTGATCTCATTGCCAACCGACTTCTGGAGCTTCTAAGTGACGGGCCGTCGGTAATCTATCTTCGCATTCTCAAGGAGAGCGTGGTTGAGCTTGTGGTCCAGCTCCTATTCAAGTCTTAGAAGAAAAGGGGAATGAGCAGAGGTGAGACCAGACTCATCACCACTCCATGGTAGATGCTGGCGATGATGACCTTGGTCCCAAAATGGCTGGTAAGCAAGACCAGTGTCACGTCCATGCTTGTGGCCCCAGCTGTGCAGACTGCAGGATAGAAATAGCGCCTTCCCAATCTGCCTAGCAGCGGGATGATAAAAAAGGCGAAGCTTTCGCGCAAGAGGTTTACCAAAAAGGATACAGAACCCAAAACAGGATACCCCAGGTCACTGATGAGGATACCTGAGAGTGAGTACCAGCCGAAGCCGCTTACCATACCAAGCCCTTCTTTGATGGTGTAAGGGGTAACCAGCGGGGTCAGCAATGTCCCAAGATAGCTTCCTACTATGGTTATCAGCGGCAAGAGCAGCACAGCCTTGTCTGACAGGATCCCCTTGAAGCTGATATCTTTCTGAACCAGAGACATCCCAACAAAGAATAGCATCCCATAGAGCAGGTAACTGACCAGGGAACTGTCGAACCATCCAAAGAGGGGGGTCCAAAGCCTCAAGCTCAAACCCAGAAGGACAATACCCACCAAAAACAGGGGTTCCTTCAGAACATCCCATATGCGCCGTAGCATGCTCTGCTCTTTACGAGGGGCAATATCGATACCCAAGGTGATCTTTTCTGAAGAGACAAAGAAGGATACGCCTATAGCGAATATAATGGTACCTAACACACTGATGATGGTCAGTGCCAAGGCAGAAAGTCCCATGGTGACAAACTGACTGGTTATCCCGTCGATGCTGGCGGTGTTCACACCCATAAAAAAGAGTAACAACCAGACGAGAAAAGTCTGTCCGAGGGCTGCGGTCCGGACGAACCGTTTTTTCCCCAACAAGCGGGAGAGGCCTACACCACAAAGCAGTGCAACGGCTAGTTTTCCTAAGTATATGATGGTATCCATGTTGGGGAAATGTATAGTAATCCTTGCGCTGTGTCAAATTCCCTTGTTTCTCTTCCTTCTCTTGAGTATAGTAGTTCTCATGATTGCAGAAAAACTGAGTGACACATTCCACCGACTCACCTTTTCCGATGGTCGGCAAATAATTCTTGTGGGAACCGCACACGTCTCAAAAGAGAGTGTAGATGAGGTTTCCGCTTACATCGACAGTGAAGAGCCCGACCATATCTGCCTCGAACTTGATGACGGAAGATTCAAGAACAAGGAAGAAGAGAGTTCCTGGTCCAATATGGACATCAAGAAGGTCCTTAAAGAGGGTAAGGGCTTTTTGTTGATCGTCAACATGGCCCTAGCCTCTTTCCAGAAGCGTATGGGCAACCAGACGGAGAGCGCCCCAGGAGAAGAGATCCTCGGTGCCGCACGCATAGCAAAGGAGCGGGAGATTCCCTACTCCCTATGCGACCGTGATATCCAGATTACCTTCAAGCGGGCCTGGAGACTCTCCAACCTGTGGAACAAGGCAAAACTCATCGCCACTATCATCTCAGCTGTCTTCAGCAACGAAGAGATCTCCAAAGAGGATCTTGAAGAGCTGAAAAAAGGCGACATCATGCAAAACATGATGGATGAGATGGCCAAGGAACTTCCTGCCGTAAAGACCGTTCTCATCGATGAGCGCGACCGCTACCTCGCAACCAGCATCTATCTTGCCCCAGGGGACAAGAAGCTCGCTGTCATCGGGGCTGGTCACCAGAACGGCATCATCGACACAATGAAAAAGCTTGACAGCGGTGAACTCAAGACAAATCTGGATGATATCACCGAGGTCCCCCCCCCAGGAAAGGCAGGAAAGATTCTATCCTGGGCATTCCCTATTCTCATCATCGGCTTCCTTGCCTTTGGATTTATCAATTTTGGTCAGAAAGAGGGCATCAGGATGTTCGGCTACTGGCTTGCTGTCAACATGTCCTTTACTGCCCTGGGAGCCATCATCTCCCTCGCCCACCCGCTGAACACCCTGGTAAGCATATTGTCAGCCCCCCTAACCAGCTTACATCCAGGCATTGGCATTGGAATGGTCAGCGGCCTCATGCAGGCCACCTTGCGAAAACCTAAGGTCAAGGACTTTGAGAGTCTCAGCAATGATGCAATCACCCTTAAGGGATGGTACAAGAACCGAGTCCTGCATATCCTCCTGGTATTCCTCATGACCAGCCTCGGGGCTTCGATCGGAAATGTGGTGGTATTCCCCATGCTTCTGAAGATGCTGCTTTAGATAGGCATCCTAACTAATCAAGGCGTCCTTGCTAGGGCCTCTTTTTCTTACAGAAAACATCTGCAAACAGGGTATAAACACTATAAGCGCTTCATGGGAGTCGTGATGCGTAAATATCCGATTCGTCTGCCATAGTGACCCACAGGGGCGTTAAAACATATAGGCAGGATCCCTAACTAATAAAGAAACTCGCATTTAGGCCTCTCCGATAATATCATAGATATCTATGGCAGCCTCTGTTTGTGAGGTCTGCGATCTGTCAGTCTGAGGTGATTTTCATAGGCTGGCCTGGCATTGAGGAACGATGAAACACCATACCAGTAAACGAAATCGGCTTTAGGCAGTCATACGGAGTAGCCCTACCCATTGGTTAGCATCCCTAACTAATGAGATAGGAAGCATATCCCCTTCCTATCTCATACTTTTTAAAGGCATTTGGAACTTTACTTATGTAAGCGTTGAACAGACTCCCAGAGCCTTCTTGATGGTATCCACCGGATAGACCTTGAGGTCTGCCTTGCTCTTGTTGCTCTTTGGCAACAGGACCCTCTTGAAGCCTAGCTCGCTAGAAGCCTTCTCCCGCTTCTCTGCAAAGCCAACCGTACGTACTTCACCTGCCAGGCTCATCTCGCCGTAGGAGACCAAGGAGGACGGCAGGGAGACACCTTTCAAGGCGGACCAGAGGGCAAGGGCGAGAGGAAGGTCTATGGAGACTTCGCTAAGCCTCATTCCTCCTGCCACATTCACATAGATGTCCTGATCGTTCAGCCTTACCTGGGCGTGCCGCTCCAGAATCGCAGCGATCCTAGTGACACGGGCAGTGTCTATGCGATCTGAGTAGACTCGGGAGAAGCCATTTTTGCTAGGGACGGTAAGGGCCTGTATCTCTACAAGGAAGGTCCGTGATCCCTCAACCACCGCTGTATAGGCGATCCCCGGAGGGGCACTCTCCCCTTCCCTGTCTGTGATGAAGAAAGAAGATGGGTTGGTCACTGCGGTAAGACCCTTTTCACCCATATGAAAGATACCAATCTCATCAACCGATCCGAAGCGGTTCTTAGCAGCCCTGATAAGACGCACCCCACTTCCGACCTGATCGAAATAAAGGACAGTATCGACGAGGTGTTCTATGACCTTCGGCCCTGCCAGCACCCCCTCCTTTGTGACATGGCCTACAAGGAATAGGGATATGCCGAGCTGCTTAGCTATGCCAACCAGCTCAGTGGAACAGAACCGTATCTGGTTGACCGACCCGGCGGGGGAGGCCACTTCGCTGCTGGAGAGGGTTTGCAGGGAGTCGATCACCAGTACCTGCGGCTTCATCTTCTCAAGCACATTAACCAGGACTTCGACGCGGGTGTCACAAAAGATGGAAATCTTGGAAAGCTTGAGCCCTAGCCGTTGGGCCCGTAGCTTTACCTGTGATGGGGACTCCTCACCGGAGACATAGAGGACACTGCGCTTTAGCGAACATTTCTCTATCATCTGCAGCATGAGTGTTGATTTCCCTATACCGGGCTCTCCTCCCAATAGGATGGAGGAGCCACGCATGACCCCTCCCCCCAGCACACGGTCCAGTTCGGAGATGCCGCTCTCATAGCGGAATCCAGGTTCAACCTGGATATCCTCAAGAGAGACCGGCTTGGTCTCAAGGCTAATCTGTGCTGTCTTACCTGGTTTGGTCTGCTTGGGCAGGATAAGTTCCTCCTCGAAGGAGTTCCAACTCCCGCAATCGGGACAGCGTCCCAACCACTTGCTCTCTGCACGACCACACTGGGTACAAACGAACTGAACAGATTTGTCTTTCACCTATATCTCCTTATATTGTAACAATTAAAAACTAATCAGTTCAACATCAAACACGAGATGGGAATCGGGTGGGATGATACCAGGATAACCTTGGGCCCCATACCCTAACTCCGGTGGAATGATAAGGGTCCGCTTTTCACCTTTGCTCATTGTCTTCAGGGCTTCATTCCATCCTTCAATGACATCGCCTACGGCAAACTCTGCCGGAGCTCCCCTTTTTACCGAGCTATCAAACATCCTTCCATCGAGAAGGGTACCTGTATAGTGCACGGTAACTTTCTGACCCTGTTTGGGAGATTTCTTTCCATCACCTTCCTCATTGACTACATACCTAAGGCCACTTGGGGTAACCTTCGCATCAGGCCAACGATTCTTGAGTTCAAGTTCGAGCTTGGCATATTTTTCGGATTTCTGTTTCTTCGTCTTCTCTTCTGCTGCTACAACCAAGGTAGTAAATGTTTCACGTGAAACTTTAAAAGCCTCTGCTTCACTCCCCTTCCGGATGATCTTTACACTTGTAAGCTTGTCACCCTGCTCTATTGCGTTGACAATGTCCTGCCCTTCTATGACTTCACCAAAAATAGAGTGCTTGCCATCGAGCCAGGGGGTAGGGACGTGCGTGATGAAGAACTGGCTTCCGTTAGTCGCAGGGCCTGAATTGGCCATGGAGAGCTTACCGGGAGCTGAGTGCTTCAGTGAGTCATCAAATTCATCAGGGAAAGTATAGCCTGGGCCACCCGTACCGGTTCCTTTGGGACACCCCCCCTGGATCATGAAGTTTTCAATGACCCTATGGAAGGTCAGCCCGTCATAAAAAGGCTTGTTATCGCCATTGATATTCAAAACACCCTCAGCCAGTCCAATAAAGTTGGCGACAGTCATTGGAGTTTTCTTGAACTCCAAAGATAGGGTGATATCACCCTTAGTGGTATGCATGACAGCGTACATGCCATCAGCGAGTTTACTTTTTTCCATTACTACAAATCTCCTACAAACTATACTTCAAACAGATCGGCCCCCGGGGCCAGCAACTGGTACAGCCTTTCCAACTCTTCGCTGGAGGTATAGGGAATTTCTAGCTTACCCCTCTCCAGAGAACCTTTCACTTCCACCTGCGAACCCACAGCATGGAGGAACTTATCCTCAACACTAATAATATCCGGGCTTTTAGGCAAACTCTTTTTAGCTCTTTTCTTCTTATCCTGATAAGCAACACGCTTTCCCTGGTTAAATTGGGAAGCTAGCTGCTCTGTCGCCCTTACAGAGAGATCTTTCTCCAACACGGTACGATAGAGAATCTCCCTATCAGCAGGGTTCACTACAGAGAGGAGGGCCCTGGCCTGACCTGCTGAGAACTTCCCTGCCAACAGATCCCGCTGCATGGTAGCGGTCAATTGCAACAGCCTCATGCTGTTACTGATGGTCGAACGATTCTTTCCAACCCTGGAAGCTAGCTCCTCCTGTGTAATACCTGCCTCTTGTATGAGATAGGCATAGGCTTTTGCCTCTTCGATAGGGTTCAAGTTCTCACGCTGGATATTCTCGATGAGAGATACTTCCAGGCGTTGCAGATCAGTGAAATCCTTGACGAGCACAGGGATTGTTTCCAGACCAGCCAGCTTTGAAGCGCGGAAGCGCCTCTCCCCTGCAACAATGCTGTACTCACCTGGGGCGATCTCCTCCACCAGGATAGGCTGCAAAACCCCCTGGTTTTTGATAGAGCTGGCCAACTCTTGGAGACTCGCCTCATCAAACTCTTTTCGCGGTTGTCGGGGATTTGCCCGGATATTGGATAACGGAACAGTCAGGACCGAAGTTCCTACCTGCTTTCCCTCTTCTACCGGATCCAAGCCCAAGGCATTCTCCAATACAGAATCAAACGAGTAATCCTGCATCAATGATCCTATGCCTTTGCCCAATCCATGTTTTTTATTAGAGTTTTGCGACACGACTTATGACCTCCTTTGCGAGTGCTTCGTAGGCCTTGGCCCCACTGCTACCTCCATCGTATATGTCGATGGGCAAGTTATGGGAAGGGGCCTCTGCAAGCCTGATGTTTCTCGGTATCACCGTTTCGAACGTGAGGTTTGGGAAATACGATGAAACATCTTCCACAACCTCATTGGTAAGATTGGTTCGCTTGATGAACATCGTAAAAAGAATTCCCAGGATCTCAAGGTTCGGATTCAATGACTTCTTGATATTACCGATGGTCCTCATAAGAAGGTTGAGGCCTTCCATTGCATAGTATTCACACTGCATCGGTATTATCACCAGCTGAGCCCATGTCATTGCGTTGACAGTCAACAAACCCAAGGAGGGAGGGCAATCGCCAAGAATGTAGTCCCAACTGTCATCCAATGTGGAGAGGGCTCTCTTAAGGAACTGTTCCCTCTCTAATTGTGCGACTAGTTCAATGTTGAGTCCGGCCATATGGATGTTGCTGGGAATGACAAAAAGGTTTTCGACCACTGTCTTTTGGCAAGCATCTTCGGCTGAACACGTTCCCGCTATGACTTCATACATTCCCGGAGCCCTGCCGTCAGCACCTATTCCACTCGTTAAATTACCTTGTGAATCGAGATCAAGCAGGAGCACCTTCTTTCCCATCTTAGCCAATGCGGACCCAAGGTTAACTGCGGTCGTAGTCTTCCCTACACCGCCTTTTTGGTTTAAAAAGATGATTTTTTTCACACTCATATCCCTACTATAAGGAAAAGGGGAGCACTTGTCACCTAAAAAGGTTGACTCCTTGACCCTCTGCCCTCACTATTGTATCTTTTAAGTATCCTATGGAGGGAAATTAAATGGAAAATAAAGTCAAGAAAGCACTTGAGGACATCAGACCCTCACTGCAAAATGACGGAGGCGATATCGAGTTTATCAGTTTGAACGGTACTGATGTGGTAGTCCGTTTGGTTGGAGCCTGTGCAGGTTGCCCAATGTCTCAAATGACTCTCAAAAGTGGTGTTGAACGATATCTTAGAAATTTCGTTGATCCTAACCTAACCGTTATAAACGGCACAGACCTCTAAGTAGCCGGTTTATACCTAACAAGCGTTTCACAAGACACTTCTTCGTGAAACGCTTTTTTTATCCTAAGGTTCATCAATAAAATTTCCAGAGAAACTAATGGATAGAAGCCGTACGTTTCACGTGAAACCTATCCTATCTGTTACATGATTTATGTATTCATAAAGAAATCCTAAAACAAACAACGAGATGATAGCTCACCCTTTGATTCGGCTTATCGCTCACTTTGTTTCACGTGAAACAGTAGGATCCCCCCCTTGCAAACAACAGGACACAAACCAGCGCTTTACCTTGTACTCTAAAAACATCTGAGCCTTGCTTTTTTGTTTCACGCAGAATATGGCCGGCTATCAGCTCAGCCCGTAGATTCCAAACAACAAAACAACTGGCATGATTATCCGCCCTTTGATCCGTTCATCTATTTTACTTGTTTCACGTGAAACCATAGGATTCACCCTTGAAAACAACAGAACAATACTTCGCCTTGCATAGTTTGCAAACCGATTGTCTCTCAACAAGAAACCTTAACCAGCCTCTCTGTTTCATGTGAAACAATCACAGCAGGAGAGATGGCATCTAACCCAGGTGTAAATAAGACCTACACAGACATTCTTAGAAATACATCTCTGAAAGTCCTTATATATACAGGTTTACTTGTAGATATTTTCTAGTTTTTGAGTTGGTTGGTTTTTTCAGGAAATTTTTCGAAAGAAATCCGAAACCCTCATAATCTTCATTTCAAAGCGCCAATTGCATGTTTTTTCCCTATGTTTCTATATAACAGTACAGATTTGCTTAGAGAATTTGGCTTTTTTTTTGCTTAAAACAAAGCCGCTCCCAAATTAGGAGCGGCTTTGCCAAAACTACTATACAAATGTTTTATTCGCTATCTGTTGGAGTTGCTTCTTCCTCAATTTCTACAGATTCTACACTCTCTTCTGAAGCGGGAAGAACATCTTCTAAAAGTTCTTCCTCTTCCAACTCTTCCTCTTCCCCTGTCGCTGCAATGGCTACTATTGCATCCTTAGCGGACTTCATAGTAACTACCCTCACTCCAGAAGCATTTCTGCCTTGAACTGAGATATTCTTCACGTGCACACGAAGTGTCTGCCCCAAACGGGTCACACATACCACGTCATTCTCATCATTGACGGCAAGAGCCCCTACGATGAAGTCGGCTTTTCCACCGAGCTTATAGATCCTCTGACCTTGTGTGGCTCTCCTGTGGACTGTGAAGCTGTCGAAGGTTACCTGCTTGCCCTGGCCGTTTTCGGTGACCATGAGGATCCGCTTGGTATCATCAACCTTCAACAAGCCAGCAACCACATCATCGCCCAACAGCTTGATTCCACGCACGCCTCGTGACGCACGCCCCATAGCCCTGACGTCTGACTGTGCGAACTTCAGCCCTCGTCCCTGGCGGGTAATGAGCATACACTCATCGCCTTCCTGGACAAGTTCGCTGTGCAGCAGCTCATCGCCCTCATCAAGGTAGATGGCAATGATACCGCGTGCCCTAGCATTCCTGAAGTTATAGAGTGAGACCTTCTTCACCACACCATGGCGGGTAGCCATCATGATGTACTGGTCTTCACTGAACTCCTTGAAATTGATGATGGAGGTTATCTTCTCTGTCGTCTCCAGCTGGAGGATGTTCTTTACGCTGATACCCTTGGCATTCTTGGAAGCCTGGGGAATATCAAACACCTTGGTGTAGTATCCCTTTCCAGCATCGGTGACAAAAAGAACGTACTCATGAGTGGAAGCGACAAACATGTGGTCAACGAAATCACCATCCTGAAGTTTGGCTGTCCTGCTGCCCTTGCCAGCCCTTCCGTGGGTGTCATACTCCTCGGTAGGGATACGCTTGGCGAAGCCCTTATTGCTGATAAGCACCACAACCTCTTCATTCTTGATGAAATCCTCCATCGTCGACTGTCCGATCTCCTCGCGGTTGATCTTAGACAGACGGCGATCCTTGGGGGCAAGGTTGCCTGGAAGAGCCCTGACTTCACTCTTTACGACAGCCAGGATCTTCACATCATCAGCGAGAAGCTCCTGGTAGTAGGCAATCTTCTGCTCAAGGTCCGCAAGCTCATCCAGAATCTTGGAAGATTCCAGATGGCTGAGACGCCCGAGTTTCATATCGATGATGGCCTGTGCCTGGATCATGTCCAGAGCAAAGTGAAAAATGAGCCTTTCTGCAGCAATGGTGTTGTCTGGAGACTCCTTGATGATCCTGATCACCTCATCGATGTTATCCAGACCGATCTTGAGGCCCCGTAGGATATGGGCCCTTTCCTGAGCCTTTCTCAAATCAAACTTGGTCCTGCGTACAACCACTTCCTTGCGGTGTTCAATATAGTAGAACAGCATGTCCTTGAGATTAAGAAGCTGCGGTCTGCCGTTTACAAGGGCAAGGTTGTTAATGTTGAAGTTCGTCTGTAGCGCTGTCCGGGCAAAAAGCTGGTTGACGACAACCATCGGCTCACTGCCCATCTTCAGCTCGACTACAATACGGATTCCATTACGGTCGGACTCATCCCTTACGACAGAGATGGAAGGGATCACCCCATCCTTACGGAGGTCGTCTATCTTCTTGACCAAATCCGACTTGTTGACCTGGTAGGGAATCTCACTGAAGACAAGATGATCCCTGCCATTGTCAAAAGATTCGATTTCATAGCAGGAACGTTGGACAATCTTACCCTTACCGGTAGTAAAGGCATCCTTAATTCCCTGGGTGCCGCAGATAATAGCTCCGGAAGGGAAGTCCGGTCCCTTAATATGCTCCATCAGCTCATCAATGGTGATATCTGCGTTATCGATGACAGCGCAAATGGCATCACAGATCTCCTGCAAATTATGAGGAGCCATATTGGTGGCCATTCCGACAGCAATCCCGCTACTACCGTTTGCCAGCATGAAGGGGAAGGATCCAGGCAGGACTGTGGGTTCCTCAAGCGACTCGTCATAGTTAGGGCCGAAGTCGACTGTCTCCTTCTGGATATCGACAAGCATCTCTTCACCGATCCTGCTCATCTTCACTTCAGTGTAACGCATCGCAGCCGCTGGGTCTCCGTCGATGGATCCGAAGTTACCCTGTGGGGTGACCACAGGATACCTGAGTGAGAAATCCTGGGCCAACCGTACCAAGGCGTCGTAGACAGAACCATCACCGTGGGGATGGTACTTACCTAAGACGTCACCGACTATACGGGCACTCTTCTTATAGCTGGAGTTGGCCCGAATACCCATCTCAAACATATCGTACAAAATCCGCCTGTGTACGGGCTTCAGCCCATCGCGCACATCAGGCAAAGCCCTACTTACAATTACGGACATGGCATAGTTGAGATACGAGGTACGCATCTCCTTTGACACATCCACAGGTATTATTCTGCTGTTGATTTCTTCTTCCACAATACTATCCTTTCCTAGACATCCAGATTCGATACATAAACGGCATTAGCGTCAATGAAGGCCCTGCGAGGCTCAACCTCTTCACCCATGAGCATTGAGAACACCCTGTCGGCTTCCTCTGCATCATCAAGCTGTATCTGGCTGATCATACGGGTTTCCGGATTCATGGTGGTCTCCCAAAGCTGTTCGGGATTCATCTCACCAAGACCCTTGTACCGTTGGATGGAAGCCTTGGTGCCTTCGCCGATCTTGTACTCTTCAAGAATTTTCAACCTTGCTTCCTCGTCATAGGCATACATCACTTTCTTACCAACGGTAATCTTATAGAGGGGAGGCATGGCAAAATAGACATACCCGGCCTCGATAAGAGGACGCATGTACCTGAAGAAGAAGGTGAGCAGGAGAGTTCGGATGTGCGAACCGTCGACATCGGCGTCAGCCATAATGATAATCTTATGATATCTGGCTTTGGTCACATCAAAGGTGATGCCATTTTCGCTCTCATCCTCCAAGTCCTTACCGGTATTGTTGTAGCGGGTGATACCCGCCCCGATAGTTGAGATGACAGGCTGAAGCTTGTCATTGCCCAACACACGGAACTCTTGGGCTTTCTCTACGTTCAGCATCTTTCCCCAAAGAGGAAGGATTGCCTGGAACTTGCGGTCACGACCCTGTTTGGCCGATCCGCCTGCAGAGTCACCCTCAACGATAAACACTTCACATAGGGAAGGATCTTTCTCCGAGCAGTCAGCCAGCTTGCCGGGAAGCCCGCCGCCTTCGCTCTTCTTGCGAATCTGCTCCCGCGCCTTGCGTGCGGCTACCCTACCGAGAGCTGCGCTGATTATCTTTTCGAGCACTTTCTCAGTTACAGCAGGAAACTCGTCAAAATAGTTGCCAAGCTTCTCGTAGACCATGGAGAAGACAATTCCACTTACAGCTGAGTTACCCAATTTCATCTTGGTCTGGCCCTCAAATTGGGGCTCGGGGACCTTTACAGATACGATGGCGGTGAGGCCCTCGGAAATATCACTCTGTTCGAGCTTTTCCTCATATTTTTTCAAAAGTTTTGGATTTTTCTGCAGTTGGACGTTGATCACCCTGGAAAGGCCGGTTCTGAAACCGGTAAGGTGGGTACCTCCTTCACGGGTATTGATGTTGTTCACATAGGAGAGCACCTTATCATCGTATTTGTCATTGTACTGTAAGGCGATCTCAACCTTGACCCCATCTCTCTCGCCCTCGACTGCAATGGGAGGATCGTTGAGCACACGCTTGAACTCATTGAGATAGCTGACAAACTCGCTGATGCCTCCTGTGGCATGGAAGGATTTCTCGCGGATCTCCTCTCCCCGCCTGTCAGTGACTGTGATGGTAATCCCCTTATTGAGGAAAGAGAGCTCACGGAACCTGTTTACAAGTGTCTCATAGCTGAATGAATTCTGCTCCAAGATAGTGTAGTCGGGGGTAAAACTCACTATAGTACCGGTGCGTTCGCTGTCGCCTGTTTGCAAGACTTGGGTTTGGGGCATACCTTTTGAGTACACCTGCTTGTAGATGCCGCCATTACGGTAGACAACCACTTCCAGCCATTCGGAGAGGGCGTTTACACACGAAACACCCACACCGTGCAAACCCCCGGATACCTTATAGGAGTTCTTGTCGAATTTTCCTCCAGCATGCAGCTGGGTAAGGGCTATCTCCAAGGAACTCTTATTTTCAGTAGGATGCATCTCGACAGGTATGCCTCGCCCATTGTCTTCAATGGTACAGACATCCCTGCCTTCCTCATTACGGTCGAGAAAAACCTGGATATCAGTACAATACCCTGCCATTGCTTCATCGATACTGTTATCCACCACCTCGTACACGAGATGATGCAGTCCATCGATGCCAGTGGAACCAATATACATTCCGGGTCGTTTCCTTACAGCTTCAAGGCCCTTGAGGACCTGGATGCTCCCGGCAGAATAGCTATTTGTTGAAGCTTCCATATGCGAACCACTATGGTGTAGTGGCGGCTGGAAGTTTCCTTTGTCAAAGCTCCCTTCACTCATCAGTTATATCCTTATGTAATAATAAAAAAAGGCTTACGCCAATCCTTATTGATTATACCAGAAAGAGGGGTTCGTTGCAAGTATTCCGATAAAAAACTGCCTATTTATAACTGCTTTTTAGGCAATAAATTATCAGCTTGTCCACAGAGGTTATCAAAGAGCTCTTGCAAGCCGAAGGACGACAGGGTAAAATGGCTTCATGAGCGACACAAACAGTAACTATTATGAATTTTGGCAGGAGACTATCCTCCGCATACAAGAGACCCTGCCAGCCCAGGAATATACAACCTGGTTCAATCGTATCGTCTATGTTGGTTCGGAGGACAAGAAGGTTATCCTTGCAGGAGCAAGCCAGTTTATCCTCGACACAGTGATTGCGCGATATAGGGATCTCCTGGTAAATACGCTATGCGAACTTACCGGAGAGGAAATCAGTGTAGAATTCATCGTCAAGTCCCTTTCAGAAATACAGGAACACAAGAAAGGAGACCCTTCATCCATAATAGAGCCCCCTAAGGAAGCCAAGGCCGTCCAAGCTCCAGTCAAAAAAAAGGCCTCACCTGAAACGACAATGAAGATGAAGAGGGATTGCAACCTCAACTACTCCTATCAGTTCTCCAATTTCGTCATAGGCGACAACAGCACATTCGCATACAATGCAAGCCTGGCTATCGCGAAGAACCCGGGCGTAAGCTATAACCCATGCCTCATCTACGGCGGTGTCGGACTGGGAAAGACACACCTGCTCAGCTCAATAGGAAATCATATCATTGACAACACACCTGAGCTGAAGGTGATGTACGTCACCGCAGAGATGTTCACCAACGAGTTTATCGACTCTGTCGGATCAAACAAGATGCAGAGCTTCAAGAACAAGTTCAGAAAGGTAGATGTGCTGCTCATTGACGACATTCACTTCCTCCAAGGAAAGGATGGGACCCAGGAGGAGCTCTTTCATACCTTCAACAATCTCTACGAGTCCAAGAAACAGATGGTCTTTACTTGTGATAGGCCCATCAGCGAACTGAAAAATATCAGTGACCGACTCAGTTCCAGGTTTGAACGCGGTCTGAATGTCGATTTGCAGCCACCCTCTTACGAGACGAGGGTCGCCATCCTCAAAAGCAAGACCGAACAGAGGAACAGCTCGATGAGTGAGGAGATAATAGACTACATAGCTACAAACGTCTGTACTAATGTACGTGACCTGGAGTCTTCCCTCACAAAATTGATAGCATTCAGCGAACTGCTGGACCAGGAGCTGACCCTGGATAAGACCAAGGAACTTCTTGGAACCCTTCCTTCCCTTGCTGCCAATGCAAACCAGACACTCTCCATAGATACGATCATAAAGGTGGTGGGAGATTATTTCAATGTCAGTTCGTTTGAGATCAAAGGCAAGAAAAAGAACAAGAGCCTCATCCAACCCAGGCAGATATCCATGTACCTCGCCCGGGACATTACTGAGTACTCCACCACAGAAATTGGAACTGAATTCGGGGGTCGCGACCACACCACTGTAATGCACTCGTTCAACAGGATAGAATCACTGATGAAAAGCGATGAAGCGTTCACAAATACTGTATTGAAATTAAAGAGGGACTTAATGAATGTTAAGCGGTAAATTCCTGTGGATACCCTATGGATAGGTTGTGGATAACTTCCAAAACCTGTGGATAGCCAAATTTGCTTGTGGAGCAATTGTGGACAACTCCTAGAGTTATGCACAAGATGACAAAATCTAAGGATAGGTTGTATAATGAATTATTCAGTTATCCACAGAATCCATGCTACTATTACTACTGTTACTACATATATTAAATATTAGGAGTTAAAGATGAAATTCGTCTGCAGCAAAGAATCAATCCTCACTGAAGTCATATATTCAATGGATTTTACAAGTCAGAGAAATTCCCTTTCTGTTACATCAAACGTCTATTTGGAAACTTTTGACGATCGTCTTATCATCAGGGCAACAGATCAGAAAGTAGGATTCAGCACTGAAATAGCAGTCCAGACTTTGGAGAAAGGAAAAACCATGGTCTACTGCGATAAGTTTCTGAACATACTTCGTTCACTACCTGAAGGTAATATTGAATTCACAGCTCAAAGCGGGGTTTTTGCCATAAAGCCTGAAGGACAGAGCATTGATTTCAAATTGAGAACCATCAATGCTGATGAATTCCCTGCAATGGAAAGCATTGGGGATAACTCATATTTTACCATCTCACAAAAAAGCTTCAACGATATGGCCAACCAGACTATCTTTGCCATCAGTGAAGATGAGACCCGCTACTTCCTTTGCGGTCTCTATCTCGAAAGGACTCCGACAGGAATGACCATGGTAGGGACCGACGGACGAAGACTCTCCATAGTCGAAAGAAAATTTGATGAGGATATTCCAACCTTCTCACCTGTCATAATTCCACCAAAGTTCTTTTCAGTCTTGAAAAAGCTCTCAACGGATGAGGGTTCTCTTAAATTGTGCATTACTGAAAACATAATTTTCGCTCAAATTGCTGAGAGACTTTTCTATTCGACCCTGATAAAAGGCCAATATCCAAATTACCGTAGGGTCATACCTGAAAGCCAAAGCTATACCAGCACGATGAGAATCCAGGATATGCTCGATGCATTGAAACGCGTATCGTTGCTTGTGGAAAATAAGGCAAGACGCATTTACTTGGATATCAGCGAAGCGGGGATCCTGCTTACCAGTGATGAAAATGAAGTAGGGGAGGCAAAAGAGATCATCCCGTGCAAGTATGAAGGACCCGAAAACAAGGTATCCCTCAACTTCACCTATTTGATGAATCCCCTCAGGACAATGGAAGGCGAGTTCTTCTCTATCAGCTTCACAGAACCTACCAAGGCGATGACCATCAAAGCGGAGAGTGAGCGTGACTACTATCATATCATCATGCCCATGCAGCTAAATGCCTGATGGTATTCACTGAGATCAGGGCAATTCAATTCAGAAATCTTCACAATGAGGCAGTACCTGTCAATAACCGGCAGGTATTCCTCATTGGTGCGAACGGTCAGGGAAAAACTAATTTTCTTGAAGCCATCTACACTCTTTGCTATGGTTCATCCTTTCGGTCCTCACAGCTTCGTGAACTGGTAAAGCATGGGGAGAAGTCTTTTAAATTGACAGGAAAATACTTGGGAGAAGATAAGCTTTCCCACACACTCGTTCTGGAATACCAGGATTCCAAACGAAGGGTATTTCTTGATGAAAGGGAGATAAGGGACAGGAAAGAACTGATCTACAACATCCCCTGTATCGTCTTCAGTCATGATGACATTGCTTTTATACGTGGGGAACCGGAGCAGAGAAGAAGATTTTTCGATCAGACGATGAGCATGTACGACCCTCTTTTCTTTGATGATATTCGTCGTTACAGGATGCTTTTGAAACAGAGAAACCTTGCGATAAAGGAAGGGAGCCTCTCCATTTTGCCTGTATATGACCTGCAATTGGCCAAATATGGGCTTTCCATCCAAAAAGAGAGGCAAAAAGCAGTCACGGAGTTTGGTGAGATTTTCCCGGAAATGTATAGGAACGTTTCATCTTCCGATGTGAATATTGCAATTCAGTACCAACCCTCTTGGTCAGAATGCACAACCGAGGACGAGATAATAGGGTATCTTGAAAAGACGAGACAGAGAGACCTCACTATGCAGACTACTACCAGCGGTATCCATAGGGACCGTTTCAATATAGTCCAGGATGCCGGGATATTCTCGCAAATAGGATCAACAGGGCAGCTCAGGCTTGCTTCACTTATCCTGCGAACTGCCCAGATGGAATTTTTTCACAAGAAAACCGGTAAGAAACCCCTGATACTGGTCGATGATGTGCTTCTTGAGCTCGATCTTCCCAAGCGTGAGAAGTTTCTCTCACTCATGGAAGGGTATAGCCAGGCTTTTTTCACATTTCTTCCCGAGGAGCACTATTTTGCTTCTCTAGCAAGTGAGGGTGCTTTGATCTATGATGTGAAAGAAGGGAGCTTCCTAGGTCATGAAGGATAAGAAAAAACGTATTTGCAAGGATGGGGAACCCATAGAAGGCAAAAAAGTGCTGGATATGGTTCTGCATAGGCTGGATATACGTCCGGAAAACCCTAAAGCGGCAATAGGAATGAATTGGCAGGATATAATTGGTACGAGACTCTATCCACACGTTAAAATAATTGATATAAAGGGGAGTACGCTGGTGTTGAAAGCGGACCACCCTTCTTGGGCACAGATAACCATGATGCAACAGAAGAGAATTCTTGCTTCCATCCAGAGGAAATACCCTTCCTTGGGAGTAAAATCGCTTCAGGTTGTTAGTGTCTAGTTACTTGACCTAAAGAAACTGGCTCTATATACTGCACCACTCGGGGGAGCATGCCTCCCTTTTACTATGAATACTATCCGCGTAAAGCGATGAAAAATTGGAGAAGATCTCATGAGTTACAAAGGAAAAAGAACCTACCAGCCTAGTAGAGTAAAGAGAAATAGAAAATTTGGGTTCCGTGCACGTATGGCAACAAAGGGTGGTAGGCACATACTAGCTCGCAGAAGAGCCAAGGGTAGGCATAAGCTTAGCGTATGTGATGAGAAGAAGCCTTTCTAAAAAAGAAATAGTAAAACGTAAACCGGAGATAGATCATATTTTCAAGACTGGCAGGACCTACTCCAGCCAGGGAATGAAAATGGTTGTTAGTCGTAATGGCCTTGATTGGAATAGGATTATTGTAATTCCTGTTCGGCACTACGGAAATTCTGTGCAACGCAATAGAATCCGTCGTCAGATCAAGGAAATATGGCGTAATGCTAAACCATCCATGAACTCCGGTTACGACTTTGCATTTGTCGTATATCCAGGAAAGGTTCCAGATCATGATATCCAAACGAAGCAACTCATATCTCTTTGTGAAAAGGCTGGGGTTTTCCTTTAGCCTTAAGGTACTTCTGTAGTCCCACCTCACCTTTTTTGTAGAAACCTTCGTATAATCCTAATCTTTCCTGTGATTTCTTCTCATGTATTACCCCATCAGGAGCAGATATGGATAAGAATACCATTCTAGCAATTGTCCTTTCCGTTGTGGTCATAACAGTTGGAATGACCATACAGACCACTTTCTTTGCCCCCCCTCCCACAGCAACTCCTGTGCAGAGCCCTGTCCAGTCGGCTCCGGGCACGACACAGGCTGATGCCTCCTCTTCGCTGTTGGCTCCAGCTCAGAATGCCATGGTTTCAGCTAATATTGCCTGGGACAGCGGACTTCCAGGTTCTCTGGTAGCAGTTGGCGAGAAAGGGACAGCAACCCCATTCACCTATAAGACACCCCTGTTCACCATTGAATTCAACCCCGTTGGTGGTTCCATCTCCTCATTCAAGCTGAATCAGCATTTGGATGATGGAGTACCTGTCGAACTGCTGTTCCAAGGTGAAGAGAGTAACGATGCGTTCCTGATGTATGCTGGAAATGACAAGTCAAATCCCATTGATGCAACCTTCCGCCATGCGATACAGGGAAACAAGGTTGTCTTCAGCCAAGATTTTGAGATGCTGAATGCTGAAGGGAAAACCACCGGTGAGTCCTTTGTCATAAACAAGACCTTTACGTTTGGAGAAAATGACTATCTTTTCCAAGTTGACATCAACATGCAGAACAGTGTGAACAAGTCAATTCCTCTCTCCTTTGAAAACTTTGCCTATACTCTGGCTTTTGAGCCGCAGATCGGGCCTTCCTTTACCAGTGCTCCAAACAACAACTACAACTACAGAAGGTTCTACATCAAGGAAGACGGATCTTCCAAGAAGAAGCAGATCAAGCTGAGCAACGGATTGTACAACACTACCAAACCTGTCTCTTGGGTAGCGCTTGCCGGCAAGTACTTCTCCATGATCGCCATCCCAGACGCCACCTCCTATGCTATCAGTCTCAGTGAGAATACCGAAGCGAGCATTCCGATGGAGTCGAGCATGTATTTCTCCAGGCCCTCCATAAAGAGTGCTTCTCAGACTGATACGTTCCGCTTCTATGCAGGACCTCAGATCAAGAGTTACATGAGCATCTACGACGATCCGAGCTTGAACAGCTTCGGTGTTTCCAACTTGCAGCTTGATAAGGCTCTGGACAGCAGTTCCTGGCTTGGATGGCTTGAGAATATCCTCAAGTGGATCCTGAATTTCCTCTACAAGCTCATTCCAAACTACGGTGTCGGCATTATCATCCTGACCTTCCTCCTGAAACTCGCTCTTTATCCTGTCACCAAGAAGGGTATGGAATCGACAGCTAAGATGTCCTCCCTCACCCCTAAGATGAACGAGATCAAGGCTAAGTATCCCGATAACCCGACCAAGCAGAACGAAGAGATAGCAGAGCTTTACAAGAAGGAAAAGATCAACCCGATGGGCGGATGTCTTCCCATGTTGGTCCAATTCCCTATCCTTATCGCTTTCTATGGTCTCTTGAACAAGCACTTTGAGCTTCGTGGAGCCATGTTTATCCCAGGCTGGATACCAGACCTTTCCTTGCCTGATACCGTATTTACCTTCCCCTTCTCCCTTCCTTTCCTAGGAAATGAGTTGCATTTGCTTCCCATCATCTACACGGTCAGCATGATCTTTTCGATGAAGATTACGCAGAATGCACAAACTGCTGGAAGTCAGCAGGGTATGATGAAGATGATGACGTACGGTATGCCTCTGATGTTCTTCTTTGTCCTCTACAGCGCTCCTTCAGGGTTGATCCTTTACTGGTCGGTCATGAACGCCATCTCCATCTTCCAGCAGATCTATACCAACAAGAAGAAGGTAGAGCAGAGTGAGGAAGCAAGCAATGTCAGGACGTTCCCCGGTCCTAAAGGGAAGCGAAAATAGGTCACAAAACTAATTTAAACCTCGGGGGGGCCAGCCCTCCCGAAACGGAGTAAGCATATGATGAAAGAATTCGAAGGACGTACCGAGCAGGAGGCAATTGCAAAAGCGATTGAGGAACTGCATATTGAACGTGAAGACTTTGATGTAGAAATTATCGAACCTGTCCGCAAAGGACTTTTTAAGAAGAGCAACGTAAAGATCAGGATCCATTTTGATGATGGAAATACTGTCGAAAACAATGACGATTCCGATACTTACGAACCCCGACCTGGCGATGGAGCAACCATCGATCACCCTGTAAACAGCCAGCTGGAGCAGGATGTCCTGGTCTTTGTGGCAACCATGTTGCAGAAGATGGGCTATGAGGGAAAGGTAACCATCGGTTTCCGTAAAGAGAGAAAGCTTGGATTGAACATTGAAAGTGACAACTCAAGTATCATCATCGGAAGGAAAGGAAAGAACCTGGATGCAATCCAGCTGCTGGCAAATGTATTTGTGAGCAAGACCGAACCCGATTTGAAAATCGTCGTCGATAGTGAGAACTACCGCATGCGCCATGAAGAGCAACTTATCCGTATGGCATTCAAGAGCGCAGAACAGGTCAGAAACAGCGGCCGAAGCCGTCTGCTCGAACCTATGAACCCGTATGAAAGAAGACTTGTCCACACGGCACTCAATGATTTTGGGGGCGTGGACACAAAAAGTGAAGGTGAGGGCCTGTACAAACAGATCCGTATTACCAACCAACGCACCGATGGCAACTCACCTGCAATGCAGTAGGTAGCCAGAAGAAGATGTAAGGCCAAGACTTCTAGAGATGTTTCTACAAGGTACGGCAAGGATGAAGGCGATGTTCAAAGCATCGCCTTCACTCTCTTCAGGGCCAATGCAATTATCTGCTACCAACCTTAGAAAGCCTTCCTATTTTCCCTAATCCCTTTTACACTCGACGAGGGAGGCGGATATGCATATATTGGGTTTGCAAAAGATGACTTTGCTCGATTACCCGGGGAAGGTGGCCTGTACGGTCTTTTTGGGTGGGTGCAATTTTCGCTGCCCGTTCTGCCACAATCCCGATCTTGTATTCTCATCATCAGAGCCCGGTATCTCTGAGAAGGAGTTCTTTGGGTTTCTCTCCCAAAGAAAAGGATTGCTTGATGGGGTATGCATAACCGGGGGAGAGCCGATGTTGGAAAAGGATCTGCATCTTTTCATCACAGAGATTCGAAACAGAGGCTTTTCAGTCAAGCTGGATACTAACGGCAGCTTCCCCAATCGTTTGAAACATCTGGCGGACAACCGTCTTGTGGACTATGTTGCCATGGACATCAAGAACAGCAGGCAGCGGTATGGCCATACCATCGGCCTGCCCGGCTATGATACCAGGGCGGTGGAACAGAGTGTAGCCATACTCATGGAAGGCAGGGTTCCCTATGAGTTCAGAACGACCTTGGTACATGAATATCATACGATTGCAGATATCCATGCCATGGGGAAATGGCTGGCAGGATGCCGGGCATATTTCTTGCAATCCTTCGTGGATTCAGGAAATCTCCTGGGAAAAGAGGCCCTAAAAGCTTTCTCCGAGGAGGAGATGAGGGAATCTCAAAACATACTTAAGAATTATATCGAACCTGTATTTATTCGGGGGGTATAATTTCCAAGTACATTAGAAACACTACATATTGCGTGATTTAACTTGAACTAGCGCTACATATGCTGTAATCTGATTCTTAGTAAAGACCAGTATAGGAGCATGAGCATGTATAAAGTCATCAAGCGTGATGGTTCCATTGTCCCTTTTGACATTTCGAAAATAGCCTCGGCATTAACAAAAGCTTTTGAAGCGGGGAATAAGCAGTTCACCCCCAACATCATAGATTTTCTCGCCCTGAAAGTTACCAGTGATTACGAACCTAAGATCAAGGATGGGACAATAGGGGTTGAAGAGATCCAGGACAGTGCGGAATCGGTTCTGGTACAGGCCGGGTATGCCGATGTGGCCAAAAGCTACATACTTTATCGAAAACAGCGAGAGAAAGTCAGGAATATGAAATCGACAATCCTTGACTACAAGGATGCAGTCGATGGCTACCTTAAACTTGACGACTGGCGCGTCAAGGAGAACTCTACAGTGACCTATAGTGTCGGAGGGCTCATCCTTTCCAACAGTGGGGCCATTACTGCCAACTACTGGCTCTCAGAGGTCTATGACCAGGAGATTGCCGATGCCCATAGGAATGCGGATCTGCATATCCACGACCTCTCCATGCTTACCGGATATTGTGCGGGCTGGTCGCTGAGCCAGCTCATCAAGGTCGGTCTTGGTGGTGTTGCCGGTAAAATAACCAGCGCACCGGCCAAGCATCTCTCCTCCCTCTGCAACCAGATGGTCAATTTTTTGGGAATTTTGCAGAATGAATGGGCAGGAGCCCAGGCCTTCTCCTCCTTTGACACCTATCTCGCTCCGTTTGTCAAAGCGGACAACCTCTCCTACCAGGAGACAAGGCAGTGCATCGAATCCTTTATCTTCGGGGTTAACACCCCCTCACGATGGGGAACTCAGGCTCCTTTCTCCAACATAACCCTGGACTGGACAGTTCCTTCAGACCTTGCGGAACTCCCTGCTATTGTAGGTGGGGTGGAGATGCCCTTCAAGTATAAGGACTGCAAGGCAGAGATGGATATGATCAACAAGGCATTCATTGAGACCATGATAGCCGGGGACAGCGAAGGTCGCGGATTCCAGTATCCCATACCCACCTACTCCATAACCAAGGATTTCGATTGGTCGGAGACTGAAAACAACAAGCTCCTGT
Source organism: Spirochaetales bacterium (assembly GCA_012838275.1). GTDB lineage: Bacteria > Spirochaetota > Spirochaetia > Sphaerochaetales > Sphaerochaetaceae > Sphaerochaeta. Next base: position 24,726 of record DUPO01000109.1, read on the forward strand.
TTGAAATGACTGCAAAATACGGAACGCCCTATTTCTCCAACTACGTAAACAGTGACATGGAGCCAAGTGATGTCCGGTCCATGTGTTGCCGTTTGCGACTTGACCTTCGTGAGCTCAGAAAAAAATCAGGAGGGTTTTTCGGTAGTGGAGAATCCACCGGTTCCATCGGTGTTGTAACCATCAACATGCCCAGGATAGCCTACCTTGCAAAGGACGAAGAGGACTTCTATAGGCGTCTGGACAAGATGATGGACATCAGTGCCCGTTCTTTGGAGGTAAAAAGGACTGTCATCACCAAGCTTATGGATGCCGGACTCTATCCCTATACGAAACGCTACCTCGCTACATTTGAGAACCACTTCTCTACAATTGGCCTGGTGGGTATGAACGAGGCTTGCCTCAATGCCAGATTTCTTGGGAAGAATATCGGGACGGAAGAGGGTTTGCGATTTTCCAAGGAGGTGTTGAACCATATGCGCGAGAGGCTCTCTCTCTATCAGGAGCAGTATGGGGATTTGTACAACCTTGAAGCAACACCGGCTGAGTCGACAACCTACCGCCTGGCCAAACATGACAAGAAAGCCTTCCCCCTCATCAGGACAGCGACAAGCGAGGATAAGACCCCGTATTACACCAATAGCACCCATCTTCCTGTAAGCTATACTGAGGATGTCTTTGAGGCCTTGTCTATCCAGGATGAACTTCAGACACTCTATACTTCGGGGACCGTTTTTCATGCATTTCTCGGAGAGCGCCTCCCCTCGTGGCAGGGTGCGGCCGCTCTGGTCAGGAAGATAGCGGAAAATTTCAAGCTTCCCTACTATACCCTCAGCCCGATCTACTCGGTCTGCAGTGACCACGGCTATCTTATAGGTGAGCAGCCACTATGCCCGCAGTGTGGCAAGGATACCGAGGTATACAGCCGTATAACAGGATACTACCGCCCGGTGAAAAACTGGAACGACGGGAAGGCAGAGGAGTTCAAGGAGAGGAAGCTGTATGACATAGAGGAAGGACGCAAACGTAAGGGGGAGGATGCAGTTATGCTGTTCACCACCAACAGATGTCCCAATTGTAAGGTCGCCAAACGCTTTCTTGATGAATCCGGTATCGCCTACAAAGAATTTGATGCTGAAAAGGAACCAAAGCTTGCCGTACAATACGGCATTATGCAGGCACCGACTTTAGTGGTGATCAAGGATGGTCTTGCAAAGGTCTATGCCAATGCCTCTGCCATCAAAGGGTACTCTGAAAAGGTCTGCTGAGATAAGGGAATTTCCCATTTGAAGTATATTCTTCACCCATTTCCGTTGGTTATTTAACCACTTGGCTGATTCATCCCAGTTCTCTTAAGGGGCTGGGATGAATCAGCCGCACGTATTACTTCTGTGGAAGCATCGCCTACAGAACAGGCAAAGTGACCATCAGAACAAAAAGTACGTTCATTCCAAAAAGGCTTTTCCTTTTCTGTCACATGGTACATCCAAACCCGACGGGTAGGCACGGATGGTGTGACAAAGCCCGGGAATCTCTCCCGGGCTCTGTAATACAATTCCAACTATAAGCATTCCGATATCTGCAAGTATCAGATCGTAAGATCCACAATCTCTTCCCAGGGAGCTCCTTCCTTACCGAAATGACCATAGTTCACATTCTTCTGGTAGATAGGACGTAGAAGGTTAAAGGTCTTTATGATGCCCGCTGGTGATAGGTCGAACTTATGCCTGATGAGGTCTTCCAGCTTGCTGTCCTCCATGCTTCCGGTACCGAAGGTATCGACAAAGATGGAGATGGGGTAGGGAACTCCTATGGCGTAGGAGAACTGGACTTCACAGCGTTGGCAGAATTTGTTGGCAACCAGGTTCTTTGCGACAAATCGGGCCATATAGGCAGCAGATCGGTCAACCTTGGAAGGATCCTTGCCACTGAAGGCACCTCCACCATGGCGGCCCATGCCGCCATAGGTATCTACGATGATCTTCCTTCCAGTTAGGCCTGTGTCCCCTGCAGGACCACCAATGACAAACCTTCCAGTTGGATTGATATAGTACTTTGTACTCTCTGTAAGCATCCCTGTGTCCTGAAGCACAGGCTTGATGACATTTTCTGTAATGAATTCGGCTATCTCTTCCCTGGAGGTACTCGCCTTATGTTGGTGGCTGATGACCACAGAGTCGATGCTGATCGGCTTTCCGTCCTTGTAGACTACAGAGACCTGGCTCTTGGAGTCTGGAAGTAGGAAGGGCGCTTTTCCTTCTTTTCTGAGTTTGCTTGCCTTCTCTAGCAGCGCATGGGCGAACATCACTGGGGCAGGCATGAGAGCGGGAGTCTCATCACAGGCATAGCCGAACATCATCCCCTGGTCGCCTGCACCCTGCTGACCATAGAGGCTTGAAGAAGCGGTTACACCCAAAGAGATGTCTGCAGACTGGGTCTTGGTAAGGTTTGTGACTTCAAGGCTTTTGTAGTCAAAGCCACAACCAGGTTCCGAATATCCGATTTCCTTGACGGTAGCGCGTACTATCGCTTCGATGTCTATCTCTGCATTGGTGGTGATCTCCCCACCGACTATAACCCTATCTGTTGTTGCAAAGACTTCGCAGGCTACCCTGCTGTACTGGTCCTGGCTAAGGCATGCATCGAGCACTGCGTCGGAGATCTGGTCGCAGACCTTGTCCGGATGTCCTTCACTGACTGATTCTGAGGTAAAGATGTGTGTACCGTTTTCTAACATAAAACCCTTCCTTTAGAGACTGCGGAAGGGGGAACCTAATGCAACATGATGTTGTGCTCCCCTTTTAGCAAGTTTCTTTATTGACGTCTGCAAGCCGGGAGGCTGTCAAATCGACGTCATCGATGGCAATACTACCAATATTTGGAAAAAAATACAAGGAAAGCGCTTGGCCTCTGCTGGCATTTTTCCTGTTACAGGCTGCGCCAGGTTCCGGTCTCCAGCAAGGCCCGTAGGCCTGCGGCCTGTTCCTTACTGAACTGAGCTCCCCTCTGGGTTATGATCTGTCCGGCTAGTATGGAGGCAATGATGCCCGAATCGGCGATGGAGAACCCCTTACACTGGCCATAGAGGAACCCCGCTGCATAAACGTCCCCTGCTCCTGTGGTATCGACGGGGACTACAGGACCTTTTACCGGGATGCTTATTATTTGCTGCTTGTGGGAGATGAAGGATCCTTTTTTTCCGTTTTTTACAATTGCCGTTTCACAGAGCTTGCCCATCGAACGACAGCACTCGTAGGGATCGTAGTTGTCAAAAAGGATGCGTGCCTCCTCCCTGTTTGCAAAGACAATGTCACAACTCTCCTCTATGATCCTGAGGAAGGTGTCACGGTAGCGTCCTACCGCAAATGGGTCAGCAACATCAAAGGATATGGTCGTCTTCTTCTGTTTTGCTATCGAGAGGGCCTTTGTTATCGCTTCCTGCTGGCTTTGGGTATCCCACATATACCCCGTGAAGTGAAAGAAGTCAGCATCCTCCACCCAATCCTGTCCGACATCCTCTGCCGCGTAGAGACGGTTTGCTCCGAGGTACGTGTTCATGCTGCGTTCGCTGTCGGATGTGACCAGGATTACGGTCGTCCCTGTCGGCTCCTCATCAGTGACGGCCAGCTCATTATGGACATTGAGGGTCTTGAGGGTTTCTGCATATATTTGTCCGTTCTTATCATTGCCAACCTTGCCTGCAAGGGTGGTCTCTATACCAAGGGAGGCTAAGGCAATGATGGTGTTGGGACAGGATCCGCCGCAGGAGTAGGTGGTTTCCTTGTCTTTGAGAAATTGGAGGAGTTCGCTCATCCTCTCCTTGTGTATCAGGGCCATGGTTCCCTTGTGGATGCCAAGGGTGTGGATATCACTCTCCTCAACGCTGACAATTATGTCTATAAGAGGATTTCCTATCCCCAATACTTTTTTCCCAATCTGTTTCATCTTTGGATATTCTACCACTGATAGGTCGCACAATTCAATAACGACTTGCTATATTAGAGTGGCAACGGTACCATGATTTTGGAGGAACACATGGCTTCATATAGGATAGAAGGGGGCTTTCCCGCCTCAGGGGAAGTCACCATCAGCGGCAATAAGAATGCCGCCTTGCCTTGTCTCGCGGCAACCCTGCTTACCGATGATCCGGTCAGGCTCATGAACGTCCCCGACATAGAGGACGTACGTGTCATGTGCAAGCTCCTGGAAAATTTGGGCTCCACTATTACTAAGGTCGATGCTCAGACATTGGAGATAACCAGTGGAAACAGGATGGGACTTCTTGGAAAGGATCTTGTCGAGGCAGTTAGGGGATCAATCTTGCTTCTTGGGCCCTTATTGGCTATCCATGGGGAGGTGAGTCTCGATCCTCCTGGAGGGGACGTCATCGGGCTGAGGCGGCTGGACACTCATTTCCTCGGCCTTTCCTCTCTTGGTGCATCCTGTAAGTTGGAAAGTGATGGGAAGCTGCATCTTAAGTCAAACCATCTCCGCTTGATGGGTGCGGATGTGTTTTTGGACGAGGCATCGGTTACTGCGACAGAGAATGTGATTATGGCAGCCTCCCTTGCCCAAGGGGAGAGCATCCTCAACAATGCGGCATGCGAGCCACATGTGCAGGACCTGTGCAACATGCTTGTCGGCATGGGGTGCAAGATTGAGGGGATAGGGTCGAACAGGCTCTACATCCGAGGGGTGAAGAGATTGCATGGGTGTGAGTTCACCCTTGGCAGCGACTACATGGAGGTGGGATCTTTTATTGGTCTTGCCGGGGCAACCGGTGGCCAACTTCTGATTAAGGGCGTTGAGACCGAACACCTGAGGATGATCCGCCTTGGTTTCTCCCGCATAGGGGTTGAGTTTGTAAAGGACGGTCCCTCATCCATACTTGTTCCTCGCAGTCAAAAAAGAAAACTTTACAAAGAGGTTGGCGGACATACCGGCAAAGTCGATGACGCTCCATGGCCGGGATTTCCCGCTGACCTGCTGAGCATCATCACTGTCTGCGCAACCCAGATGGAAGGGTCCATTCTAGTGCATGAGAAGATGTATGAGTCCCGGATGTACTTCGTCGACTGGTTGATCCGCATGGGAGCGGACATCATCCTCTGTGATCCTCACAGGGCTGTAGTCAACGGTCCTTCCCAACTGTACGGTTCGGTGGTGACAAGTCCGGATGTCCGTGCGGGAATGGCCTTGGTCATTGCGGCAGCCTGTGCTGAGGGAGTCTCCACCATAGAGAACATCTATCAGGTGGAACGGGGGTATGAACGCCTTTCCGACAAGCTTTTTGCCCTTGGCCTTGCCATTGAGCGAATAGGGTAACTCCATATTTTCCCTAGAGTTCAATGATCTGTCCACAAGCTTGTCCCAGAGTTGTCCACAGGTTATCCACAAGCAATCCAAACCCTAGCAGTGCGGTAAGGAATAGATGCAATTGAGGGCACTCTTTCTTGAGTTTTCAAGGTATACCTCTCTAGTAGGTCAACTAACTCCTTTACAACAAGTTGCTTACAACCTAATGGCATAATTCCAATCTAATTCCTATATAAGAAAACTACTGTTTCTATAAGTTTGATTATCATGGTTTAGCATAGAGATTTAGCAAGTTGCTAACAGGTTGTCCACAGGCTGTACTTTTCGTTTGAAGCCTCCATAACTCTAGCTACAACGTGAGTTACCTCACTCTTTTTGGGAATGGATACCCTGCGAAGATAAAAATGGTGTCGCCCTATCTTTTTTACAGGTGCCCACTCGCACACTGTGGGAACC
>DUPO01000110.1 GCA_012838275.1 Spirochaetales bacterium
CTATCAGCTGTCATCTCCGCCCTGAAAAAAGTGGAGGACCTGGTGATGGAGAACCATCTCAACACCTGTGTCACTGATGCATTGAAAAGTGAGGATGAGAGTGAGAGCCAACTGAAGATCGCAGAGCTTATGGATGTAATGGCGAAATTCCGTCGGCAGTAACATAAAAAAAGCAAGCTGCTGTTTCCAGTATGCTTGCTTTTGGGCGATGCCAGGATTGAACTGGCGACTTCCACGATGTCAACGTGGCACTCTCCCGCTGAGTTAACCGCCCGCACGACATGAGCGATAATACTTGAATATTTTGAATCTGTCTAGTGGGTACAGGAAAAAAGTCCTCCACTGGAGAATTTACAACAAAAGAAGTATATTATAACCAAGGAGTTTACTAGGATATGAAAACAACAATCATGACAAAAGGGATGCATTGTGATGGATGCGAAACCAGAATGGTAAACGCCCTCAACAACCTTGAGGACATAAAGGGTGCCAAGGCCGATGCAAAATCAGGCAAGGTAACTATCAAATATAAGAAAACCGAAACAGTCGATGAGGCTAAGAGCCTTATCACTGAGATAGGCTTTGAGGTAGCAGACTAATGGAAGAAAAAAAAGTAGCGATCGGGGGCATGACCTGTGCCTCCTGCTCCTCTGCAGTGGAAAGGACACTGAACAAGCTTGACGGCGTCAAGCTTGCCCAGGTGAACCTCGCCACAGAGAGCGCAACCATAGAGTTTGAAGCTGACAAGCTCTCACTCGAGGATATAAAGAGAGCTGTCTCCAAGATCGGATACTCCGTATTGGAAGAGGTGGATGAAAACCAACGCATGAAGCAGAAGAAGGAGGAGTTGACCAATCTTAAGAACCGTCTCATCGTCTCCTCCATACTTACTGTCTTCCTGATGGTTCTGGCAATGGGGCCCATGCTGGGCTTGAGCCTGCCGATCGGAATGGTCACCAACAGTGTCCTACAGCTGGTCCTGGCGATAGGTACCATGATCTGCGGATCCGCTTTCTTCACCAAAGGCTTCTCCAGCCTCTTCAAGCGCGAACCCAACATGGATAGCCTCGTTGCCCTGGGGACGACTGCTAGCTTCCTGTACAGCCTCTGGGGAATCTTCCAGCTCTTCGCCGGCAACATGGAGGCTGCCCATCACCTCTACTTCGAGGGTGTGGGTACCATATTGACCTTGGTCATGCTTGGCAGATATCTGGAGAACCGCTCCAAGGGGAAAACCGGGGAAGCGATTCACAAGCTTATGGAACTGGCTCCTGCCAATGCCACTGTCTTGCGTGATGGCAAGCAGGTGGTAATCGATGCAAGCAAAGTCCAGGTTGATGATATTGTCATGGTAAAACCCGGAGAGAAGCTCCCTGTCGACGGAGTGGTCCTGTCAGGTTCGTCTGCAATTGACGAGTCGTTGCTGACCGGTGAAAGTATGCCTGTGGACAAGGGTATGGGAAGTAATGTATATGCAGCTACGCTCAATACCACCGGAGTGCTCCAGTACCGTGCGAGCAAGGTGGGCTCTGATACTGCCCTTGCCAACATCATCGAGCTGGTACAGCAAGCACAGGGCTCCAAGGCCCCCATTGCTAGGGTCGCGGATAAGATCTCAGGGGTGTTTGTCCCCATTGTCATGGGAATATCAGTGGTGACCTTTCTTGCATGGTTCCTTACCGGCACCACAATAGACACAGCCCTTATCAGGGCAGTGAGTGTACTAGTCATAGCGTGTCCCTGTTCGCTTGGCCTCGCTACCCCGATAGCCATCATGGTCTCCTCTGGCAAGGGCGCCAAGCTTGGCATCCTCTTCAGGCATGCTGCCGCAATCGAGCAGTTCAAGAGTGTGGAAACGGTCATCTTCGATAAGACCGGCACCCTAACAGAGGGCAGACCGGTTGTGACTGACCTGCTTGCCAAAGACAGGAACGAGCTGCTGAGGATTGCAGGCAGTCTTGAAGCCAATAGCGAGCACCCGCTTTCAAAAGCCATTGTCAGCAGGGCTGAGGAACTGAAACTCACCCTTGATGAAGCCCAAGAGTTCAAGGCGATCGTAGGCAAGGGTATTGAAGGCACCGTTATTGGCAAGCCCGTCCGAATCGGAAACCTCGCTATGATGGATGACAACAAGATCAAGGTTTCCAAAGCTGAGAACCAACAGCTTGATGATCTTGCCGACCAAGGCAAGACTCCCCTCCTTGTAGCCCTCGACGGCAAGCTCTTGGGAATCATCGGTGTAGCCGATACTATCAAAAAGGAAACCGCTGAGGCGATACAGCTCCTGAAGGATGAAGGGATCAGGACGATCATGCTCACTGGAGACAACGAACGTACTGCCAAGGCGATAGCCAAGCAAGCGGGTATAGACGAATACCTCGCAGGACAGTTACCTGACCAAAAGGAGCAGGCTGTATCCGAGTATGCCAAGAAAGGCCATGTGGCAATGGTAGGAGATGGCATAAACGACGCTCCGGCTCTTGCCAAGGCTGATGTGGGAATTGCTGTAGGAAGCGCTACAGACGTCGCGCGTGAGACTGCTGACATTGTCCTTGTCCGGAACAACCTCAAGGACGTGGCGAAGGCGTACCAGCTCTCAAAGGCTACGATGCGTAATATCCACCAGAACCTCTTCTGGGCGTTCTTCTACAACATCTTGGGCATTCCGCTGGCTGCAGGATTGCTTACGCTGTTTGGAGGTCCTCAGCTCTCTCCTATGTTTGCAGCGTTTGCAATGTCGATGTCCAGTGTCTGTGTGGTGCTAAATGCTTTGAGGCTGAATAG
>DUPO01000009.1 GCA_012838275.1 Spirochaetales bacterium
AAAGTTGGCGGCATTCCTGAAAGACTCCTTAGTCCTGGTACTGTCTTCCAGGAAGACTTCATAGACTCCGAAGTCCTTGTCATCAATCCGGTAGCTCTCCATCTTCGGAAGATCATTCTCTTCCATCGCCTCCTTAAGCTTACGTACTTCGCTGAAGAGGTACTTCCTCTCCTCGATGCTCAGATCATCAATGACGCACAGGGACCTTCCCGTAAACACGTTTTTTTTAGCCATCGTTACTCCTAAAAAAAAGCCGGTCCCGATTGACCGACTTTTTTCAAACTAATTGAATGGGGAAACAGTACGCCTAGAGGCTGCATTACATTCCTGTATCGTATCCTCAGCATCCTGGTTTCCTCCCCCTTGAATCGAAAAAACATTACCAGAGTAAAAGCTCTCTGTCCAGTACCCAGCCCTATTTCTTTCCTTTTGCCTCTTCATCGGATTCGATCGAAGCAAGGCTGTCCATTACAGAAAGAGGTTGCTCGACCACAACTCCCTTTTCATCTGCCAAGATCTTTGCAGAAGGAGTTTCAGCTTTATTAGAGGTGGTATCGGTATCCTTGATGGATTTCATGCCGGAAGTGTACATGGAGATGCCTGTCCAGGTTTCAAGACTCTTGTTCGCCGCATCAGGGCCGAAAGCCAGGATAGGATCGAACAACATGGATTCAGAACGCCCACGCAATGCGAGATCGCGCTTGTACTTTCTTTGGTACCAGCCTGAACTGCGACGCTTGCTGAGACCCTTCATCTTTTTTCTGTCTCTTGAATCACCAAAAGAGGTATAACGGGAAGCGTATGTCCCATAGCGTTTCCCATAGCCATAGCCGTAACTGCCGGTCGAACCGGGTATCACTCCGTTGAAGACCACACCGGTGATGGGAACCTTACCTGTCTCCAAACCCGTGACCAGGTCGCTGAGGGCACCCTTGCTGGTTACCCCTGCCCTGACAGTAACAATAAGACCATCGACCTGTTTGCTTATTGCGATCAGTTCACTTGCAGAATCCAATGGAGGGGCGTCTATTATGATGAAATCGTAGATGGTCTTCAAAAATCCGATCATATTGATGAAGGTGGGGTTCGAGAAAATGGCCGCAGGAACCAGAGGGGGTACCCCTGGTGGCAGAAGATGCAAGTTGTGCACATCTTCAAGGGGTTGGAGGATACACTCTTCAAGAGTGGCTCTCCCTCCTACATAATCGACCAGGCCGACCTCCCTGTGCTTGATTCGGAAAAACCTCTCCATGCTGGGAAGTCGCAAATCCCCGTCGATTATCAGAACCTTGCTTCCCATCTGGGCAAAGGCGAGGGCCACATTTCCAATGATGGTGCTCTTTCCTTCTGCCATTGAGCAGCTGGTGATAGAGAAGACTTTCTTTTCTTCATCCGAGTAGAGCATATTGGCGACAAGTTTGAATCGTTCGGATTCAAAGGAGAGAGGGTCATTGTACACAACGAGGGTCGGATATTTCTCCTTTGGTGAAATTTTCATCAAGGGGATCCACCCGAGCATCGGTATATCATTACCGGTAATCTTCTTAACTTGTGCCTCCGTGCGTAGGGAGAAGTCTATGGCTTCCACTCCCAGGGCAAGCAGGAATCCGATCGCAAATCCCAATAGCAGGGCTACAGCAAGGATCAGCATCTTGTTGGGACTCACGGGGGAACGGGGAAGAATGGCCGGGTCGACGACGGTGACGTTTCCTGTTACTGCAGCTTCAACAAGCTTCACTTCCTCAAGCATGTCGCGCAGCTTCAGGCCGATCGCCTCATAAATCTGCACATCCCGCATCAGTTCGGAGAGCTGTCGCTCTAGGATGGGAAGTTTGGAAAGTTCATCGACAAAGACCTCACCCCTGCTCTGCAGCACTTCAATGCCGACCTCAGTAGTCAACGCCTGCACAATGGCCTGGATATTTGTATCCTTGGCATATGAGCGGGTAAGTGCGGTTACCCGGTCCAGCAGATCCTTGGTAGTCTGAGATATGGCACTACTGAGGATGTAGGTGCGTGAGGAGCCGGATGAGAGGGATGCGCTCGTGTTCTGATTGGGAGCGGGGGAGACGAGCGACTCATACATCGTCAGCTCCGTTTTCCATGCCGTAAGCTCTTTGAGTTTTCCAGCGACGACAGGATCCCTGCGGATATCATCAAGCGAGAGGAAACCTGTGATCCCGGCTTGTTTCAAACCTTCGTTGTATGAATTGATAAAGACCAGCGATTCATCAAGCTGGAGCATCAAGGGTTCCAGACGAAGGGCATAGTAGGAGATTTGCTCGACAAGCAGGGAGCTCTTGTCAGTAAGCTGGATTATGTCGCTGTTCTCCCTAAAATCACCCAAGGCATCAGAGGCATGTTGCAAAGAGGCATTGTTGATGGGTATCTGTGACTCGATGAACTCTCTCTGTGCGGTCTTTGAGTTCCTTGCAATGCCAGTGAGAAGATCGTCATAGCTTGAAGCCAGGGCATTTGCAAAATCCTTGGCGAATAAACGGTTTGCATCAGTTACCGTGATGCGCACTATGTTGGTATCCTTAACCGTAGAGACAACGATGCGTTCCCTCACACTCCCAAGGATCGCACTATCGGCGTAGGCATTACCATCTGCATCGGTATAGGAGGCGAGATTGAGGGTACTTAGGGCGTATTCGATATTCTTGCGACTGGTGATGAGCTCAACTTCAGTGGCGATCTTGGTGGTGTTAGCACTGCCGCCCAACAGATTTTCTATGGAGGAAGATTTTTGTATGGGATCGACAAGTACCGAAACCTGGCTCTCATATAAGGGGACAGCAAAATACAGATACCCGATCGCAAGGGCGAGGACAAGGACAAACCCTATGACAAACCACCCGATCCTCTGTCTAAAGATATGGAGCAGATCAGAGATGGAAATCCCTTCCTCACTCACTCCAACCTGACTGTATCCAGCCTGGAACTCTTCTTGTTGACTCATTGCACTCTCCCCTTACAGCTTTTGTGATTCAAGGATGACGCTTATCACTGCGGCTACGATCCCCAAGACGGAGGTGACCAAACCTATGACTGCCACCGTAGGGGCAATGTCCTTGATAAACGTATTCTTAGCGACCCTGATAGACGACTCAGGTGGTATCTCTCCGGTTATATTCAATTTCTCCCCATCAGAGCCATAGACTTTGACGGATGTGGGGACTGAGGCTTCGTCACTGAGACCGCCGGCCAAGGAGAGGTAGTAGTTGATTCCCTTGTCAGGGACATATGCAAAGACTCCGGGGCGAACCACCCCGCCACTTACGGATATGAATCGCTGGCTGAAGGGAATGATGAAGGTGTCCCCGCTCTCCAAAGAGAGCAGACCGTTCGGATCGTCTCCGTAGAGGATCTGTTGCGCCTTGAGCGGGATGCGCTTCTGGTTGCGAAGAAGATAGGCACCATCGAGGTCGCTTACAGTCATCAGGCGGGGAGCGATTGAGGTTAGCATCTGCCTGACGCTCTCTTTGGGATAGAACTGATAGAATATCCTTCCTGACGAAGTGCCCATCAAAGCGGTGGAGGAAAGGCTGTCATACGCTTCGCTCGCTGCGACGGCGCCCTCTATGCTCACCGTATGGACTGAAGATCGAAGGGTGTCGATGACAACCTGGTCCATATGGTGCAGCTCCGTCGGCCCGCCGGCGAAAAGGTCAGCGTAGGTTACTTGCCAAGCCCCACTCTTCTTGTCATAACGCTGTATCCTGACCTTCTGCACATCAGCATTGTTCAAGACTCCCCCGCCATAGGAAGAGACCAGATCATTGAGGGTCTCCCCTTCCTTCAACTGGTAGGTCCCCGGTGAGTAGACATTTCCAGCAAGCACTACGACCTTTTCGGCGCGCCTGATGGTAATGACATCCCCACTTCTAAGCAGGGGGTCCTGGTCGAGCACGCCCTTCCGCAAGGCCAGATACAGATCATAGGTATCAGTAGTGCCATCAGCATGGGCAATGAGGATATCTCGTGTCGAGGCATAGGGGGTGGCGCTGCCTACAACCGAAGAGAGCCTTGAAAGGCCCCAGACCGGTACCACGCGAGTGCCGTGAACTTCTCCGATGACCGAAACACTGAAGGAGCCTGTGCCGGTAAGGATGAGTTGGGGGTTGGAGTAGCTATGGTAGGTCTGCACCATAGAAAGGATTTCTTTCTTCATATCAATGAAAGTGAGGTTGTTGCAATTCACCGTCCCCAGACCGGGCACGGTGACCTTACCCTTTTCATCTGCCTGCAGGTCAACGCTCACTGTCTGCAAACCATCTAGGTAGACCAGGCGGAACCTGTCACCGGGAGTTACGGGATAAGAGCCGTTACTGATGGCGCTCAGCACTCTGTTTTCCGGTTTTTCCTCTGCCTGCTCCATGGCAAGCCCGAGTTGCTCCGAATAGGATTGGATAACCAAGGATCTCTGGTCAAAGGCCTGGGTATGGGAGTCAGGACCAAACAGAGGAGAGCGTACAACCAGGCCTGAACCCTCAGCTGCAAACAAAAGTGTAGAAACAAATAAGACGAGGAAAGCTATCAGACATCTCTTCGTTGGTATATTCATACTGCCTTCAATCCTTTTATGGTGTACTGAGCCTTAGCAAATTTACTATAGCATAATAATCACCATCCTACCATCAGCGGAAAAGCATAGGCAAGCGTTTAATGTTGCAGCCTCTCCCAATCCAAGAAGAGAGGGGATTGCTCCATACAGGGCTTTTTTTCTAATTTTACTGAAATACAACACAAAAAAGCCTTGATACAACACATTTTTCATAGTTTTTCATGCCATACTACAAAAAAGATAAATATTTTTCACTTTTGTTGAATATTGTGGTAGTTAGCATATTTGTTGTTGCATTATTATCTATTTAGAACAACAATACTTATTTTTTGCGGGATATCACCCAAAATGTTTCCAATTATTACTTTGACAGCACCTAAAACCTCCCGTATAATTTGAGTAGTTTTAATTCTTAGGGTATCATCCCCCCATCGCACAATCTTTAAGGAGAGAGAGTTATGAAAAAAGGTATCGTTCTCTTGATGATCGTACTGATGGTTTCTTCCTTTGCTTTTGCACAGGGGTCAAAAGAAGCC
>DUPO01000111.1 GCA_012838275.1 Spirochaetales bacterium
ACGGAGCCGGCGTAAAGCTTGTCAGGGTAATCGGAAACCAGGATATCTATGATTTCGACCCCTTTCTCATGCTTGATGCCTTTGACTCCACCGACCCGAACGACTACGTCAAGGGATTTCCCTGGCACCCGCACCGAGGGATCGAGACCGTCACCTACCTGATAAGCGGCAAAATCGAACATGGCGATAGCCTGGGTAATGAAGGTGCAATCGATGATGGATGCTGCCAGTGGATGACAGCAGGAAATGGCATCATCCACCAAGAGATGCCAAAACCTGCCAAACGGATGCTTGGCAGCCAGCTCTGGATAAATCTGCCCAAGAGCGACAAGATGACAGAGCCCGTATACAGAGATATCCGCTCAGAGCAGATTCCCACTGTCAAAGAAGAGGGAGTCACTGTGCGCGTCATCAGCGGCACGTACGCAGGCGTCAATGGTCCTGAGCAGGGGGACTTTGTCAAGACCATCTACCTCGATGTGAAGCTCGAGCCCAACACCGAGTGGTCCTTCCCTGTCGATCCCAGAAAGACAGCATTCTGCTATATGGTGGAAGGCTCTGCGTTGGTAAGTGATGCAAAGCAAAAGATTGACAGCGGCCTAGGCGTCCTGTTTGGAGAAGGCGATACCATTGATATCACCGCTACAAAAGAGGGTATCCGCTTCTTCCTCTATGTAGCAAAACCTTTGGGCGAACCCATTGCCTGGAGAGGTCCCATTGTGATGAATACTCAAGATGAGCTGAAACTGGCTTCCAAGGAGTTGAGAGACGGCACATTCATCAAGCATAAGGTGTAAGGTGGTATCTGTTATCTCATATATCACTCCGCTCTTTTTCCCTTCCCTCTATATTTCTTCAAAACCATATTCCAATCTGCAATGCAGGTTGGAATATTTCTTTTGGAATAAGGGTTGGTACGTACTTTGGGAAAAAAAGTTTGGTTCTAGGAACCACAGCCAGGGTACAGGAGGGTTTTAGCAGGACTTAAACAAATTGGAAAAATATTGCAGGGGATGATAGGACTCACGAATATAATGGGAAAGAAGCTTGGTCCAAAGTAGCACAGCTATGACTTTGATGACATCCTAATCAGTTTAGAATTGCCTAAGGTCATCATTCTCCTCCTTGAATTTCCCAATACCCAAACCTCTTTCCACCTTTACGTTCAAGCACTTGCTTTTTCACCATACCTGCCATTGCTCGTTTAATTGTCGTAAGAGAAACTGCAAGCTGCTCTGAAAGCTCTCGCTGCGTTATACTAGGATTCTTGCGTATCAGTGCTATTATGCTAAGCTCCAAAGTATCATCCAAAGTATCATCCAAAGTATCATCCAAAGTATCATCCAAAGTATCATCCAAAGTATCATCCAAAGTATCATCATGATACTTTGGAACTTTAGAAGGTCCCACTGTAGCGGTAGAGGCTTCATTCAAAGGCACAATGATTCTAAAAATATCACCTTCACTGAAAGTCGGTTCAGCACCGCTATACAGCTTCGAATACTTATATGTATTGCGCATTCCTGACCCTAATTCATCAGCTAAGCCAATCTCACGGAATACTTTTGAAATCGGTGGGTTTTTGGGAAATGGCTCAAAAGAAGAGGGATCCAGATTACCAAATCCGTGTGAACGATTACTATTTTCTGTAAAAATACGATCTTTCTCGATAACTAGCTTTGCTACGTAAGCATTTGCATAATCTCTATGTGCAAGTGAATTAGAAACAATTTCTCGGAGAATTTTATCTCTGGCACTGATGCTCTGCATTCCTTCTATAACAAAGAGGTCATTTAAGTGCTTTTTGCCAAAGGCAATCAACCTGTCATGGCTTTCAAGCAAGTTCGTAATAATTACATCTCTGTCATCATAACGATCCATATTGAACACACGGAAGATAGCATCAGTCTTGTGGTGAGCCAAAGCTGATACTATCAGATTATCCGGTCCAAACAAGAGAATGGCTGCAAGGGTGATACCCTCTCTTCCTGTTGAAGTGTCAGTAAGAATGAGACCAGCACTTCTCAGCAATTCAACATCGGTCAGCTGCTGCCATGGATGGTTCAGAGTTCTCACTCCGGTCATCTTACGAGCTCGGTCGATCAAGTCATGACGCAGATCTGAGACAGAGAAGACAGAAAAAACTTTATTGACATAATAGGTATCTTGCTTCCTAGCATAAAGCTGATAAACGAGCCCTTCATTATCAGTGATATCTATGTCAGAATCATAATTTCTATCAAAAATCTTGGCCTTGCAACGACAAACACTCTGGGAGCTCGGAACTTGTATGTAGATGATTGACTTCCCTTCAAATTCATACTCAATCGGTTTGATATAAAGTGGTGGATATATCTTATTCTTATTGTTTATTGCTGTCACAAAGTTTTTCTTCACCTGATCTACGCGATCTTTTTGCACGCCAACAATCTCTCCGTTGTCCTTAACACCAAGAAAAATGTGGCCTCCTTCTCTATTAGAAAACGAGCAAACAGTGTCATAGACATCTGAAGTTATTTCCGTAGTGGATTTCTTGAACTCTACGGTCAAACCTTCTCCCTGTCGAATTAAAGCCAGCAAATTCTCTGGTAGAAGCATATTCTTGTCCTTTGCCAGTCAGAAATGCGCTTATTGCACATTGCTATCCGGCTCATAATCGAATTTCATATGATTACTATGACAGTACTGCCTAATGACGTTAAGCGTCATTTTATTAGGCACCGTCCTCCTGTTTTCCCACCGATTGACCGTTGCATAGCTGACCTCCAAGTCTGCTGCAAGTTGCTGCTGAGAAATTCGTAAAGACGTGCGTACATTCAGTATAGCGTCGGCAAAATCCATAGTATTCACACTCCTATTGCATAGTATAACATATGTTACTTATTAAATAAACTGGAGGTTGAAAATATCGCTTTTATCGGAACTCACCTATAAGGCCTTCCCAACCTACACCCTCACGGACTATCAAGATCGAAGCAGTCAACTCTGGAGATGAACATATTCTAGTAATCTGAAAGATGGTTTTCTTGACATTGTACTAATGCACCAGTACAATAATACAAGAAAGGGGAGGCAACGTGAAACCAGC
>DUPO01000112.1 GCA_012838275.1 Spirochaetales bacterium
ACGGAGCCGGCGTAAAGCTTGTCAGGGTAATCGGAAACCAGGATATCTATGATTTCGACCCCTTTCTCATGCTTGATGCCTTTGACTCCACCGACCCGAACGACTACGTCAAGGGATTTCCCTGGCATCCGCATAGGGGGATTGAAACGGTCACCTACCTGATAAGCGGTGAAATCGAACACGGCGACAGCTTGGGCAATGAAGGGAGCATCAATGACGGATGTTGCCAGTGGATGACCGCAGGAAGCGGCATCATCCACCAGGAGATGCCCAAACCTGCCAAAAGGATGCTAGGAAGCCAACTTTGGATCAATCTTCCTCAAGCGGACAAGATGACCGACCCTGTCTATAGGGATATCCGATCGGAGCAGATTCCCACCGTCAAGGAAGAGGGGGTCACTGTACGTGTCATTAGCGGTACGTATGCCGGGACCAATGGTCCTGAGCAAGGTGACTTTGTAAAAACCATCTACCTCGACGTGAAGCTCGAACCGAACACAGAGTGGAAATTCAGTGTGGATCCCAGAAAGACTGCATTCTGCTATATGGTGGAAGGGTCAGCCTTGGTCAGTGATACAAAGCAAAAGATCGAAAGTGGCTTGGGAGTACTGTTCGGTGAAGGTGATACCATAGAGATTACAGCCACGGAAGAGGGTATCCGCTTCTTCCTGTATGTGGCAAAACCCTTAGGGGAGCCCATCGCATGGAGAGGTCCCATTGTGATGAACACCCAGGACGAACTGAAGCTGGCTTCGAAGGAGTTAAGAGACGGCACATTCATCAAGCATAAGGTGTAAGGTGGTATCTGTTATATCATTTATCGCTCCGTTCTTTTTCTCTTCCCTCTATATTTCTTCAAAACCATATTCCAATCTGTAAAGCAGGTTGGAATATTTCTTTTGGAATAAGGGTTGGTACGTACTTTGGGAAAACAGTTTGGTTCTAGGAACCCAGCCAGGATACAGGAGGGTTTTAGCAGGACGTACCAAATTGAAAAGATATTGCAGGGGATGATAGGACTCACGAGCATAATGGGAAAAAAGCTTGGTCCAAAGTAGCACAACTATTACTCCGATTACATCCTAATCAGTCTAGAATTGCCTAAGGTCATCATTTTCCTCCTTGAATTTCCCAATACCCAAACCTCTTTCCCCCTTTACGTTCAAGCACTTGCTTTTCCACCATAGGGGCCATTGCACGTTTAATGGTCGGAAGAGAGACCACAAGCTGCTCTGAAAGCTCTCGCTGCGTTATACTAGGATTCTCGCGTATCAGTGCCATTATGCTAAGCTCCAAAGTATCATGATGATACTTTGGAACTTTAGAAGGGCCCACTGTAGCGGTAGAGGCTTCATTCAAAGGCACAATGATTCTAAAACAATAGCATTTTGTCTGAACTCCTCCAATAAGGCCTTCCCAACCTACACCCTCACGGGCTATCAAGATCGAAGCAGTCAACTCTGGAGATGAACATATTCTAGTAATCTGAAAGATGGTTTTCTTGACATTGTACTAATGCACCAGTACAATAATACAAGAAAGGGGAGGCAACGTGAAACCAGC
>DUPO01000113.1 GCA_012838275.1 Spirochaetales bacterium
AAGAGACTAATTACTCTTATGCAAAAGGAATATGTATTGGTTATCACTGTTTTAAGCAGACATTAGACAGTGACATACGGCATACCAGAAAATGTGAAGGGGTATCGGGGGAGATCAGCGGACAATATGCATTTTTCTTGTAGCGCTCTGGTCTCTGTTTTATGTGAGGATATATCCGGAAGTGCTATCAGCGGTTGGTTAAGGTAGTAACGATCGTCGGGTTTGCTCTGTAGCAGAATGAAGGCAATGCATATGTTTTTAATTCTTGTGACAGATACTGCCTCCCTTGCAAATGCGGGACTATTGTGTGGATCGGGTTTGGAATATCTGGTTTTCTAGGCGATAGGTATAAAAAAGGAGGTTGTCTTCAAGGCAACCTCCCCGTATCCTGTTGGAGCCAAAGGGACTCGAACCCTCCACCTACTGATTGCGAACCAGTCGCTCTACCAGATGAGCTATGGCCCCAAATTCTTTTGACAACCTACACCCATGAAGCTAAACTGTCAACTATTGAGGCAACAGGTGATGCCCTGAAGTCTGTAAGATTTGCAGCTCAGTTGCTTTCTGATATGCGTCCACCCATGCTGATAGGGATAACGGCAGTTGTTTGTCCCTTGCTAAGGGCCGGTTGCAACCCTCATATGGTATGCTTGGATGATAAGTATCTGCTGGGACGGGGATTCAGAGTCCTCCAAAATCGACCTGGAATAGGGAGTTGGTCTAGCATTATTCCTCTCCGCTTGGTATTGTCACGTGCAAAGGGGGTGCCTATGGAACAGTCATTGTTAACGGATTTGTCGATCTCCCTGCTGAACACCATCCCCGACCCTTTTTTCATCATAGCTGAGGACGGAACCTATCTTGAGGTCCTCGGCGGGACCGAACGCTCCCTCTATGATGACGGGAAGCCCATGAAAGGGAAAAATATCTACGAGTTCATGGAGAAGGATTTTTCCGACTACTTCATAGGAAAGATATGGAAAACCTTGGCTGGAAATGTCCTCAATTGCTTTGAATACCAGCTTGAGACAGACAGGGTCAGCCTTCCTGAGCTCAATGGTCCGGGGGGAGTCCAATGGTTTGAGGCTCGCATGTACCCGATGCCAAAACCATACATGGGCCATCGTGCCGTAACAGTCATGATAATTAACATAACCGAACGCAGGCTGTTGCAACAGCGTTTGAAAGATCTCTCCTACCTTGACCCCCTCACTTCTCTTGCCAACCGCCGGTACTTCATGGAACGTATAGCAGAGGAGCTTCAGGAGCACCACGAAAAAGGGACTTCCGTGCATGTCCTGCTCTGCGACATCGACCATTTCAAGCTGATCAATGACCTTTATGGACACCTTGCAGGAGATGCGGTACTCAAGGGGTTTGCGACAGTTGTCCGCCATATCTTGAAACGGACCCATACCATTGCACGGTTTGGAGGGGATGAGTTTATCATCTCCCTTGTCGGGATGACCACGCTCCAGGTAATGGACAAATGCAACGAGCTGCGCCTGGCAGTGCAAGAGTACATATTCATGTATGAATCCATAAGGGTCCCTGTCTGTGTCAGTATCGGGGTGGCTGCCGCCTCGCCCCATATCGATGATATCAACGCCCTGGTCGGGTTGGCGGACAAGGCCCTCTACGAGGCGAAGAGGCGGGGGAGAAACACTGTTGTCCTCTTAGATGGTGGGGAACAGTAGAGATGGTGGAAGTACTCGCCTTTAACATCTTGTTTCTGCTTATCCTCAGCGTGGTGTACTCGACCTATCCCTTCAGGGACCATTCCAAGCTGTTTTCCCATACCCCTCTGATTGGCTTTGTGATTGGACTTTTGGGTATCCTTTTCATGTTCAACCCGCTGGTCATCGAGCAGGGGGTGCAGTTTGACTCCCGCTCGATTATCGCTGGGGTCTCGGCGATGACTTTTGGGTTTGTCCCCTCCCTCATCGGTGCCATCATGATGGCGCTTTTTAGGATATATCTTGGGGGAGCAGGGGTACTTGCTGGAGTTTCCCTCATATTTGTCTCGTTTGCCATCGGAAGTATCTGGCATAAGGCACGTTTCAAGAATGTTTCGAACAGGCAGCATTATCTGGGTCTTGAATTCCTCCTCGTTGGATTTGTGACTCATCTTGGGGTGTACCTCTGCATGTTCCTTCTCCCTAAGGAGTTGCAACCTGCAATTTTTGCGGTCATGACGGTCCCCTTTCTTGTCTATTACCCCATAGGGTTCTATCTGCTCTGTCTCCTCCTGTTCAACCAGGCCTATAGGATGGTGACTGTCAGCGATTTGAAGAGGAGCGAACACCAATTAAAGACCATTTTTGAACAGGCGCCTATCGGTATGTCCCTTACCGACCTTATCACCGGGGAGGTCCACAACGTCAATCAGAGCTATCTAAACCTGCTTGGGCTGAAGCGGGAAGAGTTGTTGGGAAATACATGGGAAACGTTTACCCATCCTAAAGACAAGGAGCTGTCTGCAAAGATGACAGAGAGGATGCGCTTGGGAGAGAGAGGTCCCTTTAACTTTGACAAGCGTTTCATCAAAAAGGATGGGTCTGTAGTCTGGGTGAACCTGTCCCTTTGTGTTTTCGATCCCTCCAGCGATGAGACGCTGGAATCCTTGTGCATGGCGATTGACATTACAGAGCGCAAGAGCAAGGAGGACAAGATCCGCTACGCCAGCACCCACGATACACTGACCGGCCTCTATAACAGGACACATTTTGAAGAGCATGTGAGCAGTTTCAATTCAGTGGGGAGATTTCCCCTTACTGTAGCTTTCGGTGATGTGAATGGCCTGAGGATCATAAATGATGCCTTTGGAAGGGAGCAGGGGAATCTGCTCTTGCAAAGGATCGCATCCATTATCAAGGAGCGTATCGGAAAGGAGCACTATGCTGCCAGGGTCGGAGGCGACGAGGTGGCTCTGGTATTTTTCAATACGACGAAACAGGAAGCTGAAGTGATTATCTCAGAGATCCGCGCGCAAGTCTCTGAGATGTTGGTCATGGACTCGGTACGGACCTCCGTCAGCTTTGGTTTGTGTGAGATGGATAGCCAGGATGATGACATCAATGAGATCATCAAACATGCTGAGAAGGATGTCGACACTCGCAAGCTGATGGAGTCGCCCCACATGCGTGGGCGTGCGGTCTATGCCATCATCAACACCTTGCATGAGAAGAACAAGCGGGAAGAGCTTCACTCCCGTCGGGTAAGCGATTTTTGCAAAAATCTTGCCATCGCTCTTGAAATGAGCGAGTTGCAGATATCGGAGATGAAGCTGCTCGGCCTGATGCATGACATCGGCAAGATTGCCATCAGCGAATCCATCCTCAACAAGCAGGGCAAGCTTACCGACAAGGAGTGGCAGGAGATGAAGCGGCATTCGGAGATAGGGTACCGCATCCTCTTCTCAGTCGATGACATGTCATCTCTTGCCGGATATGTGCTTGCCCACCACGAGCGGTTCGACGGGAAGGGATATCCCAAAGGGCTTCGGGGGGAGGAGACTCCCCTCCAGTCCAGGATTGTGGCAATTGCAGACTCGTTTGATGCCATGACCGGCGAAAGGACTTATCGTGAAAGCATCACTCCAATGAAAGCGGCAGTTGAGCTCAAAAGGAACGCAGGCACCCAGTTCGACCCTTTCCTTGCCAAAGTATTTGTAGAAAAGGTACTCAGGATGGATTGGGAAACTCTCTGATGACAAATAAATAGGAACAGAGGGCTCCCTCTCTTCCTTGACAGCACCATGTGCACTGTCTACCCTACAAGTGTGGGACTGGCTTTCCACTTTCCAAGCAGATCCCAAGGAGGTGCTTATGGGAGTCATCACCATTTCTCGTCAGATGGGTAGTGAAGGAACCTATATAGGGAAAAAACTTGCCAAGGAGCTCGGCCTCAGCTATGTGGATAAGCAGGAGCTTGGCAAGATCATGCGAGAGTACGGCTTCAGCCTGTTCGATGAAGTATATGATGCAAAACCAAATTTCTGGGAACGCTTTGACCTTGAGAGGGTTTCCACCGTCGAATTCCTTATCCAAGCGATGAGGGCCACGGCCAAGGTGGGGGATGTGGTCATGCTGGGTCGGGGTGGGTTTGGCCTTTTCCAGGGGT
>DUPO01000114.1 GCA_012838275.1 Spirochaetales bacterium
GAGACATTATTCGCCCCAGCCTCCAGGGCGAGGGCATAGCAGGCCATCTCCCCTCTAAGGTCCGCCTTACGCGTGCCGCAAAGCGAGAGAAGCTGTTCGCCAGGGGTGGGGAGCCTACCCCTGTAAAGCAGTCTGAAAGGGGGATCATTCTCCCCTGCAAGAAGAGAGGGATACTCTTGCATTCCAAGAAAGACAACACCGTTGGGTCCCTTGGAGCCGTTTCCGCCCTTATCTGAGAGGAATTTTTGCATCCTGGCTACCCTAGCAGGGGACCAATGCCGGGGAAACCTTCTCCTGATATCATCGGGGCTGGGGTTTTGGCGGGCAAAACTCAGCTTCTGGGGTCCTGTAAGTGGCAACAGTGAGATGGCAAGCAGCAGGGATACTCTCATATCCCTCTAAGAAGAGGATGCCATCCCTTTGCATCAGAACAGACCGAATGTAGAGGAGGCTACCTTGAGCAGCAACAGGCCAAGGACCAGAAGCATCACAGGCTTGATCACCTTCACACCGCCACGTATGGCAAGGCCGCTGCCAATGTAGCCACCTATGATGGCACTGATGGCGCAAGGGATGGCGATGGCATAATCTATGCTGCCGAACCTGACGAAAGTGGCGAGAGCCGCCACATTCGAAGCGAGGTTAACCACCTTAGCAGTACCGCAGGACCTGAGCAGGTCAAGGCCGATGACCGAGGTGAAAATGATGGTGAGGAACATCCCTGTACCCGGTCCGAAAAATCCGTCATACGCCCCGAGGGCAAGGCCAGCCACCGCGGAGAGCGGGATGGCCAGCTTGTCATCCATTGGTTTGGCTTGCCCGAAATCAGGCTTGAGCATGATGAAGACAGCAATGACAGGCACAAGGAAAATCAGCAAGTAGTGCAGGTATGCATCAGCAAATCGCGTTGCAAGGGAGGAACCTACAGCAGAACCTGCCAAGGAGAAGAGGATGGCTATGCTTCCGACCTTCCAGTCGACCTGGCCGTTTCGTATGTACCGGTAGCATGCAATAGTAGTCCCGCCTGCCGCAGCGAACTTATTGTTCCCAAGGGCCACCTGAGGAGGAAGACCTACCGCTACATAGGCACTCAGGGTAATGAGTCCCCCACCTCCGGCTATGGCGTCTATAATGGCCCCGATTGCTATGATCGGGCATAGGACAAGAAGGATGCTCATTGGGATTTGTCTTCCTTCAGGACATGAAAGGCATCATAGGACTGCTTGAGTCCGCTTGTCTCTATATGTGTGTAGATCTGAGTTGTCTGGATGTCGCTGTGCCCAAGGAGCTCCTGGACACTGCGAAGGTCGGCTCCTCCTGCGAGCAAGTGTGTGGCAAAGCTATGGCGGAGGGTGTGCACCTTGCCCTCAAGCCCCAACGGACTGGCATACTGCTGAAACCGCTTGAAGACCGCCTGCCTGGTCAGCTTTTTTCCCCGTCTCCCGACAAAGAGGGTCTGCTCCGTAGACCGGGCTTTCACCAACTGGGGCCTCACCTCAGAGAGATAGAGCTTTAGAGCCGAGGCAGCAACTTCCCCGACGGGGACGAGGCGCATCTTGTTGCGCTTGCCCCTCACCCTCAGGGTGCCTTTTGTGTAGTCACCTACCTTGAGGTCGCACGCTTCGCTAATGCGGAGCCCGCAGGAGTAGATCAGTTCGAAGATAGTCCGGTCCCTCTTGCCCAGCAGAGTCTCGGTCTCTATGGATTCCAAGAGAAGGTCAACCTCCTCGACAGAGAAGAATACAGGGGCATCGGGCGCCCTTCGCGTGGAAGATATCTGTTCAAGCGGATTGTCCTGCCTGATCTTCTCCTTTTGCAAATAGATGAAAAAAGAACGTAGGGCGGAGAGGTTTCTTGCCACCGTACGCTCTGAAAGATCCCTCTGTTTGGCGGAAGCCACCAGGTAACGCTCCACTTGGGAGGGTTTGATATCTTCTATGCGCTCTTCAATGCCTGCAATGAAAAACCCGATTTCCTGGGTGTAGACGGAAATGGTGGCCCCGGAGAGGCGCCGTTCCAACAGGAGGTAATCGGCATACTCCTCCACCAATGCCTGATCGGTCTCCCTGGACATCTTCAGCTCTCGTCGGATTTTCTGGAATACCGCAAGACAGCAGGTATCGAGTAGTCATCATCCTTGCCTGAGGGGACCTTCTTGATCTGTTTCTGCAGATCCTGCCAGCGGTTTACCTGTATGGAGCCCACATCGACATCTTCCTTTTTAGCACTCACTGCGGCTTCATGAGGCTCTTCTTCCTTGGAAGAGGAGGCATAGCGGCGTTTGATCAGTTCCATATCGGAGACTTCACTACCGGTGACTTCAGGGCGGCGTTCGAAGCCAGTCGCCACTACAGTCACTTTGATTCGGTCTCCCAGCTCGGGGTTGAAGGCCTGGCCTGCTATGATGAGGGCATCCTCGGCGCACTTCTCCGTGATGATCTCAACGACATCCTGATACTCCTGCAAGGTAAGGGTGTCACTGCCTGAGAGGTTGACCAGCACGTTCTTCGCACCTTCGATGGAGGCGTTCTCCAGGAGGGGGTTGCTCACGGCCTGTCTGGCTGCATCCACAGCCCTATTGGACCCTTCACCGAACCCGATGCCCATCAGCGCATCGCCCTTCCCCTTCATCACCGTGCGCACATCGGCAAAGTCTATGTTGATCTCACCAGGTTCGGTGATAAGCTCGCTTATGCCCTGCACGCCCATGTAAAGCACCTCGTCTGCCATGAGAAAGGCCTGCTTGATCGGGGTGTTATTCTCCACCACCTTCAAAAGGTACTGATTGGGGATGATTATCAGGGTGTCTACCTGTTTGCGCAGCTTCTCAATACCAGCCTGAGCCAGTATGAGCTTCTTCTTCCCTTCAAATGCAAAGGGAGTGGTAACCACAGCTACGGTAAGGGCGTTACAGCTCTTGGCAATCTCAGCGACAACAGAGGCGGCTCCGGTACCGGTGCCCCCTCCCATCCCTGCAGTAATGAAGACCATGTCGGCATCCTCCATCTCACGACGGATGTCTTCCTTGCTCTCCTGGGCAGCTTTCTCCCCAACTTCCGGGATTCCGCCGGCACCCAAACCTCCTGTAAGCTCTTTGCCTATAGGGATTCTCACCTGTGCATTGGAGCGTTGCAGAGCCTGCATATCGGTATTCATCGCGATAAAGTGCACTTTCTTCAGACCGCTGGCGATCATACGGTTGACCGCATTTCCACCAGCGCCACCGACCCCGACAACTTTGATTACAGTTGCAGAGGCCTGCTCATCATGTACCATGTCTTCCACTTCAAACATTCCGAAATCCATATCTAATCCTTTGCCACCAGGCTCTTAAATCTAAAACAATGTTCTGAAGAAACTCTTCACTTTGGAAGCCGCCCCACTCTCTTTACGTCGGGGACGGGCTTTCGCCTTACTCTTGGGAGAGACTTCCCTGATTTTTTTCGCCTCACTCTTGAGAAGTCCCAATACGGTTGTATAGGAAGGACTTATGTATGAGCGGTCGAGCCCCCCGATGGCCTCGGGGAAACCCAGACGGGCAGGCAGACGGAAAATCTCACTGGCTAGCTCAGTCACCCCACCTAGCAGGGCCCCTCCACCGACCAGCACGACCCCGCCTCCGAAGCCCCCCTGGACATTTGCCTTTTCCAGGTCGTTTTGCAAGCGGGAGAAGATCTCCGCCATACGAGGTTCGATGACCTTGCTCAACTCCTTCTTTGGCATCCTTATAGCAGGAAGACCTCCTATCTGAGGGATGGTAATCATCTCCTCACTGGAAACAGAAGGGACATAACTGTGTCCGGATTCGCACTTGATCTGTTCGGCGACCGCACGCGTCTTGTTCAGGATATAGGCGATGTCGCCTGTAACAGCCTCTCCTCCCAGGTTCACTCCGCCGGTATATACCGGAGAGCCCTTGGAATAGGCGATGATGTCGGTTATGCCGCTGCCTATGTTGATGAGTATGGTCCCCATCTCCCTCTCCTCGGAGCTGAGCACCACTTCAGAGTCTGCAAGGCTTTGCAGTACGAGACGCTGCACCCCAAGCCCCGAACGCTGTATGCATTTGCGCTCATTCTGGCATATTGCAGAAGAGGCAGTTACGATAAGCACCCGACTCTCCAGGCGGTGGCCGAGCATGTCTATGGGATCCTTGATGCCTACCTGCGAGTCGATTTGGAAATCCTGGACCAGGGTATGGAGTATCTCCCTGTCTTGGGGTAGTTCAAAAGCCCGTGCGACCTCAAGGGAACGGAAGATATCCTCGCGCTTGATCTCCTGGTCCTTGCTGTTGATGCCTACCACCCCGGTGCTCGCAATCCCTATGATGTGCTCCCCACCGATTCCGATGACGACCTCTGAGATCTCAGCACCCGCCTGCAACTCAGCTTCATTTACGACTGACTGTATGGTCTTGAGGGTCTGTTCTATATTTACGATAGTGCCTGAACGCACCCCTTCACTGGGGCGCTCGCAGATGCTGTCGACCATTAGCAGGCCTTCTCGGCTCACCGAACCAATTACACACCTGGTCCGGCTTGAACCTATATCCAGCCCCATCAGCATTTTATCACCTGCCATTGACACAACCCCCTTATGGACGGTCCTATTTTCTTCGTACCATGGCCCCTTTGTAGAGGTCATACCGCATGATTTGCGAACTGAGGAAAGAAAGCGACTCTCTCCGGTCCTCCTGGACCAGTTGTATGGCCTGGGCAACCTGAAGAGAAGATACAGGTTCCCTCAACCAAATCTGGGCATGTAAAGTAGAGAGTTCCAATACCATCTTTCCAAAGCTGTTACTGCTATTATTATCGTATTTTATGCGAGTTATCAAGGTGCTATTTCCTTCAAGTGATGAGGCAAGCTCCATAACCTCTCCAAATGACTCATCAATACCATATTTCTCCATCATCACAGCATACCCGACAGGAATTTCCACCTTCAGCGTATGGTCTTCAAACAGGGCCCAATCCTCACGGACCAAGGGAAGCAAGGAAGAGCCACGCAGCACATAGACTGAAACCGTCTCATCCTCTGCTCCCTTTGCATAGACAAGGGCCGGAGTATCGACCAATGCAACCTCCACCAGCAAAGTTGAAGGAAATGAACGTCTGACCTTGGCTGAATCGACCAGGGCTAGAGATTCCAGTTCCCTGGAGACCCTTCTCGGAGAGAGTGATACAAGCGACTTTCCCCTATAGGAAGCCAGTGCGCTCTTCACTGCATGGGGGGTTGCCATAGTATCGTTGGTGATGGTGAGCATGACCGAACCTATGTACAGGGAGGGTACATGCGATAGGGAGAAATAAGCAAGGGGGAGAAGCACCACCACCAGGAGTACCAACACCTTAAGCTCTATGCGAACACGTCTCATGATTCATCCCGGGAGGAGTCGAATAGGATATCCTCTCGTATCTCTTGGGAGAGAGTGCTTTTCTCAAGAGGGATGCGCCCACTGGAGATAAGCAAAATCCTATAGAGCAAGGCACATAGGCAGATCACCACAAAGAGATTGGTGCCCCCTTGGCTGAAAAACGGCAGGGGGATGCCTGTAGGCGGTAACATACCGGTGACAACTGCGATGTTGGTGATCGCCTGCAAAAGTATCATGGTTGTAATTCCAAAAGCCGTAAAGCTGAGAAAACGGTCCCGGCTCTGCATCCTGACATAGGCATTGTAGCCCAGGATGGCGAACATGGCGAAAAGGGCCAGGATGAAAGCCGCCCCTACAAAGCCGACCTCCTCACAGATGGAGGCAAAGATGAAGTCGCTCTGGACTTCGGGGATGAGTCCGAGCTTGTAGGTGCCGTTGCCCAGGCCCACCCCGAACAATCCTCCGGTCCCTATCGCCTTGAGGGAGTTGGTAACCTGGTAATTGATTCCCCCTTGGTCGACTTGAGAGAAAAGAAAGGAGAATACCCGCTTTACGCGATAAGGCTGGGAGAGCATCAGAGTCACAGCCGGAACTGTCAGGAAAGCAAAACCTAACAACAGGGTCGATATCTTCATCCCCCCGACCAAAAACATGGCCACACAAAGGCCGATGTAGAGG
The DNA here is from genome assembly GCA_012838275.1 of Spirochaetales bacterium. Classification (GTDB taxonomy): domain Bacteria; phylum Spirochaetota; class Spirochaetia; order Sphaerochaetales; family Sphaerochaetaceae; genus Sphaerochaeta. The sequence goes on from DUPO01000114.1 coordinate 6,056, forward strand.
ATGGTGGTGGAGTAGTCTTTCTGAAGCAAGATGAGCAGTGAGAAGAGCATTGCCACGACAACGGGCAGACCAAACCGCTTTATAAAGGAGGCCTCCTCGTTTTTTTTGCTGAAAAAGAGTGAGAAAAGCAGAATTGTCCCCACTTTAACCAGTTCAGAAGGCTGTAAAGAAGGCAAGCTTCCCACCTGTAACCATCTACGGCTCCCCAACCTCTCCTGCCCCATTGAGGTGAAGATGGTAAGGCCCATCAGAACAAAGCAAGCAAGGACTATGGGTATTGCCAAGTAATGAAACCAGATCAGGGGCATATGGCGAATCACTACGGAACAGAGCAGGGCAAATAGGACAAACATCATCTGTCGCTGGAAAAAATAATAGTGGGGAAGATTATGGGTAAGCGCCTCATTGTAAGAGGCACTGTAGAGCATGATAAGACCAAGGGCTATGAGCAAGACCGACACACACAAGAAGGTAAAGGCACTTGCATTGCCCCCGGTCTCACTGAGTGCGGACTGCCTGTTTCCATACGTTTCTGTCCAGTCATCATAGGAGTAATGCCTTTGCTTCATGCCTTACCACCCTGTTCCTAGAAATAGCAGGAAAGCCAACGAGGCGAAGGCCCAGGAGACTACGGTGAACCTTCCCACTATCGTACGTTCTGCAACCCCTTTCAACTCAAATGCATGATGAAGGGGTGCTATGGTAAACACTTTCCTTCCGGTACTCCTGATCGCTATGATCTGTATGAGACTGGTGGCAAACTCCATCAGGAA
>DUPO01000115.1 GCA_012838275.1 Spirochaetales bacterium
CTGAGGTAGTGGAAGAGCCTAAGGTAGTGGAAGAGCCTGAGGTAGTGGAAGAGCCTGAGGTAGTGGAAGAGCCTGAGGTAGTGGAAGAGCCTGAGGTAGTGGAAGAGCCGAGACTCTCCAACAGATTGGCTATGCCTCCTGTTTTTGTAGAGCCTGGGGATATGAAACCTGCTGCCGAACCTGTCTCTCGAGTGCAGAGCCCCCCTCGGTTTATTTTGGCTGAAACAGTATCCCAAAAAGATGACGATGTCTCTGTTGTAACTACTGAGGAGAAAGACCCCCTGCAGTTTGAGGAATTGGAATCCACGTTGGAAGGATTCCTGCCAAAGCGGTTACATGAGATCCTTGATAAACTTGAAGAGAAGAGTGGGAAAGGGTTCTTTGATTTTTGCAAGACGGCAGAGAACGAGCTGCTCAAAACAACTGCCTCCCTGATAGAACAGGCAAGACAGGCCCAGAAGTTTGATGATAAGGATAAAATGTTTACTATTCCGGGCTTTGACCTTACCGTTGTGCTGATAACCGGGCGAAGCGACATGCTTCGTTCATGGGACAGGAGAAACAACGTTGCCGCCATCATGCACAACCAGGGCAAGACCAGCTGGGAAGTTCTCTACTTGGATTATTCTCCCTCCGGAACGCTTATCCAGGCTGAAGAGAAAACCATCCGTGTTGAGGATTTCTCCCATACCGATTGGAAGTATGTGGTTAATCTTGGAGAACGTATCCTGGAACGAAGGAAAGGGAATATATGACGGATAAGGAGATTTCCGATCGTTTGCAAGTCGCCCTCTTAGCGGCTAACAGAGCTGGTGCTTTTGTCTTAGAGGCAGGAAAGAGGGGCGGTCATGTACTACATCGCAAGCAAACTAATGATTTTGTAACTGAAACTGACAAGCTTGCTGAGGAACTCATCATCTCAATCATCAAGGAACACTTTCCCGCCGATGCCGTATTCGGTGAAGAGACAGGTTCAAGTGGGAAACTTGAGCATGGTCGGTGGATCATAGACCCCATCGATGGTACGACAAACTTTTTTCGTTCCCTTCCAAACTATACGATCAGCATTGCCTGGGAGATGGAGCCTTTCAAGCCCTTGGTGGGTGTTGTGTTCAATCCGCGGCAAAATGAGCTTTTCTGGGCAGGCAAAGACACAGGGGCTTTCCTCAATGGTGAGCCGATTCAAGTCTCCAAACTCGAAGATCATTCACAAGCCATTATCGTCTGTGTTCCTCCACACCGCAGACATGATCTTGCTGAGTCTTATTTTGAAAAGATGAAGCGGATTTTCCTTGCATCCAGTGACCTTCGGTCCTATGGATCGTGCGCCCTTGAATTGAGTTATCTGGCAGCTGGCAGGGTCGATGGGTATTATGAGCTCTGCTTGGGCTACTATGACATGGCGGCTGGTATTTGTATTGTCAGGGAAGCCGGTGGGGATTTCACCAGTGCCGACCCCCTTACGCCTTTTTCCGATAACCGCTGTGATCTTGTTGCATCAAATGGCTTGATACAAGACTGGTTATTTCATATGGTTCAAGCATGAAATTCAAATTAGCAATCTTTGATCTTGACGGTACTCTAATGGATACCTCCTCTGGCATATTTGCCACTGCAAACAAAGCTGTGGAGTTGGTAGGTCGCAAACCTGAGCATGATATCACCCAACTGAAAAAATTCATTGGCCCTCCTATTGTCCAGTGTTTCATCAATACCTACAATCTTGAAGAAGATCTTATTGCTGATGCAATAGAACATTACCGAAAGGAATACAATGTACGTGGCCAGTTTGGAGCGAAGGAGTATCCTTTGATCAAACAGACCTTGCAAAAGCTCTCCGAGAGAGGCTACCTGCTTGCGGTAGGGACACTCAAGAATGAGGAACTCGCCCTTTCGATGATGGACCATTTTGGTTTTTCCCCCTATTTCTCCTCTATAAGAGGAGGTGATCTGACTTCGAAACTCAGTAAGGCAGACATTGTGAACAAGGTCCTCTCCGACCTTAATGTTGATGCTTCAGAAGCTGTGCTTATCGGTGATACCATTCACGATGAGAAGGGAGCCAAAGAGGCCAACGTATCCTTCATAGCAGTTGACTACGGGTTTGGTTTTCCCCGGGGACAAGAAAAAACCGACTCCATGATGGCCGTTGTCTCAAGCCCTGAGGAACTGCTCTCGCTTCTGTAACAGAACCTTGCACCTGCATGCCTTTGCAATGATGAATTGTGGAGGTATTATTGTAATGGAGGAGCCTTGCTGCGTTTGTTTCCCCTTTCCGATTCCGCAGTGTTGCCTCTCTAGCGAATGGAAAGCCCTGGAACTGCTTGCAAGAGAGTGATTCAGGGAGTATTGTTACCTCATAGGAGAAATAGCATATGAGTAACCAGATCAAGAAGCAACTCGTGAATACAGACAAGGCTCCCGCAGCCATAGGGCCATACAGCCAGGCTATTATAGCAGCTCCCTTTGTATTCACTTCAGGACAACTGCCTGTCGATCCCAAAACCAATGAATTGGTCGGAGGGGATGCGGCGAACCAGGCCAAGCAAGTTTTTGAAAACATCAAGGCCGTCCTGGCAGAAGCAGGCAGTGACCTTTCCAAAGCTGTGAAGGCAACCGTATTTCTTAAAAATATGGATGATTTTGCCGCAGTGAATAAAGTGTACGCCTCATATTTTGGTGAAGGTATCCTTCCAGCACGATCGGCTGTCCAGGTTGCCAAGCTTCCTAAGGATGTGGCGGTTGAAATTGAAATGATAGCACTGATCTAACACACAGCTACTAGGAGGGAAGGGAATGAAACGCACACCATTGTTTGATGTGTACAGTCAGTACGAAGGAGTAAAGCTTGTCGATTTCGGCGGCTGGGAACTTCCGGTTAATTTCTCAAAAGGCATTAATGCCGAACATGAGGCAGTACGGACTAACGTAGGCCTGTTCGACGTATCCCACATGGGGGAGTGTCTGGTAACCGGGGAAAATGCAACCGGATTTCTGGATTACCTTTGTACCAATACCATCAGCGGCATGAAGAAAGGCGAAGTCATGTATACCATGATGTGCTATCCCAACGGTACCGTAGTGGATGACCTGCTCGTCTATTGTCGTGACACCACCTCCTACCTGGTAGTAATGAACGCTTCCAATATTGAAAAAGACCTCGCCTGGATGCATGATGGGGTCCCTTATCCAGGAGCTGAGAGACCCACTATCGTGGACCTCTCCGAAAAGACGGCCTTACTTGCTCTGCAAGGCCCTAAGGCAGTCGAAGTTCTTAAGACATTTTGCCCCGAATGTGAAAAGATGCCTCCCTTCACATATCGTTCCCCTTGTGCTGTAGGGGAGGTTATGAGCCTTATCAGCCGTACCGGATATACCGGTGAGGATGGCTTTGAGCTTTACTGTGCAGCTGAAGAGGCAGCAGAGCTTTGGGATACCCTCCTTGAAGCTGGGGAGGAGCTGGGCATTGAGTGTTGTGGCCTCGGTTGCAGGGATACGCTGCGCCTTGAGGCGAAACTCCCTCTGTACGGACATGAGATAAGTGACAGTATTACCCCATTGGAAGCAAACCTCGGGTACTTTGTCCGCCTGGAAAAAGAAGATTTTTGTGGAAAAAAAGCTCTAGCAAGACAGAAGGAAGAGGGCATACCTAGAACCCTTCGTGGGGTTGTCATGATCGACAAGGCAGTTCCTCGGTCTGGATGTGAGGTCTTCCTTGACGATGAACCCATCGGTTTTGTCACCAGCGGAACCAAAAGCCCCACTTTGCAGGTCTTCTGTGCCTATGTCCTTATCAAGCGGGAGCCCAAGCTCAAGTTTGGTGATGAACTGACCATTGAAATCCATGGAAAGAGAAAGCGGGCGCAACTGGTGAAAACCCCCTTCTACAAACATGGGAAGCGATACGACGAATAGAATGATACGAGCACAAAGTTACGCACCTGAAGGTTTCATAGCCTTGGACAACTCAGCCCTTATCTATCCTCCTACGGAGGCCAAATACAATGCGAACACTTTCCGTATATCCATGGATCTTAAACAGGAAATAATTCCTCAGATTCTGGAACTTGCTTTGCATAATACCTTGGAGCGCTGTTCATATGCAAAGGTAAGCCTTCATAAGGGATTTTTCTGGTATTACCTCTCCCCGAACCACAAGAGTCCTGTCCTGCATGAGGAAGGATCTTATCCTAGTGCAAGGATATCCTTCAAGGATAACAACGGCTATCTTCTGAAAGTGCTCTATAGCAAACACAGGATAGCCTTGGAGTGCTTTCATGCCCTTACTGATGGATCGGGGGCTCTGGTTTACCTGAAGATGATTGTAAGTGAGTACTGCCGCATCGCCGATATCTCTGATGTGAGTTTTAGCGGCGCACTGGATTTTAAAGAGAGGCCCGACCCCCAGGAATTCAGCGATCCATTCCAGCATTTCTATGACAAGAACATACCAGGCTCCCCATCAACCGGGGCGGCCTATCACCGGAAGGGTTCAGGAGGGTATGACGACAGGGTAAAGGTCATCAGTGCTATGGTCGATGCCCGGACATTGCGTGAGCGGTGTAGGGAGCGTGGCTATACGGTAACCGTTTACCTCTCCTCAGTGCTGACAATGGTGTTGCAACAGTTCCAGAAGGAAGAAGTTCCGCAACAGAAGAAACGCAAGCCCATCAAGCTATCGGTCCCCATGAATCTGAGAAACATCTTCCATTTCGAAACCATGAGGAATTTCACACTCTTTGCGGTTCCGGGTATCGAACCTGCTCTCGGAGAGTATACTTTTGAGGAGATTCTCAAAAAGATATATCTGGACATGTCCCTTTCGCAGGATCCGAAGAAAATTCGTAGCCAGATCAAGCGGAATGTGGGCGGGGAACGCCATATCCTGATGCGTTTCGCCCCAACTGCCATTAAGAATCCCCTTTTCAAATTGCTTTCCAATTCACTGGGGGACGATTTGTATTCCGCCATCATTTCCAACCTTGGGTATGTGAAGGTACCAGAGGAGTTGGAAAGTTCCGTTTCCCGCATGGATTTCTATCTCTGCCCGGGGCAGATCAACAAGGTGTCCCTTGCAGTCGTCGGCTTTAAGGATAAGGTCGTCATCAACTTTAGCAGTTTCTTCAATACGGATACCTCCCTTGAGCGGATGTTCTGTCGTTTTTTGGTGGAAGACGGCATCCCTGTTGAAGTTTCGACCAACCGTACACCAGAATACAAGGAGTGAGGCATGGCATATTGCATACAGTGTGGGGTGAAGTTGGAAGAGAGGGCAAGAGAGTGCCCCCTCTGTCAAACGCCTGTAATTCTGCCCCCAGGTATGGAAAGAGGAGACTCTGAACCTCTCTTTCCCCAGCCTTTACCCGAAAAAGGGACCGAAGGGATAAACAAGACAAGCAAGGGTATCATTGAGCTGATACTCTCCTTGTTGGTCGTGAGTGAGATCACCATAGCCCTTACCATGTGGTTTTCGGGCAATATGGCGTATAGTTTCATCCCTCTTTTCAGTACTGCGATGGCGGCTCTGGTCATAGCGATGGCTCTGGTGGCAAAACATACCTATGTAGCTCAGGCGACCATCCATACCATCCTTGTATCAATCTACCTGCTTGGTATCGATTCGATAGACAACCGGTTCAACTGGTCTCTTATCGTAGTGGGGGCTCTGGTTCTTCTTTGGATTTCAGCTGTTTTTACAACCACAAAAAAAGCCAAAGCCCATCCTGTGCTGACAACGCTCCTGCTCATGGCCTCCATACTTGGGTATATTGTGATGATCAATCTTCTGGTGGCTGGCAGCCTTACCTGGTTTGTTCCTGTTGCATTGCCGACAGCCGGTGTGTTTTTCCTAGGGGTTGCGCTTTTTTTCCTCATGTTCCTGACACGGAAGAGATCCCGGATTCCTCTGGCTGATCTTGTCTTCTTCAACTTGATCGTATTGTTTCTGACCTTCACAGCTCTGGATATCTTCCTGACGCACTATAGGATGGGACTGTGGAGGCTGAACTGGTCGCTAAGCCTTTTTTCAGCAGCAATGGTCCTGACAATCTTGCTGGTTGGTGTCACCGTAAGCCGTCGGTTGAGAAGATACTTTACCAGCCAGAACCGGCATAGCTAGGTAAAGTCAGCAAAGTGGCCCCCTGTGGCCTTTACTAGGTCTTCTGGGGTGATTTTTAGCTGAAAGCCACGTAAGCCCGCACTGACATATATATGCTCCTGTAATAGGGAGAGTTCTTCCACAAAAGTGGGGAAGTGTTTCCTCATGCCCAAAGGCGAGCAGCCCCCTCGGACATACCCGGTAAGACTCAGCAGGTTGTCCGTCTTGATCAGGTCTATCTCCTTACTCCCGGTCAAAGCCCGTGCTTTCTTGAGACTAATTGAGAATTCAGCTGGGAGACAGAATACGAACACCTCATTATCACTGTTCTGCATCACAATGGTCTTGAATACCTGTTCGGCTGGTATGCCTGAAGTGGAGCTAGCATGCACGGCATCGAGATGCTCCTCATCCCAGTCATAGGACAGGACTTCATATTCTATGGATTGTCCCTCCAGGATTCGCATTGCATTGGTTTTCTTCATTGTCACATCCTATCGAATTCAGATGATGCAGGCAAGGATGAAAAACGGGACCCGAAGGTCCCGTCACTTCATGATGATCTGTTCTCACTTGTCATCAATGGCAAAAGAAGTTCCCAAAGCGGCAGGGGAGGCATACGATCCTTTTTTCTTCTGATTGATGATTGTCATCGCGGTAAGTACCAGCAGGGTGATCAGGTAAGGTGAGAAAGCGAGGAATTGTGTGGGGATGACCATTTCAAATCCTGCAGCCTGCAGGCTGAACTGCAAGCTTGTGATCCCTCCGAATATCAGGGTCCCGATCACCACCCTGCCAGGGTTCCATGCGGAGAAGATCACCAAGGCGATGACAATCCAGCCCTTGCCTCCGGTCATGCCGTCATTCCAGCTCGGGGTGAAGCTGAGAGAGAGACACGCACCTCCGAGACCGGCGAACATGCCTCCGATCACCGTATAGATATACCGTATCTTTGACACTGAGATACCCATGGCCGCTGCGGTCCTGGGATTCTCCCCTACAGAACGGATCACCATTCCATGCTTGGTCTTGTACATGAAGAACCATGCAAAGGGGATGAGCAGATAGAGGGCATAGGTGAGGACACTCACATCAAAAAAGGCTCCTGCTACGGGAATCTTGTGCAAGCCGGGAATTGCTATATTATCGAACTTTGTTGCGAGGTTCATGCCGCAGAGGTTGAACTTGTTGGACGCAGGTCCGAGGCGCTGGCCGAGAAAGTTTGCCATACCGGTTCCCAACATGGTGATGGCGAGGCCGGAGACAACTTGGTTTGCCCTCATGCTGATGCACAAAAACGCATGAATCAGGGAGAAGGATGCTCCGACAATCATAGCCACAATTATCGCCAAGTAGAGATTTCCAGTAGAAAAAGCTGTTGCGAAACCTGACAGCGCTCCCATGAGCATGATACCTTCCATCCCCAGATTAAGGATTCCGGTCTTCTCGGTGAATACCTCTCCGAGAGTGGCATAGGTGAGGGAAGTCCCCATTGCTAGGGTTGCTGCAAGCAGTTTGGTTGTAAAGTCTATCCAGTTCATGTGGAGATCTCCTTATGTTTGCCTTGGATTCGCAGATGGTATTCGGTGAATACGGTACCGGCCAAAAGCGGAATGAGAATAAGGCCCTGTAAAACCTCTCCCATAGCCGCCGGCAGTTTCAAGGTAATCTGCAAAGCATCGGAGCCTGTTTCCAAGGCTGCCATCAAAAGGGCTATGAAAATGGAGACGATCGGGTTGAGTCCGCTCATCCATGCAATGATGATTCCTGTGAACCCATACCCTGCATCAACACCCTTGGTGAGCTGGTGGGTTACTGCAGCTGAGTCAATGGCTCCGGCAAGGCCTGCAATCCCTCCGGAAATGAGCATTGCCACAATGATATTCTTCTTGATGGAGACACCTTGGCATCTTGCAGCCCTCTGGTTCTTGCCGATCATATTCAGTTCGAAGCCCCATCGGGTCTTGTACAGGACAAACCAGAGCACAGCTACCAGGATAAGAGCAAAGAAAACACCGGCATGGACCCGACCCCAGATCCTGGGTAACCAAGCGAATTCCGGGTATCTGACTGTTCCCATGTTCCCTCTGGGAGCTTTCCATGCGTTGATGTAGAGATACTCTGCATAGCCTATGATGATGTAGTTGAGCATCAGGGTGGCCAGTGTCTCATCGACACTCCACTGCGCTTTCAGAACCCCTGGGATACCACCCCAGATCGCTCCGAAGATAACACCGACCAGAATTCCAACAGGAAGAAGCATCCAGTTGGGTAGGAATGTCCAGAACTGCATCACCCACGTGATACCTATCGCACCACTGACATACTGGCCTTCGGCTCCGATGTTCCAGAACTTCAGCCTGAAAGCTATGCCTACCGCCAAGCCGCAGAGCAGCAAGGGGATTGCCTTGACCAAGGTGAACTGGATCTTTGACTGGCTTCCGAAAGCGCCCTTGGCCATAGCCGAATAGGTCTGAATCGGATTGGCGTTGTTCAGACCGAGGACAATTGCTCCAAGCAAAAATGAGAGCAACAACGAAAGGATGGGTACCAGGATGGTCATCTTTCGGGATTTGCTGTCCCGTTTCTCAAGGGAAAATCTCATATTTCCCCCCTTTCCACACCAGCCATCAACATACCGAGCTCTTCTGTCTTGGCATCCTTCACGTCCATAATATCCATGATCCTTCCTTCGAACATGACAGCAACCTTGTCAGCCACCATCAATAGCTCCTCCAACTCCTCAGATACCAACAAAACAGCATTACCCATGTCCCTCTGCTTGATGATGTTCTGCCTTACGGCCTCAGTCGCCCCAACATCCAGGCCTCTGGAGGGGTAGACAGCTATAAGGATACCCCCACAGGAGTCAATTTCGCGTGCTAGGATGGTCTTCTGAATATTTCCTCCGCTGAGGAATTTTACCGAAGTGTCCTGGGATGGGGTCTTTATGGTAAAGGTCTCTATGAGTCTTTCCGCAAATAGGCGGACCCAGCTACGTTTTATAATCGAATGGTCGCTGAGTTCCTTGGTACGGTATTTTTTCATGGAGAGGTTGTCTCCCACGCTCATGTCCCCAACAACGCCCATTCTGCCCCGGTCGGCAGGAATATGGCTGACCCCGCTTTTGATGATCTGTAGGGGTGTCTTGTTGGTATGATCTTTGCCTTTGATGAAAACCTGACCGCCGTTTACCATCATCAGACCTGTCAAGGCTTCAGTGAGTTGTTGCTGGCCATTGCCAGCCACTCCTGCTATGCCGAGGATCTCCCCCCCGCGCAAACTGAAGGAGACGTCGTCGAGGACGCGTTTCCCCCCTCCCACCAGGCTATCCATGACAAGGTTCTTGGCTTCCAACAATATCTCGCCTGGCTTGAAAGGCCCGCGATCCAAGGAGAAGAGGATATCCCTACCGACCATCATGTTGGCCAGGTCTTGAATTCGCTTGATGGAGGATGTCGGGCAGACGTTGACGCTCTTGCCCCGTCTGAGCACCTGTACGGTATGGGAAAACTCCATCACCTCATCCATCTTATGGGTGATGAAGATGGCACTCTTACCCTCCTGAAGCATCTTTTTGAGAATCTCGTTGAGGTCTCTCGCCTCTCCGGGGGTCAGCACTGCTGTCGGTTCGTCCAGGATGAGTATTTCTGCCCCTCTATAGAGCAGTTTCAAGATTTCAACACGCTGCTGTTCGCCAACAGAGAGGTCGTGGACTGTTTTATCCGGATCGACCTGCAAGCCGTAACGTTTGCTCAGGTCTGTAATATTCTTTTTTATCTCTGCAATGCGGGGGACAAGGGGGAGATCCTTCATGCCGAGGATGATGTTTTCTGCTACTGTCATGTTGCCTACCAACATGAACTCCTGGTGTATCATACCTATGCCCAAGGCCATGGAGTCTTGCGGCGAGTTAATCTCTGCAAGCTTTCCATGAACGTAGATATCGCCTGTATCAGGCCTGTAGAGGCCTACAAGCATATTCATCAGAGTGCTCTTTCCCGCACCATTCTCGCCTAGTAGTGCAAGGACTTCCCCGCGGTGTAAAGTAAGGTCGACGCTGTCGTTTGCGAGGACCCCAGGGAATCGCTTGGTAATGCCTACCATACGCACAACAGGCGTATCTTCGGGGGTGATTTCATGCATATTGTATCCAGTTGTATGGTTGCCCTCGGTAGAGGACTGTCCTGAAAGAAGTAGAGGCGGGCGAATGCCCGCCCCTATAATTAGAGTGTGATTCTGTTATTTGACCTTACCGATGACACCTTCTACAAACCAATCCATGGTCAGCATAGCTTCATCAGACATCTTTTCGCCGGCTTTCTGGCGAACCTTTCCCGTGTTGTCCTTGATCTCGCCCCAGAAAATATCCCATTTATTTGCATGGAGTTCATCCTGTTTGGCCATGATCTCTTTCTGGAACTCTGCAGGAACCAAGGGGGAGATGGAGGAGAGACGGATCATATCATCCTCAAGTCCGCCCCAGTAGCTCTGGCTTTTCCAGGTTCCATCCATGGCGCTCTGGACTGCTGGGATCATGTAGTTGCCCCAGTTCCACATGGTGGAAACGAGGATCCTGTCGTCACCGATCATGCTTCTGAAGTCAGCATTGTAGCCGATGGCATACTTACCGCGTTCAATGGCGGCCTTTGCAGGTTCGGTGGTGTCCTGGTGCTGTGCTATTACATCACAACCCTGGTCGAGCAAGGATACGGCGGCTTGGCGTTCCAAGGAGGGGTCGTACCAAGTGTTGGTCCAAACCACAGTGACGGTTGACTTGGGATTGACAGCCCTTGCCCCACGGGTATAGGCGTTGATTCCACGTACAACCTCAGGAGTGTTGAAAGCTCCCACGTAGCCGAGTTTTCCGGTAGGGGACATCTTTGCAGCGATCATGCCTGAGAGGTATCGCATCTGATACATTCTGCCGAAGTAGTTGGACATGTTGTCGTTGAGCAGATAGCCGGAGCAGTGTTCGAAATATACGTCAGGGAAGTTTTGTGCAACGTTGAGCATGTACTGCTGGTAGTTATAGGAGTTTGCAAAAATAATCTTGCAACCCTCGTCAATGAGGTTCTCCATAGCCCTTTCGCTATTTTCGTTTTCTGCGATGTCTTCCAGCCTGTAGACTTTGACCTTGTCTCCGAAGTGCTTCTCCATGGCAATGGTGCCCTGGTCGTGCATGTAGGAGTACCCCATGTCACCAGGAGGGCTGATGTAAATGACTCCCACTTTCATGGGCCCTTCGGTCTTTTCCGAGGTGGCTTCTTTTGACCCCTGTGCAAAAGCAAAGGAAGAAACCATCAGTACGATCATCAAGAGAACGATACCTTTTTTCATAACTCTCTCTCCTTAAAGATTGTGCGATGGGGGGATGATACCCTAAGAA